>JBIOJM010000228.1:0-16786 GCA_044450785.1 Isosphaerales bacterium
CGGCAGAATCACGCCAGGCAGTGCGCCCAGGTCGACCGGCCGATCGCCGGTCTGCTGACCGACCTCAAGCAGCGCGGCATGCTCGACGAGACGATCGTCGTCTGGGCCACCGAGTTCGGCCGTACGCCCGGCTCGCAAGGAAAAGACGGCCGCGATCATCATCCCTACGGCTTTTCGATCTGGATGGCCGGCGGCGGCATCAAGGGGGGCGTCGCCCACGGCGCGACCGACGAGATCGGCTATCACGCCATCGAGCACCGCCATTACGTCACCGACGTCCACGCCACCGTTTTGCACCAGCTCGGCCTCGACCCGCGCCGGCTCGAAGTCCCCGGCCACAAGCGGCTGGAAATCGATTTCGGCAAACCGATTCGAGAGATCATCGCGTAAAATGTTGATCATCTTCACGTGCGAAAACTGCGGCAAGCGATTTCAGGTCGACGAGCACTCCCGGGGTAAACGCGGAAGGTGCTCGCACTGCGGGCATGTCATGCGGATCCCGAACACCGCAGTCGCGCCGGAAGCCCCATCCGGGCCGATAGCCGAGCCCGCGACCGCACCCGAAGAGGCTCCGTTCCGGCTCAGTCCCCCCGAGACGCGGCCCGTGGTGCGTACCGAGGTGCCTGTGCCGGCTCCCGCTCCCGAACCGGCCTCGCACCATCCCGCTGGCCCGCACGGCTCCGTTTTCGCCCTGGCCGCTCCTCTACCTGGCACACGGCCGCAAGTGGGCGAGCACCACGTCCATTTCGAGCTGCTCGACGATGACGCCGATCCCGCCTCGCTTCTTGCCGTTTCTCCGGAAATCGCCCGCGGTCTGCGCGAGGTGGAGGAATTCGAAAAAGATCGCCGCGGGTACAGCCTCGAGGGCGATCGAGGCGGTTTCTTTTCCAGGCTGGAGAGCTCGCGGCCCGCAGGCTGGTTTTACGTGAAATGGCGGGCGGGCGTCGGCTCCATGCTCAAGCTCCTTCGCTGGGTCGACAACTGGGCTTACCTCATCTCGGTCCCCTTCCTGGTGCTGATTCTCTTTGGAATCGTCGTCGCGAACCGAGGATTGGTGCATACGGGGGCGGTGGTGGTCGTTGTTGCGAATTATGGACGGTTCTGGACCGACTTGCTCGCGTTCTTCCTCCGGCCCTACAAGGATGGGCCGCTTCAGGGACTGGCGTTTCTTTTTCCGCCGTATACGTTCTATTACATGACCGCTCACTGGGACCGGATGAAGCCGATCGTACGGCGGATCGCAACGTCTTGCATTCCGATCGTTTTGGTGGTCTTGGCCTATGCCTTCATCGCTTGGGTCAACCCCGCGACCAAGGACGTGCGGGGTGTCGGTGCCAAGATCCGGGCCGGGGAACGGGAGCTGAGGAAGGAGATCAAGAGCAATTTCAGGGAGGTCGGAACCGAGATTCAGTCCCTCGGAAAGCCGAAGGAAGCGGCTTCCAAACCCGAACCCTGAAAACCCGACGGCAAACGCGCTGCTTCCCGCCAGACGGCTGAGCAAAATCACTGCGCCGGCGGTTACAATGAAACCAAGAACGAGTTGCATCGCCGCGCTGCGGGCGGAGCGCATGTCGAGCGCGCGGGGTGGAGCAGCCATGCAACTGGAGGACGACCAGGCTGAGCCGTGAAGATTTACTTGCTGTTGATTAGCCGCGAGCGGTTTTTCCTTTACTCGGATGAGTCGGAGTCGTCCCACGATGAGGGTGAAGGTGACGATTCAGCCTCGACGGCGCGGCCGGGTCTGCGCGGCTGGTTTCACGCCCGCTACTCGAGGTTCAAGTCGGCCTGGCAACACGCGGATTCCGGCGCCATGCTCTGGATGCGCCGGGCGTGGGATTGGCTGCACTCGTTCGCCCACCCAGACGAAGCGATGCTGGCGCGGCTGCGGTCGGCCCGCCGCATCGATCTACATCATCCCGCGGCGCGAACTCGAGACGAAGTCAGCGCCACCTGGCAGGGCTACCTCACCCAGCAGTGGAGGCGCCATCTGATCTGGGTGAGCTTGAACGGGGTGATTGCGCCCTTTGCGTTCTTACTCTTTATCTTGCCTGGTCCCAACTTGATCGGTTACTGGTTCGCTTACCGGGCAATCCATCACTTTCTGGTCGTTTGGGGGATCCGGCGGGTGCGGCGGAACGTGATCCCTACTGAGCTGCATCCCGTGGCGGCGCTCGATTTACCGATCGAGCGCGACGACCAGGGGAAGCCGAGCCACGCCGCGCTCAAGGGCGCGGCAACGCGGCTCGACGAGCACGTGGCCTGGCACGATTCAGCCTACCGGACTGACGGGGCGGGCCGGCCCCCGGTCACGACGACATCGACCGAGCCCCGACCCATTCCTGACCAGCCCGAAACGACTCGAGACGTTTGACCATGCGCCTGCTGAGCTACAACATTCATAAGGGGATCGGCGGTCGCGATCGCCGCTATCGCCTCGAGCGGATCATCCAGGTCATCGAGGCCGAGAATCCGGATTTCATCTGCTTGCAGGAAGTCGATCGCCACGTGGCGCGGTCGCATCACGATGACCAGCCTGAGAAGCTGCGTCAGGCGTTGCGGGCGACGGCCCACCTCTTTCAGCTCAACGTGCGGTTCAAGATCGGCGGGTACGGAAACCTGGTGCTGTCCCGCTGGCCATTCCGCAACTGCCACCAGATCTCGCTCCGCCGCAAGCGCAGAAAGCCGCGCGGCGCGCAGATGGCGGTCGTCGAGACGCCCGAGGGGCTCGTTCACCTGGTGCACTGGCATCTTGGCCTGGCCGAGCGCGAGCGGCACTGGCAAGCGCGGCACTTGCTCGAGCACGCCCTCTTCCGAGAGTCGGCTCACCTGCCGACCCTGATCGTCGGCGACTTCAACGACTGGCTCAACACGCTGGCCAGAGGTCCCTTTGCGGCCCACGGCTTCGTGCAGGTCACGGCGCCGCGTTCCCGGTTCCGTTCCTTCCCGGCCTACTGGCCCGTCGCTTCGCTCGACAAGGCTTTCGTCCACGGCCCATGCGAGATTCGCCACGCCCGAATCGTGCACTCGCGGCTGGCGCGCGACGCCTCCGACCATCTGCCCCTGATTGTCGACTTTCATGTGAACCATTCGATGACCCGACTCAAGCCGGTGCTGGAAAAACGCAGAATCATCTCGCGGCTTGCTCTCAGACGACTCTTCCGAAAGTGAGAGAGAGCGCTGGAGACACTCCTCTCGTTCAAACGAGATGCCGCTCAGGGAGCGACCGATCGCGTCCGCCGAGTCGAGCAAGTCCACCAGGTAAAGGTCATCCGTTCTCTGCGACATAGACGTGCTGCGCCTCGGCGAGGACTCGGTCGCGGATGACCCACTTGAGCATCGGCTTGGGGACGAGATCCACCTTTCGGTCGAGCAGGCAGGACAACTCGCTTTCGAGTCCGCTTATTTTCCCCATCCACGGCCCGTAATCGTCGTTGTCGAACACGGCCAGAAAATCAATGTCGCTCTCGGGGCCGAAATCGCCCCGCAGGAACGACCCGAAGATGGCCAGCTCCACAACTCCGTACTTTCGGCAGAGGTCGGCTATTCGATCGCCCGGTAGGGCAATACCGTGTCGAGTTATGGTGGCGGTGGCGCCCATAGTCAAGCCCCTGCGTGGCCGTCATCAGGCCGAATGCAGCGCGGATCAACTCCTCTGCATCATGATACGGATCCTTGAACTCCACGAAAACCCTGCGCCTGACAACGCTGCCCGTGCTTCCCCCCGATCGTCGGCATGGATTAGAATCATTGTTGGGGCGGGCTTGTTTTCAATGGAAGGGTTTGACCATGACTCGAGAACCGTTTCCTCCGCGGGTCGGGACGATTCCGCCGTCGGGCTTGGGACCGGACGGGAAGATCGTCCCCATGACTGACGACGAACGCCGGGCCTGGTGCGAGGCGGCGCGGCAGCGTCTCGCCGAGATTGCCCAGATGACTGACGATGAGGGGGAACCTCCCGATGCGATGGAACAGATGATGCGAGGGATTGACGAACACCGTCCGCACCGTCCCCTGTTCAAGGGGATGTATTGAGAGATGGTCGAGTACATCCTGCTCGACTCGTCGCCGCTCGGTCTGGCATGTGGCAATCCGCGCCGCTCCGAGACGGTCCGAAGCCTGAACTGGCTCGATGGCCTCTTGGCCCGTGGCGTGGTGGTCTTCGTACCCGAAGTCGCCGATTACGAAGTGCGTAGGGAGCTGACTCGCATCGGCGCAACCCCTTCGCTGATTCGACTCGACGCCTTGGTAACCAACTGCGGCCTGCGGTATGCCCCGATCACGACGCCTCAGATGCGCCAAGCCTCGCTGTTCTGGGCCGACGCTCGCAATCGAGGCCTTCCGACCGCCTCCCCGGACGCACTTGACGCCGACGTCATCCTGGCGGCGTGCGCTGCCACGATCGGTCAACCGGGTGATCAAGTCATCGTCGCGACCCGGAATGTTGGACATCTCGCACGCTATTGCGACGCCCGGTTGTGGACCTCGATCACTTGAGCCGTGAGAAGCCCTCATCCCGATCAACGAGCCGTATATCCCCCATCGACCATGAGGTGGGCTCCCGTGATGAACGACGCATCTCCGGAGGCCAGGAACAGGATGGCATGCGCGATCTCGCGGGGCTCGGCGCAGCGCTGAAGCAGTTGAGCGCCTGCCCACTGGGGATGAACGGCGGCGGCCGCGCGGTCGAGCCCCATCGCCAGGGCCTGTCGCTCGACGACCTGCGTCCAGACGACGCCAGGGCAGACGGAGTTGACACGGATGTTATGTGGTGCCAGGTCCATGGCCATGCACCGCGTCATGCCGAGGATGGCCGCCTTGGTCGTGTTGTAGGTGACGTAATTCGGCTGAGCGATGAACGACGAGATCGAGGCGAGGTTGACGATCGCGCCGCCGCCGGCCTGGCGGATCGCCGGCACGACATGCTTGGCGACCAGGGCCGGTCCCATGACGTTGATGTCCAGCATCGGCCGCCACTCCTCCGGCGTCGCGTCGATCCCGCGGAGGATGAAGATCGCCGCATTGTTGACCAGAATGTGGATCGCACCGAAGGCAGCGACGGCCTCGGCCGCCATGCGCGCGACGCTCGTCTCGTCGGCCACGTCGGTGTGCACGAAGAGCGCTCGCCCACCAGCCTCCTTGATCCGCTCGACCGCGTCGCGGCCGCTCGACTCGTCGCGCTCGGCGATCACGACGGCAGCCCCCTCCTCGGCAAACAGTTCGGCGGTGGCGCGGCCGATCCCCGCGCCCGCGCCCGTGATGACGGCGACTTTCGCCGGCAATCGATTCATGACAATTTCCTCGCCCCTTGACTCACACGACTCTGGTGTCAATGCAACGGAGCGATTATGACTCAACAGGGAGGGAGTTGCACCATGGTTGATCCGCGCGAAACCCCGACCGTTCCCGAACCCACCCACGGCGGGCGACAGCCACCATGGTGGTGCAACGTTCGGGCGCTGCATCTGGCCTCGATCGTGCTGGTCGCCGCGGGATTGCGGCTCTCTAGCCTGGACAGCACGAGTCTCTGGTATGACGAAGTCGTCACGATGCGAGTCGCGCGCGCGGCCAGCCCCACCGCATTGCTCTCGCGGCTCGACCAGATCGACGGGACCCGTGCGCCCCTGCACCCGCTGGTGTTGCAAGCCTGGTTGCGGGTCATTGGAGCCTCGGACTTGGCCGGCCGATCCTTCAGCGCCCTTTGCGGTCTTCTCACCCTGGTGGTGATCTACCGACTCGGCTGCCAGACGTTCGACCAAGCCACGGCGCGGTGGGCCGCGTGGCTGGCCGCGGTGTGCCCGCCACTCGTCTATTACGCGCGGGAAGCGCGGATGTATGCGTGGCTGACCCTGTTGACCTGCATTTCCTGGCTCGTCTTCATCTCATTCCGCCGCGGGGCCAAACCGGCTCATTGCCTCGTCTACTGGCTGCTCCTGACCTCCTTGGTCTACAGCCATCCGCTGGGTCTGTTCATGGTTGCGGCGCACGGGCTTGCCTTCGTCCTGGTCCGGTCCTCCCTCAAGCTGTCGGTGAGGGCGTGGCTCTTGATCCAGCTCGCCGTGATCCTGGCAATCACCCCTTGGCTCGGCCGGTACATGGACCACGGGACGGATTATCCCATGCCGCGCTATTCGATCCGATTCCTGCTGGCCGTTCCGATCGAGTACGTCGGTGGAAACGCGATCGTTCTCGTCATCTGCATGGCGATCATCGCCATCGGCCTGCTCTCCTGGCGACCGATCGGTCTCGAGCGCCGGCCGGCGATCGCCGGCGCGACCGAGAATCTGATCCTCATCACCTGGACGGCGACGCCGCCTGTATTGATGTATCTGTATTCCTACCTGTTCCAGCCGATCTTTGGGCCGCCGCGCTATCACCTCTTCATCGCACCGGCATATTTGATCCTCCTGGCGCACGGCCTGAGCAAGCTCCCCCGGATTGTCCGCTGGCCGGCCGCGGCGGGAGGGCTGGTTGTTTCGCTCTCACTCATCCGCGCTGATGTATACAGCCAAGTCGTCAAGGCCGACTGGCGCGGCCTGGCCGGCTGGCTGAGCCGGCAGGAGCAGTCGACGGACGCTCCAGGGCCCCGCCAACCGATCACCGTCGTGATCCATCCGAGTGATCCCCATTTCCGTCGCGAGCAGCTCGAAGCCGCCCGGTACTATCTCAGTCCCCGGTTTCGCGTGGTCGTAATCGGCGACTCCGCGGAGCCCGCGGCGACCGAGCCGGCGACGACTTACGACATCGACTGCCTCACGAAACCGAATCGTCAACCGGACCCGAAGGTCAAGGCGTTTTATGGGATCGCCGCGCGAAAAAGAAGCCCAAGCAGTTATAACTAACTAATTGATTGAAGCAATCGCTATCGTGCATCATTTCCGCTGTTTTGTCGCAGGAACGCGATCAGATCGGCCATCTCCTGGAGGCTGATGGTTTGTTCGAGTCCCTCGGGCATGAGAGATTGTCCGGTGGAGCGAAGTTGGTCGATCTCGGAGCGGAGCAAGGTCTCCTCGATTCCCAGGGCGCGGCGGAGCTTCAAGCTCGTCGCGGTCTCTTCGACGAGAAGCCCCGAGAAGACTTGGCCGCGGCGGTTGGCGACGGTGAGTGTCGCGAAGTCGGGTGCGACTTCGCGGTTGGGGTCGAGGATATCGGAGAGGAGGGCCTCCGGGGCGCGGCCGGCGATTCCCGAGAGGTCGGGGCCGACGCGGTGACCCTGACCCTGGTGCTGGTGACAGTTCTGACAATTCCGGGCGAAGACGTCCACGCCACGACGCCAATCGCCTTGGAGCGCAAGCGCGGCCCGATAGCGCGCCAGGGCGACCGACCGCTGGGCCGGTGTGAACTTGGCCAGGACGGTCGAGGCACGCAGCCTCAATGCGGTGTCCGGCAGGCGCTCTAGCGTCTCGCGCGCTAAAGCATCAAGCTCGCTGGGGGCAATGGTATCCCGTTCCAGGGCCTGGATGAGCGGTTCCGCGAGCAGGGGGGAACCAATCAAGGAAGCCAGTAGTTCTCGGCGCGTTGCCAGCGCCAGCTCGTTCCAGCGGCCGAGGGCCTGGGAGGCCAGCGACGGCTGGCCCGCGCGCGCGACGGCGCGAGCCGCGGCGGCCTGAATCTCGAGCGGTTGGGTCACGGCGAGCAAGTTGGGGATGACGGCCGCGGCCAGGTCGGGGCGTCCGCGCGCCAGCACATCGATCGCCACCAGTCGCCGGGCGACCGGCTGGTTCGAGACCGCCAGCGCCCTGGCAACCGGCCAGAGCGGAGCGAGGCGTTCCAGGGCTGGTTTCAAATCGGGCGATGCCGTCGAGATCACGGCATAAAGCGACGGGCCGGACCGCTCCAGCCCCAGGGCGAGTCCCGCCAGCATTGTCAGGGAGTCGAGCGAGACGCTCGGACCGGACTGCTCCGCCCCCCGCGGATCCAGCCGGGACGCGATCATTCCCAGGAGAGTGGCCAGCTCGGGTGAGCGACGGCGGACGCCCACGATCGCGGCGGCCTGGGCCAGCAGTTGGTTTCGGCCCGCTGAAGAGGGAATTGAGTCGCACAAGGGAATGAAGGCAACCGACGACTCGGTCAGACCGCTCAGGATCGCCAGCCGCATCCAGGGATCGTCAACGTCCTTGGCCGCGATTTTTCCCAGGGCTTCGAGCGCGGCAGGCGATGAACCGGAGCGATCGCCCAGCGCCAGCGCCGCCTGGAGTCGGACACGGATCGCGGGATCGCCGGCCAGCGCGATCAGAATCGAGGTCGGGAGCAGTTGCGCGTGCTGACGCGCTTCGATTCCCGCCGAGACGCGCAGGGCTTGCTCGCGCAGGCCGGGATGCGGGTCGCGGACCATCCGCGCCAAGACCGCGGCATCGGCGGCGCCGAGTCCTGCCAGGGCCCAGAGGGCATGGACCCTCTCCAGGGGATCGGGCGAGTCGTTGAGCATCGCGATCAACAGCGGCGCGACCGCTCGGTCCTGCCGCTCGACCAGCAGCCGCTGCGCCGTCGTGCGCCACCACCCGTTGGGGTGGCCCAGCAGCCTGACCAGCTCGGGCGCGGCGGCCTTGCTGAGGTTCGGCCGGCGGCCGCTCCGCGCGGCCGTTGACTTGGGTCGGACGCGCCAGATTCGTCCGCGATCGTGCCAGCGGCGGAAATCGACGGCCCCGCGGGCTGCTTCGGGCACAAACTGGGGATGCTCGACCAGCTCTCGGTACATGTCGACGATAGAGAGCGCTCCGTCCGGGCCGGTGGCCAGGTTGACCGGCCGGAATGACGGATCCGAGCAAGCCAGGAATTCCCGGCCCACCTCGACCCGGCGGGCAACAAAGGTCGGTCCGGCCGGTTCCAGCACGCGGCGGTGCACCAGGTTCGTGAGGGGCTCGCACACGAAGGCGTTGCCGTGGTACGCCGAGGGCAGCATGTCGCCGCACTCGATGATCGGGCCGCAACTGGCGTTGAAGAAGGCGACCGACTCGCGGTTGAATCGCGCCTGGGGTGGACCGATCCCAAAGATCCGGCCGCCATCGGCCGGGTCGAGGATCGACGCCACGGATGACGTCTCCGCCAGGTAAGGGTTTCGGTCCAGGGTCTGCTGCTCGAGCACGACGTGCCGCACCGGGATCGTGTTCCACGACGGGAATCGATTGCCCCAGTCGTCGTGAGCCAGTCCGAACTGGCTGAAGCCGGCGATGGCTTCGACCGCGATCCGTTCGCCCGGCCCCGGCCGCCCCGCGAGACGAAACCGCAGATCACGGCGGCGGATCGAGACCGCCTGGCTCGGTGGGTCGTTCGGTGCGCGCACTTCGCCGTCGCTGCGGCCGTTGGCGGCGTAGATCAGGTTATCCAGGCCCCAATAGAGCCCGTTGACTCGAAGCTGCGTATTTCCTTCGCCAAAACCGGTCAACACCACGTGCCGCTCGTCAGCGCGCCCATCGCCGTCGCGATCGCGGAAAAACCAAATGTTCGGCGCCGCCGTCACCAGGACGCCCCCAAAGCAAGGCATCACGCCGGTGGGAAAAGGCAGCCCGTCGGCGAAGACGGTCGCACGCTCGTAACGGCCATCGCCGTCGCGGTCCTCCAGCCGCCTGATCCGTCCCGCCGCCGGCGCAACCGGGTAGTCGATCATCTCGGCCACGTAGAGCCGCCCGTCTTCATCCCACGCGATTGCAACCGGGCTCGTCACCTCCGGCTCGGCGGCAACCAGCTCGATCGTGAGGGCGGGATCGGCCAGCACGAAGGCCGCCATCGAGTCGCGCGGCGAGCGCGGCGCGGTGGCCGGCCCCTCCGCCCCGGCCGCCGGCGCAAGCGCCAGCGCCAAGGACCCCGCCACCAGCCATGAACAACAATAATGTACGAAGTTGGTCATAGATCGCTCTTTCACCATGTCAGTCCGGCTCACGCCGACTCGGAGCGTTCCAGAGCAAGAGGACAGCAAGCAAACCGATCAGCGGCATCAAACCGGCCAGGAACATGACCTGGGAGAAGGACTTGGTCCGGTCGATCCAGCGGCCGATCGGCTCCTGCACGATCGCGTGAAACATCCAGGTGATGAAGCTCAGCGCGCCGGTGACATTCCCCATCCGCCGCGCCGATAGCTCCTGGGTGAACGAGTAGTAGATGGGGAATTGGCCGAGCGAGCCGAACGCGATCACCAGCAACGTCGTAAGCAGCAGCCCTGAGGCGGGCAACGCGGCGGCCAGCATGCTCGAGGCGGTCAGGAGCGAGCAAGCCAGAAAGGTCGCCACCCGCGCTCCATGGACCGAGAAACCCCGGCCCGCCAGGTACCTGGTCAGGAACCCGATCGTAAGGCAGCCCACGTCAGCGGCCACGTAATAAGCGATCGAGAAATACTGGACCTGGTGCGCGCTATACTGATACTCCTCGCGGAGCATCTTCGGCATCCACGCACGGAAGAATTGCCAGCACAGGTTGATGACGATCACGACAACAGCCAGGGCGAGGAATCGGCGGAAGAACGTGGCCCGGGTCGAGGCACAGGTCGGGGAGGAATCGGCCGGCACACCAGGCCCCGAACGATCGTTCTCCGGCGCCGGCAAGGCCGAGTCGCTCAGGATGAGGTCGCGCGATCGAACGACGGCCAGCCACGCGACGACCCAGACGACTCCGATCGAGCCGATGACACGGAAAGGGATCCGCCAGCTTCCCTGCGCGTCCGTGGTCAGAGAGAGTACGACGAACGGCGTGACGATCGCCCCCAGCGACGCGCCGCTCTGGATGATGCTGTTGCCCAGCGATCGGTTGCGGCGAGAGAGCATGCGCTGCGCGGTCACGAGCGCGCAGGGCCACTGCCCCGCCTCGAAAAAACCCAGCAGCACCCGGCAGACGAGCAGCTCGCGGAAGCTGGTGACCCAGCCGGTCGCGAACCCCACGGTCGACCATCCCAGCAGGACCGCCGGATACAGCCAGCGCGGACTGAGCCGATCGGCGATCAGCCCCGTGACGATGCCCCCCACGGCGAACGCCAGGCCGAAACCGGCCTCGATCTGGCTGTAGTCCTTGTTGCTCAGCTTCAGCTCGGTGCTGATTTCGGTCGCCTGTTGCGAGAGCGCCAGACGGTCCATGTAGTTGAGCATGGTCGCCAGCAGCATCAGCACGCAGATGCCCCAGCTCCGAAGCGTGGCCGGCGGCTCCGCGATCGCTATCATTTCGCTTCGGTCCCGGTTCATGTCAGCCATCCCAGGAACAGCCATCCCAGGCGATCACCCGTTCCAGGAATCTCGCGACATCTTGGGAGAAGATGCGGAAGAGAGTCTGGCCCTTCTCCGCGGTGGCGTGGCGAGGGTCGCCGATGTGGCCGGGCGCGCTCCGCTCGCTGGTGATCCAGCCCTGCGTGGCCGGGTCGAACGGCATACCGGAAGAGACCGCCTCGATCCGGCTCACGTCGCCGGCCAGGCTCGGGGCGAGGTGCAGGATCATCGACGTTTCCCATTCACACGCGTGTCCCATCCGATCCTGCACGAGCGTGGGATCGACCTGCTTCGGCTGGCTCCCGAGGAGCCAGTAGGTCGTCGCCAGCAGCAGCAGGTCGCTCCGCCGCCGGTAGCGCTGGCGGGCCTCGAAGACCGCCTGCTGCGCTGGCACGATATTGCCCCCGTGGCCGTTCAAGAGCACGATGCGGCGAAATCCGTGCCCGACCAGGTTGTCGATCAGGTCCCCGAGAAGGTCGAGGTACGTTCGCGGCGCGGCCGAGAGCGTGCCGGCGAATTCGAGATGATGGTGCGAGTTTCCCAGCCACAACAGGGGCGTCCACACCACGCGGTCGCTCAAGACTTCGGCGGCCCGGCGGACGATTTCACCCAGCAACATGCTATCGGTAAACACCGGCAGATGCCGCCCATGCTGCTCCAGGGCCGCAATCGGAACCACGACGGGTAAGTCGTTCGCGACCACGGCCACCGCCGGCCAGCTCAGCTCTTGAAGTTGCACTCCGCCCGCTCCTTGTGCCGGTTTCGCCTCTGATCCAGGACAAGATCCCTCAGGCAATCCCGCAGTCTACCTGGGAACTGCCAGTGTAATCGAGTCCGAGGGGTTCACAACCCGGTTGCGGCGGGAACGATCGGGCACCGGGCTGTACGTAGACCAGCTCCAACCCAAGAACCACTCGCCCTCAGAGGAACTCATCGGCTACCACGAAGAGACGGCCGAGAAGATTGAGGAACTGCTTCCCCGCAGGCGTTTTCTGCAGATCCAGCCATACCCCAAAGGTATGTTCCGCCGGTGCGGCATTGGGGGCATCACGGGGCCAGGGATACTCCGGGTTGGGAGAATCGGGGGACAGCGCAGGAGCCAAGTCTTCAACACGTTCGGCCAGTGGTACACTTTTCCGGATCAGATGCTTCCAATTCGCGTTTCGTCGTTCGTAGCCAAGCTGCTTTTGAGCCCGCCGGTCAGTCGTGAGGCCTCGGAGGAAACTGACGAACGCTCGGTGCGTATTCGTGCGGGGACCGTGTCTCCAGGCGTGCGCCTTCCCGAGCAGCTCTGTCGCCATTTGCAAGTAGTGAAGCGTATGGCAGTGGGGTAGATCGGGCTGCTGCCGGAACGACTCGAAGACGGCAAAGTCCGAGCGCGATTGGACGAGGAACAACCGCTGGTACTCGGTCACCCCCGCCGCCTCCAGATCTGATGTCCTTCGAGAGACCAACCCGAAGGTAGGCGAGAGGGATCCTGCTTGACTTGGTCAAGCTCCTCGGTGGTGACGTCGGCGACTAACATATGGAACGGCACTCCCTCGATGTTCAGACCGAAATCAATCGCTTGGACTGGGCCTTCCGGACCGGCGAGGCGGTCGTTCAATTCCAACAAACGAATCTCGTCGGGCGGCGCCCCTCGAGGCAAGTACCACACTTCTCGGATGCTGCTATCGGCGATGAAGTGCTGTTTCGCCAGCCAGGCAGCCACCTCGTCGCGAGTCGTGCCTGCCGGTCCATCCGACTCGGGCTCGCGCAGGCGGCGGCGGCGAGAGACGTCATCGAGGCGGTCGAGAAAATCGAACCAATCCTCTTCGTCGAGCTGCTCCACTTGCCGTGCTAGTTCTGCGGGGGTATGCATGTGAGCACCACGCGTTCCGCCGTTCGCATCGTCTCCCCGCAACCGCGGTCGAACGATCACGAACATGAAATGAAGGATAACGCATTGAATTCTATCCCGGCCATCGGCTGGTCACAAGTCAGTCTGGCCTCGCGCTCCGGGGCGATTCCTACGAGCAAGGCGCAGTCAGATAGCAGAGAAACCACTGCTCGGCCAATCGACCGAGTCGGCTGGATGACTCTTCGGAGGTTGCTCGGTGCTGGGCAACCGGGTCAACAGGTCACAGACCTCGATGTCGTCGGTCTGGGCGAAGTCGTCGTACCACAGCCCGACGGCGCGGAAGTGCTCGGGGGCGATGGCGCAGATGCACTCATCGGCGATCGTCTGAAACTCATCGCGGGTCGATGAGGCGCCGATCGGCACGGCGACGACGATCCGCGCCGGCTCTTGTCGTCGCAAGGCAGCGACTGCGGCACGCATGGTCGAGCCCGTGGCCAGCCCGTCGTCGATCAAGATCACCGTCTTCCCCTTGACATCAAGCGGAGGGCGACCGCCGCGATAGATTGCCTCGCGCCGCGCCAGCTCTCGGCGCTCATGGTCGACCTCGGCCTTGACGGTCTGGGGCGAGATCTTGAGTGCCTCGACAACCTCGTCGTTGATGACCACGACGTCTCCCGAGGCGATCGCGCCCATGGCGAGCTCTTCCTGGCCCGGCGCGCCCAGCTTCCGCACCAGGAATACGTCCAGCGGCGCGCCCAAGGCACGCGCCACCTCGTACGCCACGGGAACCCCACCACGCGGCAGCCCCAGGACGATCACGCCGGTCCGGCCGGCATACGCGGTAAGCTTCTCCGCCAGGATACGGCCCGCCTCCGCTCGATTCGCGAACGGCCTGCTCATGCCACCTCCTCAGCTAGCGCGTCAGCGGGTACAGGTCCAGGTGCTCGAGCGCGTCCAGGATCCAGGGGTGGCTCCAGGGGTTGCGCATCGCATAGCCGGCCGAGAGGACCGAGAGCCCCAGGGCAAGGAGCGCAAGCCCGCGCACCCAGCCACGGGTCTGACCACCCTCGACCCCCTTGGGGAGCAGAAGCAGCCAGAACGGGATCAGCCAGAACAGCCAGCGTAGCCCCTGCGTCGACCCGCCGTAGTTTCGCGCCTTGGGGTTCCAGGTGTAGAATGCCAGGACGATCATGGTCAGCATTGTCGTCAACCAGGCCACGGCCGCCATGGGCGCTCCCCCGCGGCGCAGCACCGTCAGCAACCGGCCGCCGCCACCGAGCAGGCGCAACGCCCCCAGGGCCGAGAACAGGAAGATCGGAGTCAAGGAGAAGACGCCGTGGTGTCCCAGCGTCATGTGGAACAGGTAGGTCGCATACGGCTCGGGATGAACGTTCAACGCATCGAGGTCCAGAGGTGTCTTCCAGAGGCTTCCTTCCCAGAAGTACTCATCGGACCCGAATGACTCGTAAGCCAGCTTGAACTCGCCGAAGACGGCATACTGAGCGACCACGAAGCCGGCGACCGGAACGGCCGCCGCCGGAATGAAGTAGAGCAGGGTCTTCCTGGGATACCGGACGCAAAGCAGGCAGAAGAGCAGAACCAGAAACGCGAGGGCGGGAAGCTCGTTCGCCGCGGTGAACGCCGCGCAGAAGCCCGCGACCGCGAATCGCCACCCGGAGAGGTCCCCTCCGTCCCAGATGCGCACGAACTGGTAAAGTGCGAAGAACGCGCTGAAGGCCGCGATCGTGTGGTTGTTCAAGGTCTGTGTAAACGGTAGGAGATAGGTGCCGAAAGCCACCGCGACCAGGCAGAAGATCCAGGTCCAGTCGTTGGCCGCGTAACGGTCGAGCACGCGGGCAAAAAGGACCAGGAACACCCCGAAGGGAATGACGTTCAGGAGCACCAGGATCGGTTTGAAGTAGAAGATGTAGACCGGCCATTTCACGGGTTCCTTCGGCGTCTCGAGCACCCCCTTGACCTTGTAGGGAGAATCGGGGTCGGGCTTCTGAGTCCAGCGCTCGGCCCGCTGCTCGAGAACGACTCGGTCGAGCGGCACGCCCGTCACGACCCGCGCCGGGTAAAGGATGCCGGCAATCAGGGTCGGCAAGAGCGCCGGCTTGCTCGAATAGAAGTGTTTGACCGGTCCCTGACCGCCCGACGCGCCGCTCGCCTCCTTCGTTTCGTGGAGGATCTTGTCCTGGGTGTCGATCTGCCAGGGGCACTCGTCGATGACGTAGGTGCCACGTTCAAGGAGGCTCCAGACGGTGCACCAGCGGGAGATGTCGTTGGCGCCCATTTGCGTCGGCTGCCGCAAGCAGTGGCCGAGCGCGATCGCCGTCGCCGCGGTGATCAGGACCATGGCCGTGAACCGGCGCGGATCAGAGCGTCCGGGCTTCTGCTCGAATTCGTTCATCGATCGATCTCACGCAGAACCGGGTTCGATCATGAGCGCATTTCTTGAGAACGAGAACTCAAAATCCTCAATCAAGACCCTGATGTCAATGCGGCGGTCCCGGGTCTGTGTCAGCCTCATCGACGGGAATCTGATTCCCCCTGTGCGGAATTGTCTCGGCGATGCTGAACGTATCCTCGGCACGGATGTTGTACGCGGTGACCAGCTCGGCCAGGATGCCCAGGGTCATGAGCTGAACGCCGACGAGCAATAGTGCAATGGAGTAGAAAAGCAACGGGCGACTGCCGATCGGCCGGTTTTGGGGATCAAGCCAGAGCACCGCCAGAGAGATCATACCCAGGCTTCCGACCGCGAAGAGCGAGAGACCGATGCCTCCCAGCACGTGCAAGGGCCGCTGGCTGAATCGGGTCAGGAATCGAACGGTCATTAGGTCGAGAAACCCCTTGAGGAACCTGGAGACTCCGTACTTGGACGCTCCATGCCGGCGACGGCGATGGCGGATCGCGAGCTCGCCGACGCGAAAGCCCCGGGCGTGTGCCAGGACCGGAATGAACCGGTGCAGCTCACCGTAGACGCCGACCTCCCGCAACACCTCGCGGCGGTAGAGCTTGAATCCGCAATTGTGGTCGTGGAGGCGGCAGCCGGTCAGACGGCTGACCACCCAGTTGAAGACCCGGCTGGGATAGACCTTGTGCCAGGGGTCGTGTCGGGTCTTCTTCCAGCCGCTGATCACGTCGAAGCCCTGTTCGAGACCGAGCAGGAAGAGCGGGACCTCGGCCGGGTCGTCCTGGAGGTCGCCGTCGAGTGTGAAGACCAGCTCACCCCGAGCGGCCTGGAAGCCGGCCGTGAGGGCGGCCGCCTTGCCGAAATTGCGGCGGAACCGAATTGCGCTCAACCGAGGATCGCGCCGGGCCAGCTCGGCCAGGACCCTCCACGATCCGTCGCGGCTGCCGTCGTCGACGAAAATGAACTCGACCGGCCCCCGGGCGCCGCCGGCGAACACCGCGTCCAGCTCGCCGTGGAGCGTGGCCAGGCTCTCCTCCTCATCACGGACCGGGACGACAACGCTGATCATGGGTGAACAGGACCCGCTGCCGGAGGTGGCTTCACCCCGGCTGTTGGACGTCGAAACCAAGGGAGGAGGAGCGCCGCGGCCGCCAGCTCGGCGCCCACCCAGACAAGCCGCAGAACCAGCGCCGCGACGACCGCATTGTCCGATCCCAGTGCGGGTGCCAGCGCCGACATCAACACACCCTCGCGCACACCCAGTCCGCCGGGAAGAACGGCCACGACGAAGCCGGCCACCGTCGCCAGCGCCACGCTGGCGATCACCACGGGTGCCAGGCC
>JBIOJM010000229.1:0-16752 GCA_044450785.1 Isosphaerales bacterium
CGTCGTAGGTGTCGCCATCGACAGGAACGCAGCCTTTGATGATTGCCAGCGTCAGTCCCTCGGCTTTCAAGTAGCGGTCGTCGGTGCAGATCAGTGCGGCGAGCTGGGCACCAGCGGAATGGCCCATGACGAGGAGGCGATTCGGATCGCCGCCATGCTCGGCGATGTGGTCGTGAACCCAGTGAATCGACTTCGCGACGTCGCGGACGATGGTTTCCATGTCGACGTTCGGCAGCAATCGGTAGTTCGTGGAGACGAAGACGTATCCTTTGTCGACAAACGCCTTCGGCTTGAATTGCACGCTCGTCTTGTCACCCCCCTGCCAGCCGCCGCCGTGAATCCAGAAGATCACGGGCACGTTCTTTGCGTTTTCAGGCGCATAGACATCGAGCATCTGACGTTCGTTCGCCGGCTCGGCGTAGGGGATGTTGCGTTTGACGTTCTCGGCCCGCGCCACAGTCACGAAAGCGAAGGCGATGAAGAGCTGAGTGAGTTGTTTCATGTTCGGATTTGGTTTCAGTGAATGTTAAGTTTTAACCGCCGTTTCCCAGATGGCCGCTCTAACCGAGCGATTTGGTCTCATACCTGGTCACCTGAAACAAGATTCCAGCAGGCCGAAGCGGTCCGGTCAAGTCGCCATTGGTTTTGACCGAGCGATCGAGCCTCATGAGGAATTGAAAGTCCTCCGCGGCCACGAGCATGCCGGCCGCCCGTTGGGTGACGAGGCCTTCTTGGCATCCCTGGAACAGCACTTGGGCCGGATCTTGAGGCGCCAGAAACCGGGACCCAAGGGCAAGCATCCGAGTTGAGGATGGCGTTCCCCGAACCCCACAGGCGATGCGTAGGGTGGGTCGAGCCGCGACTCGTCGCGGTGAGGCCCACCGGGACGGCCGTGGCGATCGGTGGGCCTCACGATGCCATGCATCGTTCGACCCACCCTACGAGGGGTTGCGGCTCCGCCACGGTAGGGCTTGCCGTTTGTTTGAATTCCTCCCACAACTCTGTGGCGGCGGACGCGCGAAGGCAGTAGAATTCAACAATTGTTATCCATCGCTCCGATCAGGTATGATTGACGGCTCGGGTTGCCAAGGGTTTGCAGTTCGGGCACGAGGCTCGATGACATCCCGGATGATCAAGGAGCACAAGGAACCCCATGATGAGGATGTTTCGCCCGGCTTTTGCCGTCGCCGCCTTGCTCTTGGTCGTCGAGTCCACGGCCCGGGCCGCGGACTTGCTCCCCCCCGATCGACCGATCGCGGAGGTGGTCGATCATTACATCGACGAGATGCTCCGCAAAGAAGCGATCATCCCCGCGGTCGCGGCCGACGATGCAACCCTGATCCGCCGGTTGACGCTCGACCTGGCCGGGCGAATTCCCACGGCCGCCGAGTCCCGTGCCTTCATCGAATCGACCGATCCCGATAAGCGGGCACGGCTGGTCGACCGCCTGATGGCGTCTCCCGGCTTCGTTCGTCACCAGGCGACGGAGCTCGACACGATGCTGATGGCCGGCAGCAAGGGGAGCCTGCGCGACTACCTGGTCCGGGCCGCCGGCGAGAACCGCCCCTGGGACCGGATCTTTCGCGAGCTGATGCTGCCCGACCAGACCGACAAGGTCCAGAAGCCGGCCGCCGAATACCTCCGTCAGAGAGTCAAGGACCTCGACCGGCTCACCGCCGACGTCAGCTCGACCTTCTTCGGGGTCAACATCAGTTGCGCCCAGTGCCACGACCACCCGCTCGTCCGCGACTGGAAGCAGGACCACTTTTACGGGATGAAGGCGTTCCTGTCCCGCACGTTCGTCAACGGGAACGGGAACGCGGGCTTCCTGGGTGAGCACGCCTACGGCACCATCCGGTTCAAGACCACCGACGACGTGGAACGTCAGGCCCGGATGATGTTCTTGACGGGAAGGCGGGTCGACGAGCCCGATGCGAAGGAGCCGTCCAGGGACGAGCAGAAGAAGGAGAAGGAGGGGCTCGACCGCTCGAAGAAGGAGAACGTTCCCCCCCCGCCGCCGAAATTCAGCGCGCGTGCCAAGCTGGTCGAGGTGGCGCTCCAGCCCGGCGATCGCGAGTTCTTCGCGAGGGCAATCGTCAATCGCATCTGGCACCGCCTCTTCGGCCAGGGACTGGTCATGCCGCTGGACCAGATGCACTCGGCGAACCCGCCCAGCCACCCGGCGCTTTTGGCCTGGCTGGCCCGTGATACCGCCACGCACGGATACGACCTGCGCCGGCTCATCCGGGGCCTGGTGTGCTCCGCGGCCTATGCCCGCAGCACTCGCTGGGAAGGGGAGAAGGCGCCCAGGCCGTCGCTGTTCGCCGTGGCCGTTGTGCGGCCCCTGACGCCGATGCAACTGGCGGCCTCGCTCCGGCTGGCGACCATTGACCCGGCAAGTCTGCCACCGGACTTCCAATCCGAACCGTTCCAGAAGCGGATCGAGGCCCTGGAGGAAGGCGCTCGCCCGCTCGCCACGTCCTTCACGTCGTCGAGCGGCGACACCCAGATCGGTGTGGCCGAGGCGCTGCTCTTCAGCAACGGGAAGCGGATCACCAGCGAGCTGCTGACCGACGGGGCGAGCCGGCTGGTCACGCGTCTGAAACAGACCGCCCTACCGGCCGAGCTGATCGACCTGGCCGTTCGCAACGTGCTCTCGCGCCCGCCCGATCAAGAGGAGCTCCGCACCTTGAGCGCGTACCTCGGGCAACGCACCGACCGGCCCGACGACGCGTGCCAGCAGCTCGTCTGGGTCCTGCTGACCGGCTCCGAATTTCGATTCAACCACTGATCGTTCCGCATTACCCCACCAACCAGGCAGGACACGCGGGAGCGAATTCCATGTCCGAGACTCGACGCCAAACGTTTTGCGGGTCGCCCGAGCATGCCATCAACCGGCGAGGCTTCCTCGGCTCCGTTGCCGCCGGTGCCGCCGCATTCGCGGCGGACATGACGGTGCTCGATGTACTGAGGAACCCGATCTTGGCCGGGGAGCTGAAGCGAAATGAGAAGCGTGTCATTCTGCTCTGGCTCGCCGGCGGCGCCAGCCAGTTGGAGACATGGGACCCCAAGCCGGGCGCACCGACCGGCGGGCCGTTCCGGTCGATCCCGACAGCGGTCCCCGGGATCCGAATCTCCGAGCTGATGCCGAGGATGGCCCAGCGAATGGACCAAACGTGCATCATCCGCTCACTGAACACCAAGAACGGCGACCATGGCGGCGGCGCCCGGCTGATGATGCACGGACGCCGCGACGATGCGAGCGTGAGATATCCCGATCTGGGTGCCGTCCTGGCTCGCGAGCTGGGACAGATCCACAGCCAGGTGCCCGACTACGTCTCGTTCTATTCCGCCACCGAGGGGCGCAACATGGCACCCGGGTCGAGCGGCTTCCTGGGCGAGCGCTACGCGCCGATGCATTTGACCACGGGCATGATCCCCGAGAACCTCCGCCGCCTCGATGAGATCTCGGAGCTCGATCACGTCCAGCGCGCCCTACTGCGCGACCTCTTGAGCAAGAAGTTCGAGCGCGGGCGGTCGTCGCGCGTGCTGGGCAGCCACAACGTTGCTTACGAGCGCGTTCGCGGCCTGATGGCCAGCGAGTCACTGTTCGACATCACGCGTGAGCCGCGGAAGGTCCGCGACCAGTTCGGGCCGACGCAGTTCGGCGAGCAGGTCCTGGTCGCCCGCCGGCTGGCCGAAGCGGGCGTCCCGTTCGTCCGCGTGGCAAGGGCCTGGTGGGACAGCCACGGGCAGAACTTCGAGACCCATCAAGAGATGGTCCCGGAGCTCGACCACGTCATGGCGGCGCTGCTGGACGACCTCAAGGCACGCGGGCTGCTCGAAAGCACGCTGGTGATCACGCTCGCCGAGTTCGGCCGCACCCCGGAGATCAACCCGAGCCTGGGCCGTGACCACTTCGCCACCGCCTGGAGCGCCACGCTCTCCGGCGGTGGAATCCGCGGCGGTTCCGTCCACGGCAAGACCGACGCGACCGGTCGGGCCGTCGTCGATGGCGAGGCCGGCCCCGCCGCGCTGTTCGCCACCATCTACCAGGCACTCGGCATCGACCATCAGAAACAGTACATGGTCGGCGCGCGCCCAGTCCCCCTCACCGATCCCGGCACCGAACCGATCCGTGAGGTCCTCACCTAGGCCGGTGATGTGCCGAAGCGACCGAGTCCATGGCCGAATGCCGTGAACGGAACCAGAGCCGTTTTCCTTCCGAGGTCCTGACGATGCCCGCCGCGAACCCGGAGAAAATCAAGGTCGTCAAGGAGCTATCGCGCCGCGAGATCGTGTTCGCCGTCGCACGGAAGCCTCGCTCCGGCCGACTCTTCTGCGGCGGGTCCGACTTCACGGTTTGCGAGATCGACCTGGACCAGGCCAAGCCGGAGACAAAGGAACTGGGCCGTCACGACAGCTATGTGACCGGCATCGCGCTGGCGGGTACGACGCTGGTCTCGGGCGGGTACGACGGCCGAATGATCTGGTGGAACATCGAGTCGCGCTCGAAGGTCCGGCAGGTTGACGCGCACCGCAAGTGGATTCGCGGCGTGGCGGCCACGCCCGACGGGAGCGTTTTGGCGAGCGTGGCCGACGATATGGTCTGCCGGGTCTGGGAGGTGGAGAGCGGCCGGATCATCCACGAGCTGCGCGGCCACGCCGAACTCACCCCAAGCCACTTCCCGTCCATGCTCTTCGCCTGCGCAATCTCACCCGGCGGCCGCCACGTGGCGACCGGCGACAAGGTCGGCCACATCACCGTTTGGGACCTCGAATCAGGTCGATCACTGGCCGTGCTCGAGGCACCGGAGTTGTACACCTGGGACCCGGTCCAGCGGCGCCACTCGATTGGCGGGATCCGCGCCCTGGCCTTCTCGCCCGACGGAACGCGACTGGCCGCCGGCGGCAGTGGCAGGATCTCCAACATCGACCACCTGGACGGCAAGGCCCGTGTCGACTTGTTCGACTGGCAAAAGGGCGAGCGGACTCACGAGTTCGCAAGCGACAAATTCATGGGACTGGTGGAGCACCTGGCTTTTCACCCCCGGGGCGACTGGCTGCTCGCTGCCGGCGGTGGTGACAAGGACGGTTTCCTCATGTTCTTCGACGTCGCCGCCAAGAAAATGCTCGCGCAAGTGAAGGCCCCGATGTACCTCCATGACCTCGCATTGAACGAGAACGGCGACACGATCTATGCCGTGGGACATCACAAGATCGCGGTGCTCGGCATGAAGGATTGATTGCGGTGTGAGGGTCGAGCGACGACGGAAGGGCGAACCATGCTTCATCGACGGGATGCAATGCTCCAGCTTGGAGCGCTCGGGCTGAGCTCCTTGGCCGTTCCCGAGATGCTCGCCGCTGAGCGGCCCACCCAGCGTGGGAAGGCACGCTCCTGCATTCTGCTTTTCCTTTGGGGCGGGCCGTCGCAGCCCGATATGTGGGACCTCAAGCCTGACGCCCCCGAAGGGATCAGAAGCCCGTTCCGCCCGATCGAAACCAACGTGCCGGGGATGCTCGTGGGCGAGGGGTTGCCTCTGTCCTCGCGGGTCGCGGACAAGTACACAATCATTCGATCGATGTCTCATGAAAGCAACAATCACGAACCCTCGGTCTACCACACACTAACGGGCCGGCGCAATCCCACGCTCGTGGTTCCAGCCAATGCGCGAAAACGCTCGGATTTCCCCGGCGTGGGGGCGGTCGTCTCGTCGTTCACGCCCCCCTCCGGTCTGCCGGCGAGCGTGACGATCCCGCAACCCGTTGGTCACGATGGATTCAACTATGCCGGGACCAACGCGGGGTTCCTGGGCCCGCGGTTCGACCCGATGGAGGTCCGCCAGTCCGCACCCGGGTCGAACAAGACCGAGGGCTCGCACTCCCTGTCGCTTCCACCCGAGCTGACCCGGGCCCGGCTCGTTTCCCGGCATGGGTTGCTCAAGATGATCGAAACCGAAGACCGCCGATTCCAATCCTCGGCGCCCAGCCTCGATGCCATTCGCGAGCAGGCCTATCGCATGGTCGCCTCTTCCGAGGCTAAACGCGCCTTCGACCTCGACGCCGAAGATCCCCGCCTTCGCGATCGTTATGGACGCAACGAGTACGGCGAGAGTTTCCTCCTCGCCCGACGCTTGGTCGAGGGTGGCGTCCGGCTCGTCACGGCCACCTGGCTGTACTTCGTCCCGGCAAATCAGCGCATCCTGAACGTCTGGGACACCCACGGTGGCACGGCCGACCTGGGCAATGCCGATGGGGTCGCGATGCTCAAGGCCGACTATTGCCTTCCCCCGTTCGATCGCGCCTACTCGGCCCTGCTCGAAGATCTCTCTTCCCGAGGTTTACTCGACGAGACGCTCGTCGTGACCGTTGGCGAGTTCGGCCGCACGCCCAAGATCAACCCCAACAAAGGTCGAGAGCACTGGGGCATGTGTTACTCCGCCCTGATGGCTGGCGGCGGCATCCGTGGTGGCCAGATCCACGGAGCCAGCGACAAGATCGGCGCGTTTCCCAGGGAAAACCCCGTCGCTCCCGAGGATTTGCTGGCAACCATCTACCATGCCCTCGGAATCCCACCCGATAGCCTCATCCACGATCGACAGGCCCGGCCTTACAAGATCACCGAGGGATCCCCGGTGCTCTCCCTCTTCGGTTAGAGCAGAAACGGGACGCAGCTAGGATCGCTGGCCAGCAACATGGTATCCTGGTTCAGCCAACGCATCACCGTCGGTTAATCCGACTGGGTGCGGGTCTTCGGGCGGAGCAACATTGACGGCCTCTGGGCATACAAGCCCGCTACGCCGGGAATGGATTGTTCATGCCGACCGTCTTGCGAAGCGGCCCCTACCGCTTCTACTTCTATAGCCATGAACCCAATGAGCCGCCGCATGTCCACGTTGATCGGGACGACTTGTCGGCCAAATTCTGGTTGCAGCCGGTCGGCCTCGCGCGGAACCTCGGCTTCTCGCCCAAGGAGTTGCGGCGCCTTCAGAAACTCGTAATTCAACATCAAACGCCATTCTGGGAGGCCTGGCATGGGCATCTTGGCGCTAACGGCTGACGAACGGGTCACTGATGTGAAATTCACGAAAGACACGTTGAGTGTGGCCCTGCGGGACGGGCGGACGATCACAGTCCCGCTCGCTTGGTATCCTCGTTTGTTCAACGCTACCGCTGCCCAGCGGAAGAATTGGCGTGTCGCCGGCGGCGGCTACGGCATCCATTGGCCGGAGATTGATGAGGACCTCAGCACGGAGGGGCTCTTGCGGGGTGCGCCCGCCCCGCGCTCGGCACATGACAAGATGCAGAGCAACACGGGCCGCCGAACCAAACGCTCCACCTGAGCGGGGCGGCATTCTGTTTCTTCGGGGTTCAATGTCTCACCAGCCGCCCCGGCAGGTGAGCTTGTTCGTTCGGCCGTCGGCAGCGGACCGAACCCGATGCCCAAACTTTCTTCGACGATGGGTTATGTCACGAAGGAGCCTGGCGGGGGGATCTTGGGCGCCATCGGCCACACTCCTTCCATCAATCTGTCGCGGAAATAGCCTATTCAGCAAGCCACCTCGGATGATCCGAGGCCACACCCAAAGGCTTCGGGATGACCCTCACTTTCCGCACGGTGTACTTGGACTCGACCGGAGCGCCCGCTTCGAGGTCGCCGGCGAATGTTCAAGATCGTCCCGCGGTTGGGATGTGGCAACGATCCGGGACATACCCGGCCACAGCGTCTGGGACGGCTTTGCAGCGGCGATCGGTCCGGAGCACGTGCGCCGCATTGTTGACCTGTTCGATTGACGCTGATAGCCTTCCCGCATGGATGCGAGGAACTGGATCGGTAGAATCAGAGCGGCGGCGAACGAGCTGATGGGAAAACTTCGCCCAAGGCCGCAGCCAGCCATGATCGGCACGCCGCCATCCGCCCGCGTCCCTGCCAAGTCCGTCGGGCCCGCGCAGCCAACCCGACGCGGGCCGCACGTCGCACCGCCTGAACCGATCTCCGCAGACCCGGCCGAACATGCCATCGATTTCTGCACCCGCTACTACGAGCCGCTGGAAGCCGTCACCCGCAAACGCATGCGCCAGCTTGGCATCCCGCAAGACAAGATCGGCATGATCGATCCCGCGTTCGATTTCCGAATTGCCGCTTTCCATCCCACCGAGCTGGACGGCGGCGGTGTCCACCCGCCCACGGGCCGCATCAACCTCGACGCGGGTAACCTCTACCGCGAATTGCTTGCCGGTAAGCAGCCGCCGGAGGTATCATCACTATGGGCAAAGGAGCGCCTGCGGCACAAATTCGACGCGGGCATCGCCCATGAGCACGAGGAAGGGCTGGGACGCACCCACCTGGAAGCGGTGAGGGAAGCCCCGAATACAGGGCTCCCGATCACGGAAGGGGCCAGACAACTTCTTCGCGTTATCGCCCAGGCCGAGGCCAGGAAAGGACGGCAGACGTGATCCATCGCCTTACCATGGGACATTTGAGCCGTGAGGCCATCGAGCGCAGGCAGGCCGTTGCCGAGCGCCCGCTGGATCAGTCCGTTGTCACCCGCCTGCTGGCCGAGCTGGGCGGCGTTGATGAGCGGGGTAGGCCCACCCTGGACGGCGAGCCGGTGGAGGTGAAGGACGGCATGCTTACCTGCCGCTGGTGGGTGGCCGGGTACCGCAACCGCGTGGCCGAGGAACTCGCGCTCAGACTCCAGCAGGAAACGGGCTGCTTGCTCGCAGATGTCAAGCGATGCCAGGTCGTCGAGCCGGGGGAGCTGGTGGGGCTGAATGGCGTGGTCGCAGGGACTCATTCCGAAAGAGCGAGATGAGCCCTGCGCCCGCGCTGGCGTTATGACTTCGCCTCGACTGGTTCGTTTAGTCTGGATCGTATGAGCGAACCAGTGATTCCCGCTCCGATAAGCGATCAGTCTCTTCACGGCTCAATCCCTTTTGCCCCTCATCGTTTTGATGGCCCGGGCGCCTGCTGCCGGGCGTCCTTCCAGAATTCCGCCTCCAGGGCGTCAATGTCCATCCCGAAAACCTCACGGAAAACGACTTCGCAGGATTCGGGCCTGCATTCATTGTAGATCCGCAGGAACTTCTTCATGCCATGGTTCCGAATCAAGAAATCGACGAACGCTCCCCCGAAAGAATAGACCGGCCCGAGATCCCGGTGATACCACGACGTTCCCAGGAGGTCCCGCAAACTCATCTCAGGGTTCGCTGATCGAAGTTCCAGAGCATCTCTCGCAAGTTCGGATGACGTGGCTCCGCTCTGTGATTGTGCCCAACCTTCATGCATGAAATAGGGTGGATCAGCTCCAGGGGACCGAAACTCATCGACGGCGGCGTGGCCCAATTCGTGCCGATCCAGTCCGACATACGATTGCCAATCATTGGGACTCGTCTCGCTCCCCAAGGCGATCCCATGCGTGCTCAGGCCGCTCAATCCCAGCCAGGGCAACGGACCTCGGACCCAGAAGACCTTCGCTCGCAACCTTCCGCCAAGCATTGCTTCCATCCGGGCGAGGTGCAGATCCATGGCTTCGGCATCCTGTTGCGGCTTGTCCAAGCGTTTATAGAACATGACCAGCCGGTCGGTCTCCATCCGGTTCGGATACTCGATGGATGCCTCCAACCGCATGAGGGTAACCCCCATCACCTTCGCCAGGTTCATCGGCAGGTTGTTCGGCACCCAGCGGTCCCGCCATTGGGTGGTGGCGTAGAGGCCGACGAAGCTCCCAAGACCCAGGGGGATGAGGGCCAGGGCCATCCAGGCCAGAGCGGCGAGTCGGTAGGGACCTCGGATTACCCGCCAGAGTCCCGACGATAGGGTTAGAGCCGCAGCGACCATCATGAGGATGATCAGGATAACGAACGGGAGATAGTGCGGGTGAAGCACCTGCCAGCGATGCTGACACCAGACCAAGGCGAAAGCGAGCGCCCCGCTGATCCAGGTGACCGCGCAACTCCGGCTGGGCCGTCGAAGCGAATCTGGGCGTCTCTCGGTTAATGGCTTGTTGACAGCAGACGGCATCATGTCTGATCCCTCCGGAACAAAGCCTGGCCAACCTGCCTCGACTCAGGTCGAGGACATCAAAGCACGGAGCGAGGCGGTCGGTCAACGACAATTGTCGAGCCGAAGCTGCTCCATCTCGTCAGCATCCAGCCGATAGCATCGCTGCTGCAATCGGAGTCCGACCTATACCTCACGCGACCACAAGTGAGACATCTTCGGGACCGTGCGGATCAGGTGTCATCGTTAACGCCACAGCCCACCGTCACCAATACGAGCTGCGTCCGGGTTTTATTCGCGAGATGGACAGACAAGAAAGCGAACATGCTCATTCTTGCAATAACCGGTCACTCGGCCTTGCCTATCTCGCGACGAATGAGGTCGTGAACCGCCCGGGCGTCGGGGATGCATTCGAAGGTCGCGGGCTGATACCACTGCGACCCGCCCGATCCAAGGTTCATGAATTGACCTGGCCCGTACGCATTCCCGAAAACGACGTTGCCGGTGCCATCGGACCGCTCGGACAGCGAGATTTCCGAGAGATTGCGAAGCGGAAGGCTCCGCACCGATTCATGCAGCAGTCCTGAGATCAGAATAACCCGCGACGACGTGACCCCATATCTGGTCCGGCTCCGTTCGTAGACATCGACGATAAAGCGACCGAAGATCATGTAAAGCCCGACCAGCACGAACGGGATTCCCCAGAGCTTGAAGAACCAGGGGGCGTCGAGCCTGAGAGCGGATGCCTCCCAGAAAACGGCGAACCCGCACCAGAGCAAGCTGAAAGGAATCACGAGGGTGTCGGTCGGTCGAAGGACGAGGCCTTGGCGAGGTCGGCCCGACCAGAGTAGTTTCTCGCCAGACGTGAGTTCGCGGGCGATCCGCTCTTCAGAGAAGTCGTCGTTCATGGACTGCATAACGCTCACCCGCACGCGCTCACGTTCCTCACTCGCTGCGTCCCGGTTTCAGTCACCGACCTCCAGGGTCACCGCCATCACGATCGGCGCGGTGTCGTCGGGGCCTTTGACCAGGTCGATGCGCTGGATCGTGTCTTGCTTCTTGGGATGCACCGTGAGGAACCGGATCTGCTGGCCGCGGAGAGTGAATGCAAGCTTCGATCCAGGGACGTTCACCACGCGGATGTAATCGGCGAAATGGACGCCGTTTTCCAATTTGTGGTCCTCGACCGTCCCGTCGGCATAATGCAGCCGGACGATCAACGAGACACTCCCCCTCCGGCTCGCGGGATAGCCCCAGCCGCTGACTCCGCTCAGCAAGTGGATCGCCTTGGCTTTTGTGTTGCAGGGGAGCTCGACCGACTTGGGCATTTGCGGCGGGAGCTTGCCCTCGGGACCGTACAAGAGCACGGCATTGCGGACGCTGCCCCCCTCCGGGTCGACCAGCACGAACGGGACTCCGTCCACCGTCTTGGGCGTCCAGTCGGGGAAGACGAGCCGCTCGACCGTGGAATCTTCGTCGTAGAACATGCCGCGCGTACTGACGATCGTGGCCGCCTTGTGGAGGTCGAGCGGCCGGTACTTGACCTGCTGGGTCAGGAACCCCAGCAAATCGTTGATCTGGGCGGGCGAGACCTGTTTCTCAAACCCTTCAGGCATGAGCGACTTCTTGGAGGCAGCCATCTGGTCGATGTCCTGGCGGAGGACGACGTGCCTCTTCGCGTCGGCGTCGATCAGCTCGACCGAGGTCTTCGTCTCCGAGGCCAGCAGCCCGTTGATCACGTGGCCGTCGATTGTTGCCACGGTGTACTGGACGAAGTTGCCCTCCACGCTCCGGCTCGGGTCAAGGATATGGATCAGGAGCTCGCTGCGCGGAATTGCCGCCATGCCGGAGAGGTCGGGGCCGACCTGGCCTCCTTCACTGCCGTGCCGGTGGCATTTGGCGCATTGCTGAACAAAGACCGTCTTGCCGCGAGCGACGTCGCCCCCTTCCTTGACCAGTGGCGCCAGTCGGTCGAGCACCTGCTGTCGATCCGGATCGGGCAGCCCGCCTCCCTCCGCGAGCAGGCGTTTGGAGCGTGCCGCGATCTCGCGATTGGGATGGGAGGCCAGGGCGAGCTTCTGGTCCAGGGCCAGCTCGGAGATCCGGGCCTGCTTCTGCTCGAGGGCCTCCACCAGCGACGGGCTCCAGTCGGAGCGACCCAGCATGACCCTCAAGACCTTCGCCCGCGTGACCGGGGAGAGCCTGGGAAGGGTCTCGACCAGGGCCTTGCCCAATCGAGGCGACTCGCTCGTCGCGACGGCCTCGATCAAACCGGTGGCGAGCTCGGAGGAGGTTTGCGTCCCGATCAGCTCGAGCAGGTGGCGGGCCGTGCTCTCGTCGGAAGCGCGGAGCGCCACAAGCTGCCGCGCCGCATCGATGCGCCGCGATTCAAGGAGCTTCTCGTCTCGTACCGTTGTCAGCAGCATGGCTCCCATCTCCGCGCCCAGTTGTGTCAGCGCCTTGTTGCCCCAGAGGCCGACCAATCGAACCAGGTGCCCGCGCGCCCCCTCGGTCAGCTCACCCGACAGGCGCTTGAGCACCTCTTCTGTTGCCCGATCGACCAGGGCCGGCCGGTCCTTGGGCCAGCCGCGGGCCAGTCCCCGGACGATCGCCTCATTCACGGCCGGCTCGCCGTCGGGTAGGGCGGCCAGCAGGATGCCGGCCTGATCGATCGGACCGCCCCGGGCCCAATGCTCGGCGACCCGGGCCGCGATCGCGAGCACTTCGGGGCCGGCGCGACGATCGCCCTGGCGGACCGCCAGGTCCTTCAAGAACGACAGGTCGTTGCGGGCCGCGGCGGCCGTGACCGCGTCCGCCAGCCAGGGGTCGCCTCGAACCGCTCCGTCCCGGAGCACAAACACGAGAGCTTTGGCCACGTCGTCGGCCGGCGGCTGATTCGCCAGGCTGAGGAAAACCGCCAGTCGCACCTGTGCATCCGGGTCGCGGAGCAGACCGAGGGTGAGAAGGGCGCTCGCCGAGCGAGCATCGCTCGGCAAGACCTGCGCCGCATTGCGCCGCACGCCCGCCGAGGGATGCCTGAGCGCGCCAACGGCCGCAACGACGGCCTCCGACCGGGGATCCCCCAGGGCTCCCAGGCCATGCAGGGTCCAGAGGGCGTGGATCGCGCCCACGTTCAGACCGATCGCGTCGACGGACGCGTCGCGCACCAGCTTCATGAGCTCCGGCACGACGTCGGTCTTGCCGCGCTCGACCAGTAGCCGCTGGGCATGCATCCGCCAGAGTTGATTGTCATTCCGAAGCGCGGCGACGAGGCCAGACGCGTCGGAGGGATCGAGCACCGGCGGCTGGGACGGCCGGGCCTCCTTGAAAACGAGACGATAGATCCGCCCGTGGGTCTTGTCGCGCAGCGGTGTTTCATACGCACTGCCTCTGCCGGTCTTGAAGCCGCGCGGCGTGGGGTTGTGCTGGACGATGTAATTGTACCAATCGATGACCCAGACGTGGCCGTCAGGCCCAACTTCGGCGTTGATCGGGGCGGTCCATTCATCGTCGCTGGCCAGCAGGTTCCAGCCGTTATAGTCGACGACGTCGCTCCCTTTACGCTCGAGCGTGAACGTGGCGACGAGGTGTCCGGTCGGCTCGGCAACAAATGCGGTCTGGTTCCAGTAGTGCCGGGGGTAGGCCCGGGCCGTGTAGAGGGCATGGCCGGCAGCGGCCGTGAACCCGCCGTGATAATCGACTTGTCGGACCTTGTCGGTCACCGGGAAGAACCGGTTCGAAGCCGCGATGCTTTCCAGCACCCGAGACGTCCAGCCGCGGACCGCCTCGTAATATCGGTTGGGGATCGGCAGATAGACGCTGGGGCAGCCGTTGGCCGTCGAACCGAAGACGAGCCCTTCCTCGCTGAACCCGACGCCCCACGAGTTATTGCTGGTACTGCGGACGAACTCCAGCTTCGACCCGTCGGGTTTGAAGCGGAAAAGTCCCTGCCCGAACCGAGTCGCCTCGCCGCCGACGGTCCCTCTGAACGCTGAGTAGCCGACGATCCCCCAGACCCAGTTGTCGAGGCCCCAGCGCAGGTTGCTCGGCCCGGCATGCGTGTCGCTGATGCCCCATCCCGAGAAGAGCACCTTGCGAACGTCGGCACGGCCGTCACCGTCGGAATCCTTCAGGAACAGGGTGTCGGGCGCCTGGAGGACGATCACGCCGCCGTTCGAGAAGAGGAGGCTGGTGGGAATGTTCAAACCCTCCGCGAAGATCTTGAACGAGTCGGCCCGGCCGTCACCGTTGGTGTCCTCGCAGATGGTGATCCGGTCGCGCCCGTGACCGTCACGCTGCTTCGCGTTGGGATAGTCGACGCTCTCGGCGATCCAGAGCCTGCCCCGGTGGTCCCAGGCCATGCAGAGCGGCTTGTAGATATCGGGCTCGGCGGCGAAGAGCCGCGGCTCGAAGCCGGGCGGGACGACCAGGTGCCGCCTCGACTCCTCGGGCGAGACCGGTTTTTGCATCCTGCGGATCGCCTCGCCTTGCGTGCCCCATTGCCGGCGCGGCAGATAGTTGGGGATGTCGGCCGCTGACTCCTCGTAGGAAAACGGTGGCAACCCGGTTCGAACGCGCCCGCGGCTGTCGAAGACCTCGCCCTTGCGTGCTGCCCAGCGGATGCCGCGCTCGATCAGGTCGTGGAAGCTGGGGTCCTGCCAGGTCCGCGCGTCGTGTCCGTAAGCCGTGTAGAAGACCCTCCCTTTGCCCTGGGTCCGCACCCACGTCCATGGTTCGTCGGTCTGCCCCTCCGCCCTCACCTGGAGAAGGTGGCGATCGTGTTCGTTGTGCTTGTGGTGCACGTAGGTCTCGTCCCAGGTGCGGAACGGCTCGAAACCCTTCATGATCGGATGCGTCGAGTCGACAATCTTGGTGTCGAACTCGCCCGTTCCATGGCGACGGAACTGGGCACCCAAGAGCGCGACGTACTTCGGCGAATTGAGGAAACAGTACGACGCGCAATGGACCGGCACAAACCCCCCGCCCTCTTCGACGTAGTCGAGCAGGGCCTTCTCCTGGGCTGGAGCGATCGCCTCGATATTGGCATAGATCAGCAAGGCGTCGTACCGCGCGAGCGTCTCGCGATTGAGGTCCCCGAGCTTCTCCGTGTAGGTGAGCTGGATGCCTCGGCCGGCCAGCACGGGTGTCAACTGGGCGGCTCGGTCAGCCGGCTGGTGGTGACCCTGATCGCCCAGGAAGAGCACGTTCAGCACCGGGGCAGGGGGCTCATGGCCGGGGCCCGGCGGCTCACCGGCTCCTCGCAAATTGGTGTTGTTGGTCAGTCCGAAGACGATCGCGAGGTAGAGCAGTCGTGCCATGGGTGACGATCTCAGTAGTGACCGAGGCGGAAGAACCGTCCGAAGGGTCGATTCGAATCAGACTCGCTGCGAAAACCCGGCTTCCATCACAAGCGATCGGAATCGTTTCAATGTCGGGTGCCGGCGTCTCCTATTGTGGGACGCTCGGCGTGCGTCGTCCAGACGGTGACGTTTCAGTCGTCGAGCTCGATGCGGGCTCGGTATCCGGACAGGGCGGGAAGTGTTTCCAACGCACGCCGGACCGTTCGCTTCTGCCAGAATCGGGACGCCTTCGCGACGATCAAGACATTGCGTCCACTCACGCGCACTTCGATCGAACGCACCCGGTCGCCGAGTGTGTCGCGAATCTGCCGCTCGATCTTGCGCTTGACCGATGCGTCGGTCACAGGTTCAGGCCGCGAATCATCCTTGGTTCGGCTCTTCAACGCGGCGCTTCTCGACTCGTCGCGACGTGGTGGGGCGGCGGGCGGTTGAAAGAAGCGACCGAGCAGGCCCGGCATTCGCGAGGGCGCGGATCGCGGACCGGCGGGAGCACTCTGCGAATCGCTCGGGGCCGTTGACGTGGGAGCTCGCCCGCCCACACTGGACGTGACCGTTCTAGGCCCTTCCGGCGCACCGCGCGACGAAGTGCCCCTGGTTTTCTGGTCGGGAGCAGGCTCGTCGTCGAGTGGCTCGAGTGAAAGCGGAATCGAAAGGCGCGGCGATTGTTGCGGACCGCTCGGAACCGCCGCCCCGGTCGCCGGTCGAAGAGGAGAGCTGAGATCCGATGGACCAGCCGCGGAAGGCGCCCCGTTCCGTTGACCCGCCACCGCGGCGCCCGCCCTTGGCGACGGTCGCGGGATCACGGACTTCGTTACGGCTCCCGACGGCTGCGCAGGTGCCGTCACACCCGGAATCACCAACATTGGCCGGACCGGGGAGGCGACAGAAGCGGGAGCGGCGACGGGGGCTGGATGGCTTGGGGAAGCGGTAGGGCTGGCGGCTGGCTGAGGCGATTGAGATGCTTTGGCTTTCGGCGGGTCGGGTTCCGAAGAGGGTGGCTCGAGGGGGGGCGGTTCCTGGGCGAGTGCCAGGCTGGCACCGAAGAAAACGATTCCCAAGAACCCCACCGGCATTGCGCGGAACATCGTCCGATCGTCCCGAATGGTATCGACGCGAGGGAAATAAGACCCCCGCAACACGTTTCATCGGTCCGAGCACATCCAGGAAATCCCTTTTTTTCTGTGGGGGACGCGATTGCTGGCGGTCAGGACCCCCATGAGGAATTCCTCGCAAGTCTCGGATATTCCGGTAGAATGAAGCACGATGGTGCTGGAGCGCGTTTAGGCGACGGGCGGATGCAAATTCACCGTAGGACGGATTGCCAATCCGTCCTACAATCACTCGGCCCCGCGTATATTTCCATCTGCCGGTCGCCTTGGCGCCTGATCA
>JBIOJM010000230.1:0-16611 GCA_044450785.1 Isosphaerales bacterium
CGGCCTGTGCGTCGTGCCAGGCCGGAGCAGGGTAACCAAGACGTCCCAACTTAACAATAGGACATGCACTTATCTATAATCCCCATAGCCTCCAAAATAACGAAAAGATGTGTGTAACGACGAGGGCGTTGCCCTGGGCTCGTTTGTCGCTGCCCCTGCGGGGCGAAATCAAAAAAACGCAACTTCAAAACGCGGGGAACTCTTAGGCATCAGAGTTCCTGTGCCTGGTTCCGGAGTCGTTCGGCAACTTTGACCCTGATCGCATCCATGTCGAGCGGGGCAACCATGCCTCGGTCTGCCTGCTCAATCCCAACCATGATCTCTTTCCGCAACGCTTCGAGTTTCCAGGCGCGAAGCCGATCTCGGTCATCAAGGAGCTGAAGGGCTTCGCGCAGCACTTCGTCAGCCGAGGCGTAGTCTCCACTCTCGACCTTCTGACGGACGATCTGCTCGAGCTCGGGGCTGAACGCAGGCTCCATGGTCGGCCTCCTTCGATCTCAATGGTGTGCTGGGACCTCGCTCCATTTTACCGCATGTCGGACCGTTGCATCACGATTGATATTCGAATCGACGAGCGTCGTTCGCTCGAACCTCTCGTTTAACCTCCTTGCTCAGCCCCCTCCTCCGGCGGGCCGGGTCTGATAGACGCGCAGATACGATTCGTACGCCCGGTCGCCTGGTCGTTTGACCTGTGGAGCAAACGGAAAGGCCGGCATTTCACGCCACGGGAGCGGCAGGACGGTGTCACTGGTGGCCGTGAACGGGTCGGCATCCTTGCAATAGCCGAAACTGCGGAGCACATAGCTGCGAGTCCAGCCCTCCGGCAGCGGGGGCAGGCCCGAGGCCTCGAACTCGATCCGTACCTCATCGCCGGGCCCGACCAGGCAGAGCTGGTCGTCATCGGCTTGCAGCAGCGGGGCCACGTCGCCATAGCGCGTCAGCTTGCCCGCGAACCGCGCCAGCGGAGCCGGATCGACATAATCGTAATCATAGATCAACGGCTGCCTTCCGTCAGGCGAAACCTCGCGGGTGTAGCCTCGATAACCAAGTACGGCTCGCGCCACCGGCAGAGTCTTGACCCGGAGCGCCGCCGCCGCCGCGCGATCACGCACGGCGATGAAAGCCTGGTCGTAATAGCATTCCATATTTGTCTTGATTCGCAGCACGCACCGCGGGCCGGCCAGCTTTCCGGTCAGGTCGAGGGTCATGAGCCGGGGCATGCCGGCGGGGTAACCGGCGTGGGGCTCGATGACTTCCCACCGGCCGTCGTCGCGCCGGCGCTCGATCGCGGGCGGCTGGAGGGCCACGCCGGCCGTGGCGGCCGCGTAGTTTGTCTGAGAGTACGGGTACTCGACCCAGCCGGCCAGGCAGAGGACGAGGGGGTCGGATGGTCCGTAACAGCTTAGCCGGTCGCCGAAGTCGAGGATGATCGCGTGGTCCTCGGCGTAACCGATCCAACCCTGGCGCCTGCGGAAGGCGTCCACCGTGCGGCGATCGCGGTGACGCAGGGTCTCCGTCACGTCACGTCCCTCGAGGTCGGTGGCGCGAATGGGCTCGACCGTGGTCCGCCAGGCCAGCAGCTCGCCGGTCGGCCTGGGTCCGTCCGGGGCGAACCGTTCGTCGGGAGTCGACGAGACGCCAGGGGGGTGATCGACCACGTCGAGTCGCAGGTGATCGAGATAGGCGACCTCGTCCATCGGCTCGGTTACCGAGAGACGGATGACGCCGTCGCTGGGCTCGAGCTGGTCGGCGGTGATGGCGACGGCCTCGTCGCGGTCGGGTTGGCTATAGACTCCCGGGGCGATCAGGTAGCCCAGCCCACCTCCGCCCAGAAAATCGCCGATGCAAACGAACCGCCGGCCATTCCAGGTGAAGAGGACCGGGCAACTGCCCGTCTTGCGGTTGTTCTCGGCCAGGTTGATTTTCTGATTGCCCGCGACGTTGAGCTCGCATTGCATCACTCCATCGGGCCAGCGAAGATGCACGAGCTCGGCTTTCTCTTGCCGGCCGAGGCCGAGGACGAACGGCGCGATCGACTGGCCTAATCCGGATTCCGGCGTCGTGTGGTCGTAGGTGGCGTGGATCCCCTGCCCTTCGACGAGCACGCGAGTTCCGATCGCGTGCGAGTTTGTCCTCATCAGCTCGGGCTTGACGCGCCAGTGGCCGCCGAGCTGAAGTGCCAGCCAGTGCTGCCCGTTGCCGAGGTTCTTGGCCAGCGCGGGGGGCTCGCCGGGCCTGATGACCACGATGTCGGCCAGTGCGTCACCGACCAGATCGACCGCCGTCAGGCCCTCCTGGTCCGGAATTTCCGGGCCCAGTGAGAGGGTCTTGGCTGAGTAACGCTTCCCTTCATTGCGCGCCCATTCAGGCAAGACGAGGTCGCCCGGCTTGCCTGACGCGGCCGGGAGCCCCAGTAGGTCGGGCCGGCCGTCCAGGTTCAGGTCGACGGCCTGGGCTGTACGCCAGCCGGTCACGTTGATGGGCCACGATTCAAATGTGATCTGGGTCTTCTCCGCCCTGGTGAGCTCCGTGGTATTCAGCCAGGCGAGTACCCGCCCGGTCGGGCACGGTGCCACAAGGTCGGTGCGCCCGTCGGTGTCGAAGTCAATCGCCACGAGTCCCGAAACGGGTTCGGGGAATGTCATCCGTTCAATCGCAACCTCGTGAAACCTGCCGATTCGGTCGTTGAGCACGGCAACCGGCGAAGTATTGTCGGCGGCCAGCACAAGGTCGAGATCACGGTCATTGTCCAAGTCGAGCAGAGCAATCCCTGTATGCGCCCGGTCACCCCCCAGGAGCGGCGGCATCTCCGTCCAGGGTACCAATGCGAGCGACAAACCGGTCTTGGTCAGAGCGTCTCCATACGCGGTGGCGACTGGCGTTCGTCCTTGTGCTGTCGCGCCGGAAGATAGGTCGGGCTGGCCGTCGTTGCGGTAGACTGAATTGGCCAGGCCGGGCAGAGGCTTTCCTGAGCCCGTGAACGCCTCGTCGGCATGCTCGACTGCGCAATAGTTGACAATATAGAGGTCGAGATCTCCGTCCTGGTCCAGGTCGAGCCAGCGGGCCATGAGCGACAGGGCCTTCGGGCCGGCCGATTTCAGCGTGGATGAGATGTCCTCGTATGTCTTGCCGCCGCGGTTGTGCAAGAGGCGGTTGTCCCCGACTCCGGTGAGGAGGAGATCGATATGGCGGTCGGCATCGAAATCCGCCGCTGCGACACCCAGGCTGGGGTGATCCTTCGGCAGCCCGAAGGCAGCCGATGCATCCTCGAAGCGGCCATCCCCTTTGTTCAGAAGCAAGGCGTCGCGCACTCCCTTGGATCCGACGACGGCCGAGGCCAGGAAGAGGTCAAGCTGACCATCGCCGTCGGCGTCGAAGGCGGCGATGGCCGCTCCGAAGCGTGCGCGGGCTCGACCGAGTACCGCCAGCGCGCCCGAGAAGTCGGACGGCTTTACCCACCGCTCGCCTTGAGCGAGTTTAACGTTGATGGGCTTGGCCGGCTCGAAATTGAGCGGGACCGCCGCGGCTTCAATGGTCGGCTCTGGGCGAGGGAAGGGATTGACTACCCTCGCATACTTCCCCATCTCGCCGTAGACTTTCGCCACCAGGTCGCCCGTACCCGGCGATGGTCCGTCGCGATCCTCGTTGAGCTGTTTCCACTGGGCCATCAACTGGTCCGCCTTCTCGCGGTTGTTCGAGAGGCGGTATGCATGCTGGACCCTGTACATTGCCGGGGTCAGATAGGGGTCACACGCCAACGCCTGATTCCAGATCTTGATCTGCTCCTTGGCCAAGACGCGGGGATTTGACATGACGGGATTCTTGGGATCGGTCAACGTGGCGCCCATCCAGTACCATGCGGCCGCGTCGTTGGGGTCGTGCTCCGTCACCCGTTTGAAATGCTGATGCGCCTCGCTGAGCCGCCCTTGTTGCTCGAGGATGATTCCGCGGCAGTAATGGGCGTGGGGATTATTTGGATCGCGATCCAAGATACCTGCCAGCAGATCGAGAGCCTCGTCAAAGTTGCTGGCCGCGGGATCCGCCCCCGCCTTCTTGGCGGCCTCGGCCTTGACTCCGCTGTCGTTGAGAAGGGCGATCGCCAGGTTGATCGCCCCGGGAATCCACCCAGGGGCGCGGCGATGGACTTCGCGAAAGGCCTCGGCGGCATTGCGATACTCATACCGCTCCATGTGGCCCAGGCCCTTGAAGTGAGCAGCCATGACCGCCCCGAGCTCGCCGGCAGGGACCTCGTTCTTGAGTGGTGCCTGCGTCAATTCAGGGAACGTCGACTGAGAGGGGCCCAGAATCGTTGGAGATGCAACCGGCTCGGGCTGTTGATTCTGGCATGCCGAGACGGCCAGAAGCCCAAACGCCGAGATCAAGATAAGGCCGAAGCGCGCGGACATTCGTGGTTTCATCGTCTTGCTCCGCTGAGATGATGGATCGAAGCTGAATGAAATCCTCAACACCCGGCCACGCGAAAGAGGATGACGAACGATAACGCATGCGCGGACTGCGGGACGTCGCGAGGACGGCCTGCTCATGATGGGAGTCCGCCGGGGCGAAAGATGGGCCGAGTGTAGAGTTCAGTATAGGCTTCAGCCCGAATTTGGGAAAGGAAGTGATGTCCGCGGCGGCGATCCCGCTCGGCCCGCAACGCCGCCAGGTCGATCGGGCCGACGACGATCCTTTCGCCCGGCCCCGGATCAGCCTGGGCCAGGATGCGGCCGTCGAAATCGACGACCATGCTGCCGCCAGGCCACGAAAACGGGGGGTAGTTCTGGGCGCTCGCTCCTTGATTTGCGGCCACGACGAACGCGAAGTTCTCGACGGCCCGCGCGCGGTTGAACAGCGTCCACCAATCCAAGGGGGCTGTCGCGCCCCAGGGGTCCATGTAGGCCGAGACCCGGATCAACACCTCCGCGCCGCCGAGCGCCAGTGCACGGATCGCCTCGGGAAACAGCCAGTCGTAACAGATCGCCGCTCCCAGGCGGCCGATCTCGGTCTCGACCACGGGAAACAACGGCTCGTCATATCCCGCCAGGTCGTGGGGACTGGCATGGATTTCCCATGGGAGCCAGGGATTCACCTTGCGATACCGGCTCAAGATCCCGTCCGGTCCAATCAGGCAGGTCGTGTTGAAAACCACTCCCCGCCACCTGGGATCAACCTCGAGAAACGTCCCGGTCTGAATGAAGACGCCCCGCTCGCGCGCCTTCTTGATGTAGCGGTCGGTGTGCTCGTTCGGGATCGGCACGGCCAGCCGGTCGCCGAGCTCCTCGACGGTCTCGTAGATCGGAGCCGCGTGGGCAAACTCCGGGAACACGACCAGCTTGACGTCGAAGAACGGCTCGTAGCCGGCCACCACGCGATCCACCATCCCCAGGAGCTGCCCGACCCGGGCGGGAATCGCGTCACGGTCGCGCAGACAAGGTAGATCGGTCTGGCAGGCGGCGGCGTAGTAGCGAGCACTTCTATCCATGGGCTTTCAAGACGAGACGACGAGACGAGATCGCCCGTTACTTACGTCGGGGCGTTCGTTGTGGTTCCCATCGAGGCAACCGGCGGAAGGTCCTCGACCCGGACGATGTGGAGCAGCGCAAAATAATCGGTGCGATCGACCACGCCGGTTTGAGGGTCAGGCCGCAACCCGATGACCGCGTTGGAGCGCCCGACCATAAGTAGCTCGGGGTGGGGAACGTCATAAATGTGACCGTCGGTCATGTGGATTCGCAGCGGCACAAAAGGCCGCTTTCGCAAGAGAGCGGTGAGTTCTTCGGGACGCATCGTCGAGCTCGCGTCGGGAAACAGGGGATCGGCGTTGTCAGAGCGACGGCACCGTCATCGTCCTTGACACTCGGCGCCGGACCGGCCGCGTCACTCGAGCGGGTCCCGCGCCGGATCCGGCGGTTTCGCCGGTTTCTCCCCGGCTTGGTTGGAGGCGTCGAGAAAGGCGGCCAGGGCGACGTCGGGCTTGCGCTTGGGGTCGTCGAGTCGCTTGAAGACATCAGCGGCCTTGGCGGTCCGGCCGGTCAAGAACCACTGGGCCCCCAGGACAAGCCACGCATCGCGGTCATCGGGATGGACCTGGAGATACGACTCCAGGCGCGACAGGCTGCGGCTGAACTCGGCCGGCTCGCCATAAATTGACTGGATGTCGGGCGCGGTGATGATCCAGCCGGGCTCCGCGGTCTCCGCCTCACGCAACCGGTTGGCGGCTTCCGCGTAATTGCCCCGAGCCAGTGCGACCTGCGCCAGGCGAATGCGGGGCGCGGCCAGGTCCGGCGCGGCCCGCATCGATTGTTGATACCGCTCCTCGGCTTTTTTCAGGTTGCCCGCGCGGAACAATCGGTCGCCGATGGTGATGAGCTGGCCGGCACGGACCGGATCGCCTCTCTTGAGTTTCGCCGGTCTGAGGTTGGCCCCGGGCTGAGGTGCAATCATTCCTGGAAGGGGCGGAGGCAGGAGCGGCCCTCGCATCGGCATGAACGGCGGCATCATCGCGGGGAACGGCGGCAGGAATCCTCCCGGTCCGATGACCAGGATCGGCGAGTAGGGGTAGTAGAACCCGCCGCCTCCGAAGCCCATGTAGAACGACCCTTGAGGGCCGAACTGGCCTCGTGGACCTCCTCCTCCTCGGTGCCCGCCTCCTCCGTGCCCACCTCCTCCGTGCCCACCGTGCCAGAACAGCGTGTGCACTCCTCCGGGCCGAGCCTGGGACGGAACGGACATCGTGGCCAGAATCGCTACGCCGAAATGGAGAATCTTGCGCCCGGACATGATTCGCCCCGCCCTCCCTGAAAGGACACCAGATCGCCTCATTTGGATTATTGCGATCAAGGGTGGGCGGAAGCAATGGATGCAGGCGCAGACGGACTGGTAAAAGCGAGGTAACTGTTCAGTTCCCCACCGACACCATCCCCAACAAGAACACGCGAGCCTCCTATTACCGGAACACCATGCGGTTCTTTGCCTGGACGCATGCCAAGCTCTTGAGCCTGCCCGCGATCAAGATTTGGGTTATCATGAGAGTCCCGATCGCAAGACGCCGGCGCAACGAGCCTGCGAATCGATCGAGCCGAATTCCTTCCCAGAAGGCTTGCCGGCGAGGCTTGGCGCGGGCGCGAGCAGAATGACCCAACGATGACACAGCACTCTTGCACCGTCATCTCCGCGCCGCTAGCCACAGCTCGGGGCTCAAGTGCGCACTGCGTGTGACTCCCACGGACATTCGCGACCAGGGCAAGCATCCCCTGTTGCGCAGTGGCCCGGCCTGGGAGAAGCTAAGTCGGTCATTCGAGCTTTGCCGGGACGCGGGTGCCGACATCCTCCGCCAGGAACCAGGCCCTGATCCTGCGCGACTGGCTCACCGAATCCGACGAATGGCTCAGCCCTCAAGCAGCCATGCTTTCGCCTCGAGCAGCCTGCCGCATCGCGGAGGCCATTGTCAGTGCACCCGATACCTACCGCCGGACCGTGGCCGCCGGCCAGACGGCGGTCGCGATTCTCCGCGAGGGTCAGGCCGCCGGCAGACTCAAGCTCGCCCCCAAAGAGCGAAACTGGCTGGACCGGATCGAGAAGGACCTTCAATCTTCGCCCGCCAGTGCAGAAGAGCTTCTGGGCCAGATGTCGGAGATCTATGGCGAGTTCTTCCTGGCGTCAAGCTATGGCCTGTAAGCGGCGTGAGAAGCAACGAGCCTTGAGCAACTTGATAATCCCGAGGAACCTCTGCCATGCTGGCCGGGCCCGACGACCGAACATCCGTCCTCCCGTCCGAGTCCGAGACGTCCTTGAACCTGGGATGGATCTGGACCATCAGCCTGGTCGCGGCCCTGGGGGGACTGCTCTTTGGCTACGATTTTGTGGTGATCGGCGGGGCCAAGCCGTTTTACGAGAAATACTTTCATTTGACCACGCCATTTCAGGTCGGGTGGGCGATGAGTAGTGCGCTTCTCGGGTGCCTGGGTGGCGCGGTCCTTTCCGGGGCCCTTTCCGACCGGTTCGGCAGGAAGCGGCTGTTGATTCTTGCCGGGGTGATCTTCACGCTGTCGTCGATGGGCACGGCGCTCGCCGGATCCTTTGCGATCTTCGTCATCAACCGGTTGCTGGGCGGGGTGGCGATCGGCCTGGCGTCGAACCTCTCGCCGCTCTACATCGCCGAGATTGCCCCGGCCGCGATTCGTGGCAAGCTCGTGTCGATCAACCAGCTCACGATCGTGATCGGCATCCTGGCTGCCCAGGCGATCAACTGGCTGATTGCCGAGCCGGTTCCCCCGGGTGCGACGGCCGAGCAGATCCTCTCTCTTCCCGGGGTGGGTCCTGGCCGCCGATCCGGTGGTCCTTACTCCCAGGCCGGGCCCGAAGCCGCAGATCCACGGAGCGAGGATCTTCGGCGTCCGGCCCGGCTCGCCGCTCTTGTTCAAGATTCCGGCTACCGGTGAGAGTCCGCTCCGCTATGGCGCAACGGGGCTGCCCAAGGGGTTCCAGCTCGACCAAGAGACCGGCCAGATCGGTGGGCGGCTCGATCGTGCAGGAACCCACGATGTCGTTCTTGAAGTCTCCAATTCGCGCGGTCGCGCCAGCCGCCCGCTGCGCATCGTCTGTGGAGAAACCCTCGCCCTCACGCCCCACATGGGATGGAATAGCTGGTACATTTGGGAGAATCACGTCACCGACAAGATCATCCGGGAGGCGGCTCATGCGATGGTCCGGTCCGGGATGATCGGCCACGGATATATGTATGTGAACATCGACGATTGCTGGGCGGTCAAGCCCGGCGATCCGGACCCCGAGCTCGGGGGCGAGCCGCGTGATGGCCAGAGAAGGGTCAACCCCAACCGTCGGTTTCCAGACATGAAGGCGCTCGTCGACCACATCCATTCCCAGGGGCTGAAGGCGGGCATCTACACCTCGCCGGGGCCATTGACCTGCGGCGGGCACGTCGGCGCCTACCAGCACGAGGAGCAGGACGTCCAGCGGTTCGTCGAATGGGGCTTCGACTTCCTGAAGTACGACTGGTGCTCCTACGGCCAGATCCTCAAGGACCCGGACCGGGACGCCCTCCAGATTCCGTACCGCCGGATCGGCGAGATCCTCAAGCGCCAGCCGCGCGACATCGTCTTGAATGTGTGCCAGTACGGCATGGGCGACGTCTGGAAATGGGGCAAGGCGGTTGGCGGCCAGAGCTGGCGGACGGCCGGCGACTTCGGCTCGACCTTCGAGGGCATACCCACGGCCCTCTTCCGCGACGGCTTCGACTTCTACGCCGCCAAGGAGCTGCACAGGTTTGGCGGCCCGGGTGGATGGAACGATCCGGACTACCTGCTTCTGGGATACCTGAGCAACTGGAAGGGAAAGACGGCGCCGACGCCCCTCTCGCCCAACGAGCAGTACGCGCACGTCTCGCTGGTGCCTGCTGGCCGCTCCTCTCATCTTCAGCGGCGACATCACCCGGCTAGACGACTTCACCCTCGGCCTGCTTTGCAACGACGAGGTGATCGACGTCGATCAGGACCCATCGGGCCGTCCCGGCCGCAGGGTGGCCAAGGACGGGGCTCTCGAGGTCTGGGCCAAGCACATGGAAGACGGTTCCCTGGCCGTGGGCCTATTCAACCGCGGCGAGCAGCAGGCAACCGTCACAGCCCGCTCGTCGGACCTGGGGCTCTCGGGCACCATGAAAGTGCGCGACCTCTGGCGGCAGAAAGACCTCGGCCCGTACAAAGACCAATTCCAGGCGGACGTCGCGCGCCATGGCGTTGTCCTGGTGCGAGTGATTGCGGTCCCTTGAGATCTGGGATACCGTCGTGGGACGGGGTTCCCAATGTGTCCCACGAGACGCGGAGAGCCGTCTCGTTGACCCGGCCCTCCGACAGAGCTAGCCTGAAGAAAAGAACTCAAACCGCGGAGGGTTCCCTTCGATGACGACTCTTCAGGCTGTTTCCGCCACCACGCCTGGCCGGCAGCGAGTTCTGGACGCGCTGGCGCACAGGCAGCCGGAGCAGGTGCCGATCGATTTCGGCAGCACGGCCGTAACGGGCATCCACGTCGGTTGCATGGCCGCCTTGCGAGACCATTTCGGGCTCGAAAAACGACCCGTGAAGGTCCATGAGCCGTTCCAGATGCTGGGACTGCTCGATGAAGACCTCAAGCAGGTGCTCAGGACCGACATCGAGGGCGTGTACCCCCGGCGAACCATGTTCGGGTTCGCGAACAAGGACTGGAAGCCCTGGGATTTCAACGGGCTTGAGGTGCTCGTGCCGGGCATGTTCAATACCAGGGTGGACGAGAATGGAGACACATTGATCTACCCTGAGGGAGACCTGGCCGCAGAGCCAAGCGGCCGGATGCCGAAGGGGTTTCACTTTTTCGATGCGATTATCCGCCAGCAGCACTTCGATCCTGACCACTTGAATGTGGGCGACAACCTGGAAGAGTTCCGGCCTCTATCCGATACCGACCTGGCCGCGATCAAGGCGGACGTCGACGCCGCGCGGGCGTCGGGACGTGCTGTGATCGCGAACTTCGGAGGCACGGCGCTGGGCGACATTGCCCTGGTGCCTGCGCCGTTCCTCAAGGATCCGCGGGGAATTCGCGATGTGGCCGAGTGGTACATGTCACTCAAGAGCCGGAGGGATTACGTTCACGGAATTTTCGAGCGACAGACCGAGGTCGCGGTCGAGAACCTGGCACGGGTGCACCGGACCATTGGCAACACGGTGGACGCGGTCTTCCTCTGCGGCACGGACTTCGGCACTCAGACCTCGGCGTTCTGCTCGGTACCGACCTTCCGGGAACTCTGGCTGCCCTACTACAAGCGGATCTGCGATTGGATCCACGCCCACACGACCTGGAAATGCTTCAAGCATTCCTGCGGCTCGGTGAAGCGGTTCTACGACTCATTCATCGAGGCGGGGTTCGAGATCATCAACCCGGTCCAATGCTCCGCGACGGGGATGGATCCCGAACTGCTCAAGCAGGACTTCGGGGATCGCCTGGTCTTCTGGGGCGGCGGCGTGGACACACAGAAGACCCTCCCGTTCGGAACCCCGGACGAGGTGCGCGAGCAGGTGCTAAGGCGGTGCGAGATCTTCGCGCCGGGGGGCGGTTTTGTCTTCAACTCGATTCACAACATCCAGGCCGGTACGCCGGTGGAGAACATCGTGGCGATGTTCGACGCCGTGCACGAGTTCAACGGGCAGAACTGACGTTCCGCAGTGAAAGAACGAGGGGCAGCCGTGGCCGACTTGAAGAAGCTTCATGACGCGGTACTCAACGGCGACGGCAAGACAGACGTCGCGATCACCAAGGAAGCGATCGACGAGAAGGTCGACCCCGTCGAGCTAATCTCCGGCACGATGATACCGGCCATGGACGAGGTGGGGAAGCTATACGCGGGCCGAAGCACGTGGTCAAGAAGGGCAAGACGCTCTGCAACCACACCATCCGGGCCACCGGCATCGCCGCCCACCTCGAGAACGGCGGCACCATCGAGAAAACCCCGCCGCAATGCATCTCAAACAGTGATCGATCCCTTGCCGGGGAAGATGCGGACGTCGTCGCGACGCTCGCGCACCGGGCTTGGCACGTCGGCCCAGGCGGTGACCGGCTTGTCGGGCTTGAGCGCGGGCAGGCGGAACCGCCCGTCGGCGCCGCTACGCGTGGGCCCGAACTTCTGCTGGTAGGAAACACCCCAGACCGCGGCCCCGGCGACCGGACGGCCTTGCTGGTTGACCACCAAGCCGGTGATCGAGCCGGTCTGTGCCGGCGCGCGGGCGAGCTTCTCGTCCGCGCGACCGTGGACGGCCCAGGCGATCAGGACCGCGATCGTGAGTGCCGTGACGGATCGTCGTGACATGGAGCTCAACCCTCCGAATCCCGGGTCGGTAAGCTTTCGCGGCTCAAGAATACCGTACCACAATTGTCCTTGGCCGGGCCGGGGATTGCAAGCCTTCGTCGCTGGGCAGAAGGCGCGGACACCGGCGGGACGGCTCGGTCACGCTGGTCGGACTTCCTTCCCGCGAGGCCGGTCGGTCATCTTCCGGTGTCGATCGGGCACACCTCGGCCCTACACGCTGCGGAGACGGGCTCCCGCTACATCGTCCGATAACCGGCATTTATGTTCGGTCTGCTGTGAACGCGGATTCAACACCATGGAAACCGGGATTGTCCTCAGCCTGTACGACCTCTCCGGCGTGATGGTGCGCCCATGGGCCGAGGCCGGGTTTGAGTGCTTCATCGGCGACATGCAGCACCCGGCCGGATGCACCCGGCATCCCGATATGCCTAACGTCTGGCGCTGGGGTGTCGATCTGCTGACATGGCTTCCTCCACTCGAACACTACCGCATCGTGTTCAGCTTCTCGCCGCGCGACGATACGGCGCTGAGCGGCGCGCGCTGGTTTGAGAAGAATGGGCTTTATGCCCTCGGCGGCTCCATCCGCCTGGTCGCGCACAGGATGGACATCGGCCGGTGGAGCGGCGCTCCGTGCTGCTGCGAGCAGCCGCCTATACACCTGGCACCTGATGACTTACCATGTGACGTCACGTCCCCTGGCCCGTGTCGTCCGGGGCCATCCGATCAGGAGCACTGAGATGACCGAGCCCAAAGCGACTAGCCCGTCCATCGAGCAGGTCACCCAGGAAACCTCGCTCGCCCACTACCCGGAGCTTTACCGGCGAGTCGTGATGATCGTCCACGAACACGAGGACACCGGGAAGCCCCACCAGATCGGCTCCGGCGTCCTGGTCAATGTGGAGGGCCGTCATTTCGTGGCGACCGCCGCCCACTGCATTCGTCGGAATCCATGCGTCATCCGGGAGGGACAATGGAACCCGAACACGAGCGCACCGTTGCCGCAGCGATCGGCAGTCATCATCCGGGCCGGCACCCATAAGCTCCTTGACATCGGCTTCCTGGAAGTCGCGACGGCGCTCGGCCCGGAGATCGGCGAAGAGCAACTCTACTTCAACCAGGGCCTCGCCCTGCAACCGCACTGGTCGCTTCACGTCATCGGCTATCCCGTCAAGACGATTGCGGAGTCCGAGGCACTTCAGATGATGACGATTCGCAAGAAGGCTTTCGTGTCGAACATGGCCGAACAGGCGGACACATACATCAAGATCTACTACCCGGACGTCGGCTATCGACTGGAAAACGGGCAGTGGGTGGAAATACGTTTCGTGGAGACGCCGCACGGGTTCAGCGGGGGCGGCTGCTTCATTATCTCCGAGCGGCCCGGCGAGGTGGCGGTCCTCGGGCACAAACTCATCGGCATCCAGTCCTCCTGGTATCGAGAGAGCCGGCTAGTGGAAGTTATACCGATCAAGCCCTGGTACGATATGGTCAAGGCTTACCTGGCGTCCCCGCGGAGAGGTTGATTTGCCATCCCAGGCGGTGCGCCCCGGCGTTATACTCCGGCACCATAAGATGAACACATGGAACCATTCAGTTCTGTGCGCTTATAATACGTACACGCGCGTCCTGGATGTCCCCGGTCCTTGGAGTCTGCCCGCCATGGCGATCTCCGGCGGTCAGCGATGCGAGGACGCGAAGGCCCTCGACCACTGACCGGCTCTTCCGGCTGACGGTCAACGGGTGGTACCAGGCGCAGCAACTTGCCCATAATCATTGGCTATACGTGTCGTGGGGACCGTTGACGAACGATGCGGAGTCGGTCCGCATCCAGAACCTAGCGGCGAAGCTGGACCACGCTAAGCGGAAGGTCTTCGCCCCGTGGTATTATCTGATCCCGGCAGACGCAATCATTAGCGAGCGGAGACCGATTCGATGAGCGAGGATAACGCGACGCAACGTCTGCCCGTGAGCATCTCCGAAGAGGCCGATCTTGAACGATCCATTCGACTCGGAAGCCTCTCGCTCCTACACATATGGTGGGCACGTCGGCCAAGAGTTATCGCGCGTGCGGCGACCTATCTTGCGTTGACGGAGAAGCAATCGCCCTCGGATGAGTTCTTGGCATCGCTCGGGGCGGTCACGCCTTCTTCGGCCACCCTTGCAAGCGCCTCGGCCGATATGCGAGACGCACGTTGGATATGGGCCTGGCGTGACAAAGAGAATGAAATTGATGAGGGCGGTCGCGACCCCCATACGCCGGCGATCCCGTCGGCACCGAAGGTGCTCGACCCCTTCGCCGGGGGAGGGACGATTCCCTACGAGGCCCTGCGTCTCGGTTGCGATGCCTACGCGAGCGAACTGAACCCCATTGCTTACAACATTCTGCGCTCGTCGTTGGAGTATCCCTCTGTCTATGCGAGCCCCAACCCGAAGCATCCCGGCAGTGCGTCGGGCGAGACGTGGGCTGGGCTGGTCGAAGAATTGACGTTCTGGTCCAAGAGGGTAGAAGAAATCGCCGAGCCGAGGATCACACCGCTGTTTCCGACCTTGGAAGAGCACAGCGCTCCCGCCTACTACTTTTGGTTCCACGTCGTCCGCTGCGAAAAACCGGGCTGCGGTTCACTGGTTCCCCTGCAAAATCCCTTCGAGCTTACTGGAAGTCGGGGGAAGCAATGGTGGATCGAATTCCGCACAACGCAAGATGACATTTTACCCTACGCCGTTAACGCCCCCGCCTCGACTTGTGTCCGCGGCCAGGTCACGTGTCCCAAATGCCAGGCGTCGATCGACCTTTCGTCGGCTAATCGGTCAAGGCTTCTTCCTATCTTAGGCGCCGTAGCGTGCGGCGACAAAGCCCAGAAGGAATTCCGGGCCGTCGCCCTGAGCGAGCGGGGTGGCTACGCACCTTGGTCATCCGAAGACGATCGCAGGTCGAAGACGCTGCTGGAAGGAGAATTTGGTGAATCTCTCTTAACCGAGTTGCCAACACAGACCTACTCCGCAGTGAAGCGTTGCGGGGGAGTGACGTACCGGGATCTTTTCACCTCACGGCAACTGCTCGTCGCATTGGAGTACGCAAATGCGGTGAGGGAGGTTCGGCGAGAGATGTCAGCGAGGGGCATCCAGGAGGGAGCAATCGGGGCCGTGATGACCTACCTTGCCTTCTTCGTGGGGCACTTGGTCAATTCCAATAGCATGCTCTGCCACTGGGAAGGCCACCGCCAAGCCGCGGGAACCGCGTTCGCCCGACTGGCTGCGATCCCCCATCGCGTCTTCGTCGAGCGAAATCCGCTCGGTTTCCTCAACCAATGGCTGTCTATCGTCGTCCCGACTATCAAGGCTTGCGAGACCATTCCCAGGGCTGCGACGGTACGTCTCGCGGATGCGGCGAACCTGCCGTTCCAGGATGATTATTTCGACGCGATCGTGACGGATCCTCCCTACTACGACCGCGTCCAGTATGCCGAACTCGCCTCCTACTTCTGGGTCTGGGAGTCGTGGATTTGTCCCCCCATTGAATCATCTTTCGGGCGGGCCGCGATGGCACGGGCCATCGAGATGAAGCGCGGCGATGACGCCATTGCATACCGAGAGGGCATGCTCAATGCCTTGCGTGAGTCTTTCCGCGTCCTCAAGCCCGGCCGCATGTTCGCCATGCTTCTCACTTCAATGAACAGGGGCGGGTTCGAGGATTATGTAGCACTGGCCCAGGAAGCCGGGTTCGATCTGGTTAACGTGAAGAGCTTGCGCGGGAGCATGTCTTGGAGTGGCGCGAAGCCCAGCGATACTTTCCTCATCTATTTGCGCAAGCCTTTCATCAAGCCCGTGCGGGAAGGATTGAAGGCTAATCCGGCCGTCGTCCTGGAAGCAGCCGAAGGAGGCAAGCCCGTCCTGTACGAGGGCCTCGCGAGGATGCTACTGGACGAATTGGAAGAAGACGAGATCGCCTTAATGATCCCGCAGGGCGCCAAGGGAACCCCACTTGAGATGGTGATGGAAGTCGTCGCTGAGGAAGATCCAAGGGCGCTCCTGCGGGAACGACTCGGCACCCAAGGCATACGAGTCCTGGCTCGGCAGATCGGCATCCCCGAAGAGACAATCCGCGCAAGAGGACCAATTGATTCGCTCCTTGCAAATTACGGCTTTTCCCTCCCATCCCCAGCGAAGGAGGGGGGTGTGACTCAGGTCAAAGCCACATTGAAGCTCATGGCCTCGAAGATCCGCTTGGCGAAGGAGAAAGTGGACATTCGCGGCCCGTTTCTCAGCGGTTGCGCAGCGATCGAGAGGCTGCTTAAAGTTTCAGTCTGGGGGTGGGCCAGCCTCGCTTTCCGCGCCGAGCGCGACCAAAAGCTGATCGATATCCTCAATCAGGAGAACCCGCAAAAGAAGTTTCAACTCGACCACCTCACGTTCGGTGAGTTAGTCGCTCTGTTCAAGCGCCTGCCTGACGCCATCGCAAGGTCTGATGCGGGGTCCTTGATCCAGCAGAAGTTCGATCGCCCCCATCCATACATCCTGACCAAGCCGGCAAAAATGGCGGATCGTATCGGAGAGATCGTCACCCTCAGAAACAAGGTCGAGCACGACAAAGACGGTTTCTGGACCAACTCTACCGTCGCAACCCTGATCGAGTCCTTGGCAAACGCTCTGGAAAAGGCGGCCGATCTTCTAGATGACTTGGCACGCGCCGGGGCTGTCCCTCACTTTGCCCAGGCCATCCAAGAGATCAGGGATTTGTGGAATCGGGTCACGTACAA
>JBIOJM010000231.1:0-16591 GCA_044450785.1 Isosphaerales bacterium
GGGACAGGCGTTTGCGGGGTCGGTCGGTTAAACTACCCATGGGAGCCTCCTTGTGTGAGATGTGGCGGTTGGTCGATACCTACCACCTCACCAAGGAGGCTCACCGTAGTACAACCCTAAAAAAACGGCAAAAGTCGAGCTGAGAGTGTCTATGCCTTACCTCGACCCCAAGATTTACGATGGGGGGGCTTTTGAAGCGGCCAAGTACGCCGAGCGGCGGGACGATCTGGGACGGCTTATGCTTTCTGTGATGATGCGGGCCCGTCAGCGGCTTGACCAAACGAAGAATCAACCGGAAAGGGCGGTTAGTACTCGTTAGCGGCAGGGATGGCTGACGAGTTACCAGATCCTTCCCCAGGCCAAGCGAATCCGACCGGTTAGCCCCTGCCTTCGCAACCGGCGAGATTCCAGTTCGGTCTCGCGCATCACTTGAGCGTGTCCGCAGGTGGGACCGTTGATTTGGATGTTCGGGTTCGCTCGCCGGAATTCTTCAAATTCGAGGATTGATCCCCGGACGGAGGAGTAGAACGTCTTCAGCCCGGGTAGCGCTCGCAAGACAGCCAATCCCTGGAAGGTTACGGTCTCGTCGTCGAGGATCAGTTGCTCGAGATTGGGCAGCCGTTTCAAGAATTCCAGGCCCCGATCCGTGAGCCGAGTATGCCAGAGACCCAGCATTGTCAGCCCTGTCAGGTGGCCCAAGCCCTCTTTCGTGACCAAGGGGCCTTCGATGCCGACCGCGCGAAGTCGATCGAGTGGCGTTAGATGGTTCAGGCCGGTGCCGTCGATCCGGGTATCCGAGAGGACGAGTGTGTCCAAGTTTTTCAAGGATGCTAACCAGGCGAGTCCCTCATCCGTGATCTCCACACCATCGAGATGGAGCCGCCGAAGCTCCGTCAGGTGGCGGAGATGCCGAAGCCCGGCGTCCGTGACGCGGGTATCTTCCAGCTTCAACTCGCGGAGCTCCGTCAACTCGCCGAGGAGATCCAAGGTCGCGTCGTTGACGCGGCGGCCTGAGAGAAACACTTTCACCACTGGCCGGGCGGGCTGGTTCTCGTCGACTTCGACCCTTCCCAGGGTCCGGAGCCTCTTGATCGCCCCCTGCCCGGGTGGATCAGCAAGTCGACGGACTTGCCCGGATCCGGGCCTCTCCGAGAGGGCAAACTTCGCGATCAGAGTGATCGCGACCACACTGAGCAGTGCTCCGGCCAATGGTGCATGGATCTTCGTTATTGACAACTTCGACGCTTCCAATCTTGGTCAGTGTCTATCCAAGGCCCCAAATGGGAAGGAAGATCGCGCCGATCCAGTAGACACCGAGCAATCGACCAGCCCGGTCGATCCAGTCCGGTTCGGCCCGCCATCGTCTGCCGAGTAGCAAGGTCGCCCAGGAGCCCAGGATGGCGAACCCGGTCAACGCCGGAACGAGGATAAACGAAAACCCGAGTAGTCTATCCCACTGTGGTGACGCGTAATCGGAGCCCGACAGGAGTCCGGAGATGACGCCCAGGCCGAGCAAGCCGGCAAGGGCAGGGACGAGGGCAAACGCCGCCGAATAGCAGGCGATCGCGCCCGGTTGACGCATCAGGCGACGCAGCCGAGAGCGAGGCCGGCGGAGGCGGAGTCCGAGGATGGCGAGGGTCCATGCCCAGCAAAAGGGGACCAGGACGGTCACCAGCAGCCCGTAGCTCGACCAGATGGCCCATCCCCACGAGGGCCAACCGTCCGGTGGTGCCGCCACGGCGGTCAGGGATTCGCTCAACTGCACGCGGAGCTCGCCCAAGTCGCCGGCGTAGCAGCGGAAGCCCGCCAGGGCGACCGCTGTGGCGGCGACCAAGGACATCGCATCCATCAGGGTGAACGTCCGGTGCGTGGTCGAGGGCACGAGCAGGGCTCTGGGTGGGCGCGGTTGTCGTTTCGGCCGGCGATTCGAGCCATCGTCCGGCGACTCTATCCATCCTCACATGGTCGGTCAATGCCGGTCGTGCATGGCCGGAATTGGCCCAAACCCGAAATGGATAGCGTCCTACCGGCTCTCCCGGCGGAAGTGATGGTCGGCGAAATCCATGAAGGCGTTCCAGTCGTCGTCGGTGACGTCGTGCATGCCGGGCCGGAAGTGATAGCCGATCGTGCTCTTGACGAGCTGGTTCGGGGCCGGCCTGGGCATCTCGGTGACGGCCAGGCCGTCGGTGCCCAAGAGACGGTAAACGGGATCGGCCGCCAAGGCGGCCAGGAACTCCCCTTTCGGATCGGCCCAGAGGTCTTCCTCGGCCGAGCAGATCAAGACGGGCCGCGGGGCGATCAGGGCGATCAGCTCGTGCTGGTCGACCGGCAGCAGATCCTCGCGGCCGTTGTACTGGTGGAAGTTGGCGCAGAACCAGTGGGGAAAGCTCGTGTTGATCCGCGCGACCGTCTCGCCGAAGATCCGGCGAGAGAGCGCGGCCCCGCCGCAGCCCGAGTCATTCGAGATCACGATCGCGAACCGTGGGTCCTCCGCCCCTGCCCAGAGCGCTGTCTTACCCAGCCGGGAATGTCCCATGACGGCGACTTGCCGCGCCTCGATCTCGGGAGCGGTCTCGAGGTAGTCGAGCGCCCGAGAAAGGCCCCAGGCCCAGGCGCCGATCGCGCCCCACTCATCGGCGGCGGGGCGCGTCTGGCCCGGCTGGTAGAAGAGCGGATGAATCCCATTCTTGAACCCGTCGTCATAGTCCGGGTCGAGATCGCCGTAATAGGCCGTTGCCAGGGCGTAGCCCCGCGCGAGGATTCGCTCGACCGGCCACCGCGACGAGTCGGCTCCCCGCGACGACTCGGTGGCCCGGTGGTTCACGACCCTCTTGTTGGGATCGTTCCGCATCCATTGACGGGAGAGCGTGATCCCCGGGTCGTGGGAAACGGCGTGGTTCCCCTCGAAGTTGAGCGCGAGGAAGGCCGGCGCGCGCTTCAAGGCGCCGGCCGTTCTGGGCAGATAGAGCAAGAGATCCATTCGCGGACCGTCAGCCTTGTCGGAGAACCGGATCGAAATCTCGCGCCGGACGGCCTTACCCCTCAGGGCTTGCTTGTCTTCCGAGCGGACCTCGAAGGTGGGACGGATTGGCATGGTAGGTTGCGGCACCCTGCCGTAGACATGGGTCTGGAACAAACGCATCAGCTCCGGACGCCGCTCTCGATGCCATTGCGCGGGAGTCGTGACCTTCCGCCCGCCGGCCATGGTGAGGGGGTCGGGCAAGGTATACGCAGTGACCTTGCGTTCGTCGAGATTGATCTGAAGTTGCTGCGCGCGCGTCGTCTTGCCGCCGGCCGGGCCGAAAAGAGCGACTGCGCCAACCACCGCGCAGATCCGGAAGGCGCGGCTGCTTGACCCGACGGTTTCTTGAAAACGGAGCATGTTGATTCACTTTCTAGGGCTGGAGCCCTCGGCCATGCGCTTGACCATCTGCTTCATCATCGTACTCTGCGAGATCCCCATCCAGCAGTGGCCCTGTCCCGGACCGTAGGAAATCGAGCCTTCGTAGTGGGGCCGGGCGCGGGACAGGAACGCGTCGAGGCGGTGCACGGCGTTATTGAGGAAGTAGTCGTCGGCCTCGCCGACCCAGATGTGGAGCTTTCCCTTGAGCTTGGGGCCGAGCTCGGTCCAGTTCGATTCGAGGACGCGGCGGAGGTCATAGGCCTTCCAGTGCTCGGCGGCCGTGTGGTCGATTGCGCCGGTGATCGGGTCCCAGAGGGGAACCGGCCGGCCGCCCAAGCCCTTCGGGCCGTAGGTGGCGTTCCAAGCACCCCACTGGCCGCCCGAGCAGGTCCATGAGTTGCCCCGGCCCAGCACGTTCTCGATCTGGCACTCGTGCCGCATCGTGAACCGCACCTCGCCCGACGAGTCGCGCGCCGCCGGTCGCTCGAAGCCGTGCCGGTTGGTGTAGGCGTTATCGTCATCGTAGATGTTCACAAGCTCAAAGGAGCGGAAGTCGACGCTGTCGGGGCAGAAAGCCCAGGCGCCGTTGAAGAGCTGCGGATAGAAGATCTGCAAGGCCAGCGCAACCCAGCCGCCGGTCGAGCCGCCGTCCAGGAAGCGGGCCTGCCCCTGGCCGATGCCGCGGAATTCCTTTTCGACGGCGGGGATGAGCTCGCGCGTGATGGCCGCGCCGTAAGGTCCGTGGTTGGCCGAGTCGACCTGGTAGGGATCGCCCAGCGGCCCGGCGCCGTCCAGGTGGATCAGGATCATCGGTGGCGTGTCGCCGGCCATCCAGACGCGGTGAAATCCCGAGCCGGGGGTCATGACCCTGCCGACCTCGGTGAACCGCTCGCCGTAGCCGCCGATTTGGACCCTCACCGGGTAGCGCCGTTCCGGCTGGCGCGCGAAGTCGCGCGGTAGAATCACCCCCGCGCGCAGGTGGATCGGCCGGCCGTGGAAGTCGCTGAGCAGCTTCGAGCGGATCTTGAGATACTTGACCAGTTCCGAATCGGGAGGCATCGTCTCTTCCGGCACGACTTGCGACAGCTCAAGGCCGACGGTCTCGCCGGACGCCGGGTCGAGCCGCACGGTCGTCGCCACGCTGTACAGGTCTCCCGGCGCGTTCTGCACATTCAGGTCGGGGTTGGTGTGCAAGAGGGCCTGGACCGCATAGGATCCGGGTTGAAGCCGGCGCAGATTGTCGATCGGGAAGATGGCCGAACGGTCGTCGAGGATTACCGCGGAGCCCGGGGCGAGGTTGGCGACGTCGCGGCCGAGCACGGGTGCCGTGTTTTTGCCGGTCTGCCCGACGGTGAGTCTGGGCTCGAGCGCTCCGGCTCGCCCGAGCACCACCAGCAACCGGCCCGAGCGCGGCTGAGCCTGGGGCTGCGGCGGCCCTCCGCCTGGGGCGGCCGGCGCATGGGCCAGCCTGACCTCGAATCGCAGCCCACTCGGCTGGGAACTCACGGGCTCGGCGGCGATCAGGACCATCGAGGATGTCAACAAAGTGAAGACGGAGACCGAGACGCAGATGGCGCGCCCCAGTGCGTTGGTCGGGGCCATACGGGCTTCCTCTCGGGCTCTTGAGCGTCTCATGAGTCCGTATCGTATCGTCCCGGTCACGAGGAGCGAAAGGGGGAGGACTCGCCCCCGGTTCGCGGAGGATCATCACCGGGGCGGCGACACGGCAGCCGATCGAAACGGGACGGTGGGCTCAAGAGCCGCCGGTCCTCCCGGATGATTTGGACCGGTTCGCGCCGTGGTGGGGGCCACCAGGGCGGCACAGTCTCGGTAGTGAGTGACCTGGTTGCGGCCGGCCTGCTTGGATTGATACAGGGCACGGTCGGCCTGTTCCACCAGTGCGGCTGCGCTGGGAGTCCCCGGGCCCGCTGTGCCCACGCCCACGCTGGCGGTTATCCGGCGGTGTGGCTCGGGCCGGCCGGCGATTGCCGACCGCAGCCGCTCGGCCGCCTCGAGGGCCTCGGCCTCATCGGTCGCCGGCAGGAGCACCACGAATTCCTCCCCCCCAAAGCGGGCCACGATGTCGTGACCGCGTACGGCCGTTCGCAGCGTCGAGCCGACCCATTGCAACATCTCGTCGCCCGCCGGGTGGCCGAAGGCGTCGTTGTATGCCTTGAAGTAATCGAGGTCGAGCATGATCAACGACAGAGGCGCGCCCAGGCGGTCTACCTGGGCGAAGAGGAGCTCGAGGTCCTCACGGAATCGCCGGCGATTCTTGGTCCCGGTCAGCTCGTCGACCGCGGCCAGCTCGGCCAGCAGATCATTTTGCCGGGCCAACTGATCGTGGACTGCCAAGATCCGCTCGGCGATCTCCAGGCGGACGGCCAGCTCATCCGGATCGGGCGGTTTGGTCAGAAAGTCGTCGGCCCCGGCGCGCAGCCCCTTCAGCCTGTCATCCCTTCCGTCGCGAGACGTCAAGAGGATGATGTAGGTGTAGCGGTCGCCCCCGGCCGACCGAATGCGCCGGCACAGTTCGGGCCCGTCAAGGTATGGCATCATCCAGTCGGAAATCAAGAGTGGCGTATTGCCTTGCTGCACGATCCGCCACGCCTGCTCGCCATCGGGCGCAACGGTGACGTCATGGCCCATCCTCTCAAGGATTCTGCGTAGGTACAGAGCCGCCGGCGGCTGGTCCTCGGCGATGAGGATTCTCATTTTTCGATCTCGACAACCAGGAGGTTTTCCAATTCGATTCGCACCTTCTCCCAGGCGTCTCCGAGCCGCGCGGCGACGGTCGCAGCGGCTTCCAGCTCCCCACGGCGCCCCGCGTTCTCCAACTGTCCACAGGCTACGGCCAGGTCCTCGGCCCCGATCGTACGGCTGATCCCATTCAAGGCATGGGATTCGGCGGCCAACGACCGCGGATCGCCGTTTCGCAGGGCGATGTCGATCGCAGCCAGGCAGCGCGGGGCCGATTCCAGGACTGACTCGGCTAGCTCGCGGGCAAACTCGTCGTCTCCTCCGCAAATCTTCGCCAACCCCGTGAGCACCGGTTGCTCCGCATCAGGCACGTCGGGCCTGTCGCGTCCAAGGGCGCTGAGGGCCTCCTCGAGGTCGGCCCGGCAGATTGGCTTGGCGAGGTAGGCATCGAAGCCGGCCCGAATGCAGCGCTCACGATCACCCTGCATGGCGTACGCAGTCAGGGCGATGACAGGCATATGCTCGCCGGTCGTCGCTTCACGTTCGCGGATGGCCCGCAGCGCCTCGAAGCCGTCCATCTCCGGCATTTGCAAGTCCATGAGAACGAGGTCGAAACAGTCGCTCCGAAGCGCGTCGAGCGCCTGTCGCCCATCAGGGACAACGACCACCGCATGCCCCTGGTGCTGGAGCATGCGGACGGCCACCTTCTGGTTCACCGGATGGTCCTCGGCGAGCAGGACTCGCAATTCCCTCCGTGTGAGGACGGGGCCTGGGCGCTCCGCGGCCTCGAGGCGTGGATGCCGGATCTCTTCGGTCCGGTCGTAGGGGGCCATCGCCTTCATCACGGCGTCGAACAGCTCGGACTGCCGCACCGGTTTGGTCAGGCAGGCGGAGATCTTCAGGGTCCGGCAACGGGACATGTCTTCCGGCTGGCCGGCGGATGTCAGGAGCAGCAGCCGGACTGCGGCGATCCAGGGCTCGCTCCGGATGTGCTCGGCCAGGTCGAGTCCGTCCATCTCCGGCATCATGCCGTCGACAAGTGCGACGGGGATCGGTTCTCCCCGCGCAGCGGCGGATCGCAGCGCGGCCAGGGCTGCGGGTCCACCGTCAACCGCGATCGGGCACGCCCCCCAGCTCGTGAGCACTTCGTTCAGAATCAGGCGATTGGTGGCGTTGTCGTCCACGATCATGACCGGCAGCCCCTCGAGCTGCGGGAGGTCGGGCTCGCTCGGGCACGACCCGTCGTGGAGCTGCACGCCCAGCCTGGCCGTGAACCAGACGGTGCTGCCGACTCCCGGCTCGCTTTCGATCCAGATGCGTCCGCCCATCAACTCGACCAGCTTGGCCGAGATCGTCAGCCCCAGCCCCGTGCCGCCGTACCGGCGAGTGGTCGACCCGTCGGCTTGCTCGAACGGCTGGAAGATCGTCCGCAACTTCTCGACAGGGATGCCGATCCCGGTATCGGCGACCGCGACGCGCAGGGTGACTCCATCACCGCCGACGTCCTCGACGGCAACCCCGGCGACGATCTCGCCCCGCTCCGTGAACTTGATCGCGTTGCCGATCAGGTTGACCAGGACCTGGCGCAGCCGGCCCGAGTCGCCGATCAAGGCGTCGGGGACGTCGGGGGCAATGCGACAGGCCAGCTCCAGGCCCTTGGTGTGCGCCCGCAGCGCCAGGGCCTGCAACGTCTCATCCAGTGCGGCCCGCAGCGCGAAGGGAACCTGGTTAAGGCTCATTTTACCGGCCTCGATCTTGGAGAAGTCGAGGATGTCGTTGATGACCGTCAAGAGTGAGTCGGCCGAGCTCTTGACCAGGCCAAGGTACTCGCGCTGGCGGGGCGTCAGCTCGGTGTCGAGGGCCAGTTCGGTCATGCCGATGACTCCGTTCATCGGCGTGCGGATTTCGTGACTCATGTTGGCCAGAAACTCGCTCTTGGCCCGGCTGGCCGCCTGCGCGGTCTGCGCTGCCTCGCGGAGCGACTCGTCGGCGAGCTTGCGCGCGGTCATGTCACGGATGAAGCCGACGAACAGCGGCAGAACGCCTCGGCGGTTGACCCGACTGACCGTCAGTTCGGCCGGGAACTCGGCACCGTCGGCGCGGAGCGACGTGACCTCGAGCCGGGCGCCCATGCATCGGTCCTCGCCGCTCTCGATGTACTGCGCCACTGCGTCGTGGTAGGCCTGGCGCTGCGCCGGCGGGATGAGCAGTTCATCCAGGCTCCGCCCCACCGCTTCCCCCTTCGAGTAGCCAAAGATCTCCTCGGCGGCCGGATTGAACTCGACAACCCGGCTCATGTGGTCGATCGTCACGATGGCGTCCGGAGCGGTGTCGACAATCGACTTCATCAGCAACTGGCTTTCGCGAAGCTCGGCCGCCTGGCGGGTCAGCTCCTTGTTGGCCCGGTAAAGATCGGCCGTGCGCTCCTGCACGGTCTGCTCCACTTCGGCGTGGGCGGCCGCGAGCTCCGCCTGTCGAAAGGCGATCTCATGCAGCGCCCCCAGCGATTGAAGGCAGCCGCGGATGAGCACCACATCCTCGAAAACGACCCAGGCGGTGTGCTCGGCCCAGCGCCACGGGCTGACCGTCGCGATGCCGTAGACCGAGCGCGGCCAGTAGATGCCTCGCAGGAAATGGTCCAGCGCCACGATGACGGAGGCCGTGATCAGCACCTTCCAGTCGCGGTAAAGGGCCAGGAAGGCGAGCGACCCAAAGACGTGGAAGTGAACTTCGATCCGCCCCCCCCCGAGGTGGATCAAGAGGGCACTCATCAGCATCTGGCCCATCGCGACGGCGTGCCGCGTCGTCGTCGCGCCGGGCAGGATCACAGCCAGTGTGACGGGTAGGCTCACGATCGCCCCCCCCAGGATGACCGCGGCCCAGACGTGGACATGGAGAGCAACCGACTCGCCGGCCCAGGTGTAGGGCGAAATCCAGAGGGCGAACACGACGGCTAGCGACCACTCCAGCAGAAGCAAAAACGCCAATAACTGGTCAATGCGGCAGTAGCCGGCGTGTAACTGCTCTCGGTACATCCGATCAGCCTGCTCGACGGTGGACCTCGCCGGGCCCGATCCGGTCACGACCCGATCCATCATTGCCGGGACTCCTGATCGCGGGTCGCTCGGGGCGTCGTGAGCGGGCAGCCGAAGACGGGACTCCCCGATTGACTCCCTTCCGCGTTCAGGATGCGGTCAAGCACCGCGGCCCGGCCGTAGTTGTCACTTCTGTGTCCGCGGGCAGCCGTGATTCCTCCACTAAAAATCAACCGCCCGCGACCGTCGTAAACCAAAACATGTCCCGATGTCGCCACCCGGAATCGCCGCGCTTCAGCACCTCCTCGATCTCGGTAGACGTGGACATCGGCAAGGCCGGCAAGGTCTTGCTCGATCTGGGACGGGCCCCAGCGATCGAGGGCAGGAGTGCTCAGCAAAAGCGCATGCACCGAGACACGGCCGCGACATCGGTCCATGATGTACGCCAGCTCTCCAAGGCTCGCCCGAGAGCAAATGCAGCGGGGATGCAGGAAGATCACCAGGGCCGGCCGATGGCCATCAAGCTCGATTCGACTCCCCGCCGGCCAGCGAACAGGCGGCGCACCAAGATCGCCCGGATGGGCCGCGTACGCCCCCAGGGAGACGATCCCTGCAAGGACGACGACTCCCCAGGCCGCCAGCAGGAAAACTGACCGATCCTTAAAACGTGACAGGGAAATCACTTCTCGTCTTTCAATGGGGTAGACTCAATCGCGCGGGGCGGATGCATCCCTGGCGGTGCTCGCGGAGTCGGCCACGCCCTGCCACACCGTGAAACTCTTCCCATTCTGGCTGCCTGCCGTAAGAAACATAGATCACGCCAGCGTCGGACGGCATCAGACCCCCTCCTCCCCCCAAGTTTTGCCGCTCGACGTGTTGGCTTCCGCGCAGCCACGCGGGTGTGCTCGTTCCGAGGGCCGCGCTCGCGGCCCAGCGGACGCGCGACGCGGGAGGACCCGTTCAGTCGGGTTCGGGTCACTGGATTCGCTATTTCTACGGATCTGCGATGCAGTGTGGTCCGTTCAAGGGGGCGTGAAAGGCCCGAGCGAGGGCGAAGAACGCACACACACGCGTTTGGGGCCGATTGTTGAATACCAGCCGACCGGATTCGACCCTCCGGATCGGCTCGACGCCTTCCTCGACGCGGTCCGCTGGGGGGCTGCGTCCACGGCCGACGTGCGGAACATCCAGTCGCCGTTTCGCTCGGGCGTCGACATCCACGTGAACCCGTGGTCCCACTTCCCCCGGCTGATCACGTCGCTCGACTTCCTCAAGCGCGAGCGCCCTCTGCGACTGTTCAAGGAGGCCCTCCCCGCCGAGGGTGAGTCGGTCTATCCCCGCCGGTACGACTTGCTGATCGTGGACGAGGCCCACAACTGCGCTCCCGCCGGCCGGGGCAAGTATGCCACCGACTCGCTCCGCACCAGCGCGATCCGTACCTTGGCCCCCCACTTCGAGCACAGGCTCTTTCTGACGGCCACGCCCCACAACGGCTACTCGGAGAGCTTCACGGCCCTGCTGGAGCTGCGGGACAACCAGCAGTTCGCCCGCGGCATGGCGACGGACACCAAAGAGTTTCACCGCCAGAAAGAGGCGGTCATGGTTCGCCGCCTCAAGTCAGAGCTTCCCAAGGACGACTTCGGCCAGGACCAGTTCCCGAAGCGGGTGCTGGAGGCCCTCGAAGTCGATTACCCAGCCGAAGAGCGGCGCATCCACGCCGCTCTGAAACGCTACTCCGAACTACGGCAGGCAAACTGCCAGGAGCATGCCGAGACGTTCGCGACCGACTTCGTGCTGATGACGCTCAAAAAGCGGCTGTTCTCAAGCCCCGCGGCGTTCCTTCGCACGCTGGAGCAGCACGAAAGGAGATGAAGTCGTGGGCGGAGCGGGCCATTGCCCAGCATGACGCCAGACCAAGGGACTGATCCGCTGGCTCCGCGAGTACATCCAGCCCGGCGGCAAGTGGTCCCAGGAGCGAGTGATCATCTTCACCGAGTACCGCGCCACCCAGAACTGGCTGCAAGGCGTCCTCGCCGCCGAGGGGCTCACCGGCGGCGAGCGGCTGTTGACCATGTACGGCGGGATGGAGTCGAAGGATCGGGAGCGGATCAAGGCGGCATTCCAGACCGACCCCAAGCAGAGCCCTGTCCGCATCCTGCTGGCCACCGACGCGGCCTCCGAGGGAATCGACCTCCAGAACCACTGCTCGCGCATGATCCACTTCGAGATCCCGTGGAACCCGAACCGGCTGGAGCAGCGCAACGGCCGCATCGACCGTCTCGGCCAAAAGGCGAGGACGGTCCGGATCGCCCACTTCGTCGGCAAAGGGTACAACGACCGGGAGCAACGGCTGGTCGAGACGGCGGTCGGCGACCTCGATGCCGACCTCGAATTCCTGATGCGAGCGGTGCGCAAGGTCGAGGCGATCCGGGAAGACCTCGGCAAGGTCGTCCGGTGATCGCCGATCAAGTCCAGGAAGCGATGCTCGGCCGGCGGACCCGGCTGGACATGAAGCGGGCCGAGGCCGAGGCTGAGCCCGTGCGGAAGCTGTTCAAGTTCGAGCGGGACTTGGCCAAACAGATCAAGGCGCTGAAGGACAAGCTCCAAGAGACCAGACGGGAATTGCGGCTGGAACCCGAGAACGTGCAGAAGGTCGTCGAGATCGCGCTGGAGTTGGCCGGCCAGCCCCGGCTGGAGGAGGCCAAGGTCCACGGCCTCTGGCCGGATCCCCAGGGAAAGCACCGTCCGGTGTTTCGCCTCCCGGCCCTCTCGGGGAGCTGGGAACTATGCGCCGAGGGACTGGCCCACCCGTTCACGGGTGAAGCTCGACCGTTCGTGTTCGACCACAACGTGGCGAAGGGCCGGGAGGACGTCGTCCTCGTCCACCTCAATCACCGGCTGGTGCAGATGAGCCTGCGGCTGCTGCGGGCCGAGGTCTGGGCGCTGGAGGGTCAGAAGAAGCGGTTGAACCGGGTGACGGCCCGGGTGGTGCCCGACCGAGCCTTGCAGCACCTCGCCGTGGTGGCGCATGCCCGGCTCGTGGTGATCGGCGGCGACAGCCAGCGGCTCCACGAGGAGATCATCACGGCGGGTGGCCAGATCCGGGAGGGTCGATTCTCCCGGTTCAGCTCGCTCCGGGAAATGCAGGAGATCCTCGCCGCAGCCACCGACGAGGAGCCGTCCGAGTCGGTGAAGCGGAAGCTTCTGAACCTCTGGCTTGCAACAGCCGAACCACTGCATCAGGCCCTTGACGCCCGCACCACGGACCGGACGGAGGGCCTCACCAAGATGCTCACCGAGCGGGCCGACAAGGAAGTGTCCGACATCACGGCGATCCTGACCGAGCTGGAGCGGGCGATCCGTGACCAACTGGATGCCCCGGATTACCAGCAGGGTTTCCTACCGGGCCTCGCCCCGGCCGAGCAGGAGCAGTTCGAGCGGAACGTCGACGCCCTGCGACGACGATTGACAGAGATCCCGAACGAGATCAAGAAGGAGACCGAGTCGATCCGGGCTCGGTTTGCCGACCCGCAGCCCCGGATGTTTCCCGTGGCGGTGACGTTCCTGGTGCCGGCGCGGCTGGCCAGGGAGAGCCGTTGATGGCAAGCACCGAACGATTTCCCTACCAGGCTTTGGTCGTACGGTGTGGCCGGCCTCCGTTCGACGATCCAATTCCTCTTTGTGAGCGCTGCGTACATCATGAGGGGGTCTTTGGTTTCTCGGTGCAATGTGCCGACGAGGTCCCGCTCAATCGACTCGCGGGCTGGTGCCCGAACAAGAAAGTCGGCGTCGCGACTGTCGGAGAAATTCGTGCTTTGGGGTACGATGTGGTAGTGACCACCGGCAAAGGCTATCACGCGACCGTTGTCGTCCCGATTGACTGGGATCATGCGTCCTTTTAGGGCCTTGTGCGGTTGGTTCGTGAGGGAGTCAACCCGATGCCGAGGCAATCAAGTTGAAGCCAATCTTTGCCGACTACAACGCAGCGACCGAGTCGGGGGACCTGCGCCTCAATTTCAGCGCCTCGCAGAAGGACATTGCGACGGCGCATCTCCACCCCGGCGATTGGGCCTGGCTGTGCGATGGCGAGGTCATGGTCGGCGCTCAACTGGCCATTGACGATCGCTACGGCGTGGTCGGTGTGCCCGATTGGGATACCATCGTGCACCTCGACGATGAGGGCGCCGACGACTTCGACCGCGTCCGCGACGAGCTCAAGCCCTTGGTGACCAAAGAACCTCCGTCGATGGAGGACGAGCCGCGGATTCTCGAGCTATTGACTCAGCTTGAGTATTTCGCGCCGCCGCATCTCAGAGACAGCTTGCCGGAAATGCTTGTCTTCCGACGTGCTCTCGCACTCCGCCACATGGGCAAGCTGGGTTTAGCCCTGCTGGATATGGAGGCGGCTCGAGGCGAGCATCCCGACGACCCCGAGGTTGCGTTCGTCTATCTCGACCTCCTGCGGATCGAGGACTTACCCTCCGCAGTCGCGGAGGCCGAGACCATCACCGGATCGCCCGGTGTACCTGCCCTGGTCTTGTCGGCATGCATCAACATCCTCGCGACCCAGGCCGAGCAAACGCCCGACGAGCAGTTCGAGTCGATCGCCGAGCGTGTGCTCGCGTTGTGTCGTCGTTTCGATCAGGCTCCCGATCTCGATCAAGCGGGCTTATCACTCGAGGCCTTGTCTTACTTCAACCGGGGAATCGTACACCTCCGGGCGGGCCGAATCTCGCAGGCTCGACGGGCATTCGAACGCGCCCATGAGATCTATCCCGTTGGTCCGATGCTCGACCAGCTCGCCAGGCTTCAGACCTATGATCACCATGCCCGCGAGGTCGCGAGGAGCGTGCGCGAGATCGCTGAACGGTGGGTTCCTACGACGACGGTTGCCGCGTGAACTACGTCATGCCCACTTCTCGCCTCCCCACCGAATGGCACGTGATCGTCGAGATCTTCGGTAGGCCCATTACCATACCGGTGTTGCGAGCATCTACCCCCGGAGGAGGCCCAGCGAGATCACCGGCAGGGATTTGGAACAAGACCGTGACCGTCAGGGCTCGGATGGCTCAAAGAGGGCTTCGGATACTCGCGGCACGATGACGATGGCGAGACCCGAGAGGGCGCGCTGAGGTGCGCAAGAGGTCAAGCAATGCAAGAGATCGAACGAGTTAGCGTGTGGCCCATTCAGCAACTGATACGAATGGCTGCACCCAAGAAGTCTGAGGATCTGGACGTCTTGTTTGAGCAACTTTCGCCAGTGTGCGAGCTCGATCGCAGTGCGGAGCGAATCCTGTTTCGCTCGGGTACCGACCCGAATCTCATCAGGATTGGCGTGAAATGTACTTGCCGACTGCAAGCTCAGCAACTGTTAAGTGACCTGCAAATCATCGCGAGGTAGTCGATGCCCGGCTTGTAGCGGTCCACGATGAGATGGCCGTACTCGTGGAGCATTGAGACGCGCCGGCGCTCAGGCGGGTGCTTGCGGTTGACGAGGATGCAGCAGCCGAGGTCCGCCGTGTATGCGTACATCCCGGCGATGGCGGAGGGCAGATTCCAGTAGAAGATCCGCAGTCCGACATCCCATTCCAGCGCGCTGCGCAGATAGATCACCGGCTGGTCGCCGAGCCCGAGCCTCTGCCGTTCCTGGAGGGCCACGCTCTCGGCCAGTTCAGCGGCGTCGATCCGTGGGTTCAGCGTGACTTCCGAGGGGTGGTTGAAGCGCAAAGGGGCGTTCATCAACTTCTCCAAGTCCCGGTAGTCCTCGGCAAGTCGCTGGAGCTCGTCGATGGCAACGTTGAGGGCCTCTTCGTCGGCCCCCTTCATTTTTTCGGCGACGGCGCGCAGATGCGGCTGGAGATCGATAACCGGCTCGGTTGGGCGGACCAGTTCGTGGACCTTCCGGCCCAGGAAGGAAGCAAGCTTGATGATCTCGCTGGATTTAGCGGCACGGTCGCCCTTTTCGATGGCGATGTAGGTGGGGCGGCTGCACTCCAAGAAGTCGGCCACTTCCTCCTGCGTCTTGCCACGGGCTTTGCGGGCCTCGGTGATCCGTTGCCCCAGAATCCGCGGATCAATTGATTCAAGCGGAGGCATGGGTCACTCCTTCGTGAAGTGATTCGTTCTCTGGCACGATGAAACTCGTTCCATTTCAGGGTTGCGCCTGTCTGTTCCCTCAGGCGTGATTTTCGGCGCCGGATTTTACAAAGTCAATTAAAGTGAGAAAAACGGTCAAACATTGCAAACACAGCGGATATGGCGTCCCGGTCCAGAACTCGGCATGGTTCAAAAGCAGGTCACACCTCAGGGTGGCTGGGGACGACGCCCGGAGGGCGACGCCCCCAGATCCGAGGCTTCCGCGCTGGGGGCTCGCTGGCTGTCGCCAGCTCGACCCCAGCCACGCAGCTCTTGTCACCTGCGAGCATGCCGAAATTGAACCATGCCAAGATGTGGCCGGCGTTCCGGATGCAACGGTTGGAGTCTGAGCACTTTAGCATTGAGCGAGGGCCGAGAAGGGATCATCTTCATTGATGAGCCCGAGCTGCACCTGGACCCGCAATGGCATCGGCTGATCCTGCGCAGCTTGATGCGCCTTCAACCTCGCACTCAACTGGTCGTTGCGACCCACTCGCCCGAGATCTACGACGCGGCTGCATCGTACGAGCGCCATTACCTCGTGCCTGAAGATGATCCCCGCTCCTGGTTGTGGGCGACACGGCAGGGAGTTGAATCGGGAGTCTGACGACCGTGGCAGCGAACCAGGACGTTTCGCGGGCCAGTCATCGGCCGTGACGTAGAGGGTGACGATCAAGGCCATTCCGAGCAAGGTGTCCGCATCGGGTCGAGCAGTGGTGAGGAAGGACGATCACAGGCGACCGCCCGCTTAGCCACGTCCAAAACCTTCCTTTCCCTCCCAGCCCAGAGGTGAAGGGTAGCGGCACCAGCACGACATCTCTCAGGCGAAGGACATCTCCGCTTCGACTTCGGATTCCTCGGCGACCTGAATCAACTTCTCGTAAGTCAATGTTGCCAGGTCTCTCGGCTCCATCTTCGAGCCCCAAAGTCGGGCTCGAAAGATGTGGACGAGCCGGACTCGCCCGTCCCGGATCTCGATCTTGATGCCGGGCATCGTCTCCGAGACCTTCTTCCCTTTGAACCTCGCAGGTCAACGTGCCGTCTTTCGGCTCGATGGCCAGCAGGGTAATGTAATCTCGTCGAGAGGGCCCCTGTGACGACATGAGGCTAAAGTACCCGAGCCGTCTCAGCCGGGCAAGGTGGGTCATCGGGTCCCCTGGCAGATCCAGTCGCTCCGCATATAACGATCAGGCAACTCGTCACGCATGGCGGACTCATTCTAGTGATCGGTCAACCTTCGATTGATGGGTGGAACAGGGGGAGACTTTCGTTCGGCTCAAGGGGCGGTGACCCTTCGGGTGCCCGGAGAGCCGCGCCC
>JBIOJM010000232.1:0-16556 GCA_044450785.1 Isosphaerales bacterium
GCGCTGCTGCACGCGCTGTCCACCCCCCCTGGCCCCCCCCTCGGAAAGGGGGGGAAAGACGGCGCGTTCGTAGCGGGGGAACGCGCGCAATGAAATCAGGATGAACTCCCCGCCGCTGCAAGACCCACATCTCATCACCCCAGGGTGGGCCGAGTCTTCGAGGCCGACAAGGGCAAGCCGATGGCGGCGTTGCCAGGTCTCATCGAAATCGGTGGGCCTCGAAGACTCGACCCACCCTACGAAGACGCGGAACCCATCGAGCCTCGCGCCGGCCACGGCCGGCCACGACCCCGCGTTCCCACGTCATCGACAGCGCCATCGACGCCGCGGCAATTCCCATCATTGCATGAACCGGCGACTCGCTCCGCTCGTCAATCGCCGGCGGCTCGATCCGGAGCACTCGGTTCGAGCGCCGCACCGACCCACCCAGCTCCTCGAGCGCCGCGTCGACCGCCGCCACGACTGGCGGGAAGCCGGCTCGGCTCACCACCCTCATGCCGGCCGTGGACTCATTTCTCGAGACCCCGCTCCTCGTTCCGCCGGTCGGCGCCGGCTTTCCACCTGGGTCTGGCGAGTCGTCACCCCCGCGCGAACCGGACCGGGATTTCATCTCGGACCGCGCCGGATCGGCCTGAGAAGGAGCGAGGCCCGAAGGAGCTTGAGTCTCGACGCGTGGCGAGCCGGAGGCTTTGCCTTCCTCGCCCGCGGTGGGGGCCCGCTCGCTGCCCACCAGCCGGGCGCGAAGCTCTTGCCATGCGTCGTCCAGCCCGACGGCGAACCGCGCCCAAGGGGCGAGCCGATCCACCGGGGCAGTGGCCTGGCCGGCGGTGCTCGAATCGTCCGGGTTTTTCACCTCGGGCTCGCCGATGCCGCCACCGTCGTTGTCCTTGCTCGGGCTGAGAAGACTCTGTCCCAACCCGGTCGATCCGCCGGGTGAGAAGGCGGCCAAGAGCGCCGTGCCGCCGCCGGCGGATTCCAGCTCGCTCTCCAGGTTCCCCGGGACGACGGTCAAGGTCACGAGCGTGGCGATCAGGTCGAGCACCGAGCCGCTCGAGCCCCCGAGCTGCGCGACTTGCACGATCGTCACGCCGGGGGCCGGCGACGGACCGAAGAGCGACGCCGAGCCCGGCCCCAGGATCGCCCCGGCCCCGCCCAGGTCGAACGTCATCTGCAGCGCCGCCTCGCGCCCCGCGGTGCTCACATAAAAGCTCAAGACGCCGTCGGACACCCCGCCGAAGCTGACCGCCGTCGGGTTGGGCGCGGCGGGGCTGCTCAGGCTCTGGCTCAGGCTCAACCCCCCACTCCCGCCCAGCAATAGCGCCAGGTGCCCGTCGCCGTTATTGCCGACCACGAGGTCGGTGAAGCCGTTGCCGTTGAAGTCGCCGGCAAAGCCGGTGATGGGCGAATTGCCCCCGGTCGCGAAGCTCTGGATCACGGGGTTTGCCGAGCCGGCGTTGGAGATCAACGTCCCGTTGTTCGACCCGGCATTGAGGGTGGCCAGGCCCAGGCCCAGCCCGCTGAAATTGCCCAGGAACAGCGCCGCCGGGTCCTGGCCGACGGAGTAGGTCTTCGTCGCCTGCGGCTGGTCGTTGAAGAACCCGCCTCCGACGCTCGGAAAGACCTGGACGTTGTCGGCCTGGCTGTTGGCCACGGCGAGCTCGGTCTGGCCGCCTCCCAGCAGGTTTCCCACCACCGTCGCGACCGGTCCGGCGTCGGTCTGGATCCGCGGCCCTGGGATCAAGGTCCAGCTCGACCCGCTGCCTTGACCGAGCAACACCGAGATGTCGTTGGAGCCGGTGTCGGCGACCAGCAGGTCGGGCTGACCGTTCAGATTGGCAACCGTCAGTCCGGTCGGGTCGGTGCCGACGGCAAAGCCGGTGGTGCCGCCGATCGGCGGCCCGAACTGGCCGTTGCCCAGGCCGGGGTAAACCAACACGTTGTTGCCGCCGCTGTTGGCCACGATCAGGTCCGGGATGCCGTCGCCGTTTAAGTCCGCCAGCTTGACGGCGCCGGGGGCGAGCACGCCGGTGGTCTGGTTGCCAATGACCGTGGGGCCAGTGGAGTTCTGGCTGGCGGAGCCGTAGACGACCGTGACCTGGTTGAGCGACTGGTCGGCGAAAACGAAGTCGAGGACGCCGTTGCCGGTGAGGTCGGCGACGGCCAGGGCGATGGCCGACTTGACGGGTTCGAACGGGCGGAAGGTGCCGTCGCCGTTTCCCACGAGGATCAGCACGTCGCCATAGGCGTTGCCGACCAGGAGGTCGAGCCGGCCGTTGCCCAGGAGGTCGGCGACGGTCAAACCGGTGGGATCGGTGCCGGCGTCGTAGTTGACCGGAGACGAGAAGCCGCCTTTGCCATTGCCCAGGTAGATGCTCACGCCATTGGCGGTGAGGACGGCCAGGTCGTCGATTCCGTTGCCGGTGAAGTCGCCCATGCGGACGACCTGGACCGGGCTCGCGGTCTGGAGGGCGACGGGATTGGCGAAGCGGCCTTGCCCCAGGCCGGCGAGCACGTCGAGCGTATACGAGCCGGGGTTGATCGTCACGAGGCTGGTCGGACCGTCGGGCGTGAGCGGGCCGGCGGCGACGCCCGCCGTCGCGTCCAGGCTGGTGACCTCGGGCGAACTGCCGGGATCGATCTCGGACAAACCGGTCCCGGCACGGTAGGGCACAGGCGGGGCGAAGGTCCCATCGCCCAGGTTGTACAAGATGCTCACCTGGGCGGTCAGCTTGTTGGTGACGACCAGGTCGAGCGCGCCGCTCCCCGTGGTATCGACCGCCTGGACGTCGGAGACGCCCAGGCCGACGGACAGGGTCACAGGTGGCAGGAAGGCCGGGGGAATCAACTGGGGATTGATGGGACCGATGAACTGGCTTCGGTTGAACGTGGTGCCGAAGAACACCGACAAGGTGCCGTCGCCGGCATTGCGGACGACCAGGTCGGTAAAGCCATCGCCGGTCAAGTCGGCCGCGATGATTTGCGCCGGTAGGCGGCCGGTGGCCAGCGATCCGACCCGGACAAAGCCGCCATCGCGGTAAACGTAAAACGAGATTGCATCGTCGTGGGCGTCGACGCTGGCGAGCACGGGCCCTTGATCCGTATTCGGGACCCAAACGATATCGCGGGAGGGAAAGCCGGGGTTGACCGTGATGGGCGGCTCGAAGGTGCCGGGCTGCCCGGGGATGCCCTGGCGATAGAGAATATCTCCGGCCCCATCGACGACCAGGACATCGTCGGTGCCGTCGCCATTGACGTCGGCCACCAGGGGCGTAGCGTAAGGGGTCGTGACGAGCTGGCCGGGGTCTACGAACGTGCCGTCGCCATTTCCCAACAGTATGGAGACGTCGTTGGAGTTGTAGTTGGCGACGGCCAGGTCGAGCCGGCCGTCGCCATTGAAGTCCCCCGCCACGATGGACTGTGGAGACAACCCCACCGAGTACTCAAGCGCGGGCTGGAAGGTGCCGTCGCCGTTGCGCAGCAGGATGGAAACGTTGCCGCCCCAGTTGGTGACGGCGAGGTCGAGCTTGCCGTCGCCGGTGAAGTCGCCCGCCACGATCGAGTCTGGCGCCCACCCCACCGCGTACTGAACCGCGGGCTGGAAGGTGCCGTCGCCGTTGCCCAGCAGCACCCATACACCGCCGGGATCGTTCTTTTTGCCGTAGGTTCTCACATTGCCCTGATCCGCCACGGCCAGGTCGAGCCGGCCGTCACCGGTGAAATCGCCCGCCACGATGGCGACTGGAGCCACCCCCACCGCGTAAGTAACCTGGGGCTGGAACGTACCGTCGCCGTTGCCCAAGAGCACGGAGACGGTGCCGCCCAAAAGGGTGTTAGTGACGGCGTTGTAGTTGTAGCCTGCCACGGCCAGGTCGAGGCGGCCGTTGCCAGTGAAGTCCCCTGCCACGATGGCGATTGGGATCGACCCCACCGCGTACGTCACCGCAGGCTGAAACGTGCCGTCGCCGTTGCCCAAGAGCACCGAGACTTCGCCCGCATAGGTGTTGGTGACGGAGTTGTAGTTGTAGCCTGCCACGGCCAGGTCGAGGCGGCCGTTGCCAGTGAAGTCGCCCGGCACGATGGCATCTGGCTCTGAACCCGCCGCGTACTGGACCGCGGGCTGGAAGGTGCCATCGCCGTTGCCCAGCAGGATGGACACGTCGTTTGAGCCGAAGTTGGCGACGGCCAGGTCGAGGCGGCCGTCCCCGTTGAAGTCCCCCGCCACGATGGCCCACGGGTCCAATCCCACCGCGTAAGTAACCTGCGGCGCGAAGGTGCCATCGCCGTTGCCCAGCAGGATGGAGACGTCGTTGGAATAGGAGTTGGCAACGGCGAGGTCGAGCTTGCCGTCGGCGGTGAAGTCCCCCGCCACGATCGCGAGTGGGATCAGCCCGACCGCATCAGTGACCTGGGACTGGAACGTCCCGTTGCCATTTCCCAACAGTATGGAGAAGTTAGTGGCGGCGAGGTCGAGCCGGCCGTCGCCATTGAAGTCGCCCGCCACGATGGACACCTGTTGCTCATATCCCCAGTCGGTAATAATCTGGGGTTGGAAGGTGCCATCGCCGTTGCCCATCAACACCGAAACGTCGGCCTCGCAGGCGACGGCGAGGTCGAGCTTTCCGTCCCCATTGAAGTCGCCCGCCACGATGGCGTCTGGGCCCGACCCGACCGCGTAGGTGACCTGGGGCTGGAAGGTGCCATCGCCGTTGCCCAGAAGCACCGATACCGTGCCGCTGTATTCGTTCGCGACGGCGAGGTCGAGCTTCCCGTCGCCGCTGAAGTCCCCCGCCACGATCGCGTCTGGGTCCGATCCCACCGCGTAGGTCACCGGGCTCTGGAATGTGCCGTCGCCGTTGCCCAGCAGCACGGAGACGTCGTTGGAATTCACGTTGGCCACGGCCAGGTCGAGGTGGCCGTTGCCAGCGAAGTCACCGGCTACGATGGCATATGGATCCGATCCTGCTGCGTACTGGACCGCGGGTTGGAATGTGCCATCGCCGTTGCCCAGCAGCACGCTCACGCCGCCGGGAGGGTTCCCAACGGGGTAGGAGTACTCATTACCCTGATCGACCACGGCGAGGTCGACCTTGCCGTCACCGGTGAAGTCGCCCGCCACGATGGCACGTGGGTACGTTCCCACCGCGTAAGTCACCTGGGGCTGGAAGGTGCCATCTCCGTTGCCCAGCAGCACCGATACCGTGTTGTCATTTGAGTTGGCGACGGCCAGGTCGAGATGGCCGTTGCCAGTGAAATCCCCCGTCACGATGGCGTCTGGTTGCGACCCGACCGCGTAGGTGACCTGGGGCTGGAAGGTGCCATCGCCGTTGCCCAGCAGCACGGAGACTTCACCCGCGTAGGTGGAGGTGTCGAGCGCAGCGAAGGCCAGGTCGAGGTGGCCGTCGCCGGTGAAGTCCCCCGCGACTATTGCTGTTGGGTTTGCGCCAACCGGGCGCGGCTGGAACGGCGCGTCGGCTGGCATCAATATGGTCGTAAAGGTGTATATGCCTTGGCCGCCTGTGCTCGTGCTGTCTACCTTAAGGTGGTAGGTCCCGGTCGCGAGATGCTGGTTGATCAGGTCATCGGGAACGGCGGGCGAGAGGCCGTCGCTCTGGACGACGACATTGCCTTGAGAGTCGAGCAGCGAAAGCTGTGTTGTAAGGCCCTGGGCATGAACGACGGCGATCAGGAGCACGTCCGTGGTCGCGTCGATCGCGACACGGTCGATGGCCAGACCGCGAATCGTGACATTTCCGCCCGAGATGGCCAGTGGGCTCGAGCTCCCCGGCGATTGGCTGTCGAACGCAATCAGCGGCGTGCCGGCAAAGCCAGGCTGAGTGGTCCCGTCGATGAGCACGGAGGCCGTGATTGTGGGGAGGGGAGAGAGCGGGACGATCGTTTGCACGCCGGAACCAGCGATGTCGAAGTCGATCGTGTTCGTCGCGCCGGTGTCGGCGTTGGAATCGAGGATCGCTTGGCGGAGCGAGCCGGGACCGCTGTCGGCTGTCGTGTTCACCACTTTGACGTGGTCCGTGATCACGAATTGCGTCTGGAGTGGCGGGGCGCCGTAGGAATTGGCACCGCCCGTGAGCTTGGCGAAGACTTGAGGCCCGGCAGGCGGAGTGTAGGTCATGCCGTCGAGCGCCGCGTCGAGCGCCGCCAGCGGACCGCTGTACGAGAGCGATCCGGTCCCATCACCCGAGCCGGTCAGGCCCGCGGTACTCGACCGCGTCAGCGTCCCGTCGGAGACCGAGAGCGTCAGGTTCCAGACCGGGTTGAACGGCCCGGCATTGGGGTCCTCGATCGCGATTCCGTCGCCCGACTTGGTCGAGAAAACCAGCGCTTGGCTGGCCACCGCGCGAAGGGAAAGTGAAGGCGCCTGCAATGTAACCTCACGGGTCGAGACTTCAGAGGTGTTGCCCTGGGGGTCGGTCGCGGTGGCCGTGACGATGGGCAGGCCGGCCGGCGGGGTGAACGGGACATCGAAGACCGCCTGCCCCCGGCTGTTGGTCGTCACCTGCAAGGACCCGAGGTAGTCCTCGGCTTCACCAGCGCCGCCCGGGCCAGACGCGGCGCTGGCGTAGAGATCGATGCGGAAGGTCGTGTCGGGCATGCTGCCCCACAGCCTCCCCTCGTGCTGGCCGTTGGCGGCGGTGAAGATGATCGGGAAGTTCTGGAGGTTGTTCGGTCCCTGGCGCGGAGAGGTCGAGTTGGCCGTCACCCCGTCGTCGCCGAGGTCGATGGCCTGTCCGGTGTTGCCGAAGATCCGATTGGCGGTGATTTGATTGCCGACCGACCCGTCCCCAGTGACCGTAACGCCCGGCCCGCCGTTGTCGGTGATCAGGTTGCCCGCGATCGCCGACGTGCCGCCGATCGTGTTGTTCGTGGCGCCGTTCTGGATGATCACCCCTGAGTCGCCGTTGCCCAGGGATTGGGTGCCGGAAGCATCGGTTCCGATGAAATCACCCTCCACGACATTACCAGTCGTGCCGGCATCGGAGATGTAGACGCCGTAGACCACGTTGGCCGAGATCGTGTTGCCCGATCCGCTCGCCGTATCGCCGATGATGTTGTTGCTGGCCCCGGCGAAGACGGCCACGCCTCTGGCGGCGTTGCCCAGATGCTGTGAGCCGCTGATGTCGGTACCGATGAGGTCTCCCTCGACGACATTGCCGGTCGTCCCACTTCCGATGATGTGCACGCCGTCCCAGCCATTGCCCGAGATCACGTTGCTGGAACCTGCGACCGTCCCGCCTATCGTGTTGTTCGTGGCGCCGTTCTGGATGATCACCCCTGAGTCGCCGTTGCCCAGGGATTGGGTGCCGGAAGCATCGGTTCCGATGAAATCACCGTCCACGACATTACCAGTCGTGCCGGCATCGGAGATGTAGACGCCGTAGACCACGTTGGCCGAGATCGTGTTGCCCGATCCGCTCGCCGTATCGCCGATGATGTTGTTGCTGGCCCCGGCGAAGACGGCCACGCCGCTGGCGGCGTTGCCCAGATGCTGTGAGCCGCTGATGTCAGTGCCGATAAGGTCTCCCTCGACGACATTGCCGGTCGTCCCACTTCCGATGATGTGCACGCCGTCCCAGCCATTGCCCGAGATCACGTTGCTGGAACCTGCGACCGTCCCGCCTATCGTGTTCGAAGCTGCGCCATTGTCGATCTGGACGCCACTGTACGCGTTGCCGAGAGCCGCGGTGCCGGTGATGTCGGTCCCAATGAGATTCCCCTGCACGACGACTCCAGTGGTCCCCGCGTCGTCCAGCCACACCCCCCAGTTCCCGTTGGCCGAGATGACGTTGCCGGCCCCGGCAGCCGTCCCGCCGATGGTCACATCTGACGCAGCATCGCCCGAGACTCCCCAATCGCCGACATAGACGCCGCTGTAGGCGTTGCCCAGGGCCTTGGTGCCGGTCACGTCGGTGCCGATCAGGTTGCCCTGGACCACCTCGCCGACGTCGAGGACGCCGTGCAAGGTCACGCCCCCTTGGTGGTTTCCCGAGATCAGGTTGCCCGCACCGGACGCTGTACCGCCGACCGTGACGCTGCCCGATTCCTGAATCTCAACTCCCCAGAAGGCGTTGCCAAGGGCGGAGGTCCCTGTCACGTCCGTCCCGATCCGGTTCCCGGCGACGACGTTGGAATTCGCCCTGACCACCATCTGAACTCCATCGGCGCCATTTCCGGAAATGACATTGCCCTCATCACGAATCGCCGGGCCACCTGACGGATTGACCCCGATCCAGTTGGACGAGGCGCCTTCGGCGAGGAAGACGCCGTCACCGGCAATGCCCAGGGAACGAGTCCCGGTCACGTCGGTCCCGAGAAAGTTGCCCGCGACGAGGTTGCCGTCGGTTCCAGTGCCCCAGATGTCAATCGCATCATTGTTGCTCCCCGCGATGACGTTGCGCTCGCCCACATCGTCGACGCTCGCGCCGTCGGTGCCGATCCGGTTGCCCGAGGCGCCGCCGGCAATCGCCACACCGCCGCCGAAGTAATTTCCCTGCGAGTCGCCGAGCGGTTGAGTGCCGTTGTTCAGAGCGACTGATCCCGAGATGTCAGTGCCGAGGAAGTTGCCCGCGACGGCGTTGCCATCCGTCCCTTGCCCGGTGATCCAGACACCAGCGAACAGGTTGCCGCTGAGCAGGTTCCGCTCGCTCGTGTCGTTGACGCCGTCTCCGTTGGTCCCGATCAGGTTGTTCGCGGCGCCCGCATCGATCTCGACCCCCGCATAGTTGGGTTCGGCCTGCGTGCCGGTTGGGTCGGTGCCCAGGAAGTTACCGTAGATCCAGTCGCCGGTCGCGCTGGTCCCGGTGATGTAGATGCCGGCGCCCTGGCTGAAATTGTTGATATCGAGCCCGCGGACGGTGACCTCCGGACCGGTGATCACGAGGCCGTCGCCCGTGCGGGTCTGGCTGCCGCTCAGCTCGATCAGCGGGGTGCCGGCGAAACCCGGCTGCGACCAGCCGTCGATCAGGACGGGCGCGCTGATCTGGGGTAACGAAGACGCCGGCTCGATCGTCTGCACGCCGGTCCCCGAGATCTCGAAGTCGATCGTGTTCGTCGCTCCGACGGCATTGTCGGAATCGAGGATCGCCTGCCGGAGCGAGCCGGGACCGTTGTCGGCGGTGTTCGACACGGCGAATGTGGACAGCAGCGTCCGGTCCTCCATCCATTCCAGGCGGGGGCGGATGCGCGGTCGAGACCGCAGTCGATTGACCGGGTGATGACCGCCCTGAGGGCTTCGGCCGGACGAAATGGCTCGTTGAGTGGCGGTTTTCATGGTGCTGATCCCATGCTCGAAAGGATGAAGGATGAAGGATGAAGGATGAGTCGGAAAGGATTTGTCTTATTCATCCTTCATCCTTCATCCTTCATCCTTTTCCTCAGCCCGGTCCGGGACGGAACGGGCGTAGGACCGGGTCGGAGGCGACCACATCGCGCCAGAAGGGGGCCTGCCGGTCGGCGGGAAGCTGGCGGACCGACTCGAGCAAGAGCGCCGCGGCGCGTTCGCGGCGCCGCCGGTAGAGCGGCAACCCGGACTCACCGCGGCGGCTGACATCTTCCGCGGCGAACTTCAGGGACAGGGCGTAAACCCGCGCGGCGTTGTAGTACGCCTGCTGCCTCAGGCCCGTCGTGGCCAGCCGGACGGCGGTCTCGACGTCGGCCACGGCATCGCGCCAGCGCTCCAGGCTGACCAGGGCCAGTCCCCGGCCGCTGTACGCGTGCCCCAGGCCGGGATCGAGCCGGACCGCCATGTCGAAATCGGCCAGGGCCAGCTTGAAGGCGTCTGAAAACAGGTAGGCCCAGCCGCGGCGGTTAGCCAGGGTGGCCGACTCGGGGGTCAGCGACAGGGCGACGGTGTAGTCGCTGATCGCGCCGCGGAAGTCTTTGCGGGCGAGCCGGGCCTGGCCGCGGACCTCCAGCAGGTCGGCCGACGGCTTGCCCTTGGCCAGAAAGGCGTTGCACGCCGCCAGCACGTCGTCGTACCGCTCCAGCTCCAGCAGCGCCAGGGTCCGGAGCCGAAGGGCCTTGAGGTCATCGGGGACGATCCGCAGCGCCACGTCGTAGGCGGCCAGGGCTTCCTGGGTCTTTCCTGAGGCGAACAAGAGCCGGCCGCGCTCGGCGTGATCCTCGGCCGTCTGGGGTCTGTTCTTGGGCTCCAGGCGGATGGCCTGCTCCAGGTCGCGGATCGCCAGGGCGCGCTGGGGCGGCGTCAGGTCCGTGGACTTGCTCCCTTCCTTTTCATGAGAATGGGCAACGAGCAAGGCGCGGGCGCGGAACAGCTCGGGGCGGTCGGGCTGCCGTTCGATGGCGCGGTCGAGCGCCAGCGCGGCCTCCTCGAGCCGGCCCTGCCGCTGACAGATCTGGAACAGAAGGGCATGGGCATGGTAGGGCTTGGCGCTCAACTGAACGGCCGCCTCGCCATCGGCAAGGGCCTGGTCGAGCCGGCCGGCTTGAAGATACATCCCGCCCCGATTGACCAGCAGGACGTAGCGGAGGTCAGGGCTGGGCCGCAAATCGAGTGCGCGGTGATAGTCATTCTCGGCGGCCGCGAAGGATTCGGCCGCCTCGAGCTGCCACTCGGCCGCGCGCGCCGGCGTCTCTATTGATCGCGATCAGCGCCCGATTCCCCTCCTCGCCAGAGACCAGGGCGCGGAAGAGATAGAGCCCCAGCAGCTCGGGGGCGGTTTGGATGCAAGTGATGAGACTGGCCTTGGCCTCGCTGTACCGCTGGGTGTTGAAGTAGGCGACGGCCAGAATGAGGTGGGCGCCGAGCTGGTCGGGGTCGAGCCGGATGGCGGATTGGGACGAGTGAATCGCGTCGCGGAACTGCTCGCGCGCGAGCTGCTCGCGACCGATGAGGAGATAATCGAGCGCGGTGGTGGGCTGGAGCTTGGCGGCGAGCTGCTCCTCGCGGACCCGGCCGGCTCTGTCGCCGGTCTGGAACAGGATGGCGGCACGGCGAAGGTGGTAGGCGGCGGTGCGCTCGGGACGGAGCCGGGCCGCGCGGTCCAGGATCTTCAGCCCCTCGGCCGGGCCCACCGCCTCCGACAGGATCAAGAGCAAGTCGAAGCAGCCACCCGTGACCTCGTCCTTCTCGCCTTGGTTCAGTGCTTCGGGGATTGGGCGGACGGGGCTCCAGGCGGCAGCCGGCGCCCGAGCGTCTTGACCATAGACTGCCAGTGCCGCCAGGGCGCTGTCGCGGAGTGACTTCTGGTAATCCGCGGGCTCGATCACCCCCAGACGCACCGCGTAGAGCTGGGCATGCTTCCTCAAATCGCGGAATTTCTGGAATCGCTCGCGTTCCTCCCGCTCGCGGGTTCTTTTCGCCTCTCTCGTGCGGAGCTCCTCGATCCGGCTGTCGACACGATTCAACTCCGCCTCGACGCGCGACCGCAACTCATCGAACTCGGTCCTGGCCGGCACCGCCGCGAGGAAATGGGACAGATTCGTCTTTTCCCGCGTGAGGTCGTCTCGATCCTTGGCTTGACTGGCCTGGTCAATCAGCCGGTTACCCTCCTGCACCTGTTGCAAGGACCAGAGGAACGAGCTCCTCTGGTAGAGGAACACGCCTCCGATAACGCCAAGAAAGGCGATGATACTGAAGACCAGCGCGGCGGCGGCCCACGGCCGCCGCTTGGCCCATTTGCCCGCGCGTTCCCAGGCGGAAGTGGGACGCGCCAGGATCGGCTCCCCGCGGAGATAATGCGCCAGGTCGTCGGCCAGGGCCTGGGCGGTTTCGTACCGCCTGGCCGGCTCCTTGTGCAGGCACTTGAGGCAGATCGTCTCCAGGTCACGGGGCAGGCGCGGCACCAGCCGGGCGGGTGGCACCGGCTCCTCGTCGATAACCTGGCGGACCGTCTCCATCGGGGTCTCCCCCTTGAACGGCGGTCTCCCGGTGAGCGTGTCGTAGAGGATCGCGCCCAGCGCGTAGACGTCGGCGGCCGGTCCGACTTCCCTCGAGTGGCCTCGCGCCTGTTCCGGCGCCATGTAGCTGGGCGAGCCCATGATCTGCCCGGACTCGGTCTGATGGTCGTCCGAGTCGATCCGCTTGGCCAGGCCGAAGTCGGTGATCTTTGGCACGCCGTCCGACGTGTACAGAACGTTGGACGGCTTGAGGTCGCGGTGGATGATCGCGGCCTCGTGGGCCACATGGACAGCCCGGGCGAGGGTTGCCAGCAGCTCGGCGGCGAAACCGCCTGGCTGCGGGGTGCCGGCCAGCCGGTCGTCGAGGCTCCCGCCGTCGAGCAGCTCCAGGGCCACGTACGGCAGGCCGTTGGCTTCGCCGATGTCGTAAATCTGCAAGATGTTAGGGTGGCGAAGCTTGGCAACCGCCTCGGCCTCTGTCGTGAACCGCTTGAAGTTTTCCGGCCGCGCCTGGCTGCCGCCCCGGATCATTTTCAGGGCGACCAGACGGTTGAGCCCGAGCTGCCGCGCCTTGTAGACGACCCCCATTCCCCCCTCGCCCAATCGTTCCATGACCTGGTAGCCGGAGACGCTCGGCAAATCGGTCCGCGGCCCGCCCGGATCCGATTTGGGTGAGCCGTTGCCAGATCCGATCTGGGAACGCGTTCGGTCGGGATCGGCCGGTTGGCCTTGATCGGTCAAAGGGGCCGTGCTTCCGACGGCCGGATCAGGGTGATCGCCCGCTCCCTCGAGCCGTTCGGCGCTGCCGCCATCGGCGGCCGGGCCGTTCTCGTCGTGCGCGGTCGGATCGGCGGCCGATTCGCCCTCGAGCCCTACGTCCGCAGCGACCTGCCTCAAGGTCGTGATCCGGCCCGCGGCGCGCGTCAGTTCTTCCAGGTGTGTCTGGCAACGCAGACACTCCTCGATGTGGGCCACAATCCCGGCAAGCTCCGGCCCCTGGAGATGGTCATTCAGCAGTTCCACGATGAGATCCGGGCTGGGGCAGGCAGTCATGGAAGTCGTTCCCCGTTGAATCGAAATGGCAATCCCGGCAAGTGCAGATGTCCCGTTCCCACTTACAATACTTGGAGATGGTTCCGGACATAACACTCTTTTTCTCCTTTTGTCCAGAATTTGCCGAAATGGCTCCTTCGCCACTTGGAGCCTGTTGGGAAAGCCCCGAACGGGCGGGCCCGATGCCCGCGCGATGGTTTAAACCACTCGCGGCAGGGACTGACACCAACCCGAAGCGTAAGCGAGGGCCTCAAACCCAGAGATCGCTTACGCTTTTTGGTGTCGCGCGTTTTGGATCTGGCCCCAAACGGGCCGAACATCAAAGCCCAGGGTCGCGGAGCGCACCCTGCGAAAGAACGCGCCGCGACGATTTGTTTCAGGCTTGATCAATCCCTACATTCAGTAAGATCCAGTCCGTGCCTCTTAAAAAAGCAGGTCGTCGGCCGGAATCATGCAACTGATTTCGCGCGTTCGCAGATCATATAGGTAGATGAACCTCGATTGGACGCCCGTTGAGCGTGAGCCCGAGTGAAACAGTGATCTTGCACCCCCGCGGACCTGCACGACATGCTGGCGACGACTCCTCCTGTCCACCAACGAGCCATGAGCCATTCCCGACTTTTCCTTGCCCTGGGGCGGCGCCTTGGCCGGCCAGTGCGTCCGGCCCCGTACACCGGTGTACAGATGCTTGGAAAACGCTCAAATCGTCCGACTTCGTCCAACCCCTGTGGCGCCTTACAAGCTGCCCAACTGGATCCACATCTCATTTAGGCGCAGTGAGATCCGATCAGACCAGCGCGTCTCCGAGGAACCAAAAACCTGGTCGGACTACCCCCCGCGTTTGTCCAACGACGATTTCCCACTGATGTTCACCTATCGGATTCATCCTTCATCCTTCCGCCTTCATCCTGACAAGGCATCGCCCCCCAAATCCGCATCCATGGCGTCTCCATGATTTTCCACAGAACCGGCGAAAAGCGTCTTGTGTCCATCACGAGCACAAAACCTCCGATAACCGAAGACTCGCAACACGTAAGTGTAGGTGGCATAGAGAGTTGCTCCGACGAGCTGATTCACGGAGCCCCGGACGCAGCTCAAATCCCGGCGACGGCGTGACGCAAATGACGCAAATGACGATGGAAAACACGCTGTGTGTGTATTCTCTTTGTGAAGGAGTACCGGGCCGTGTCGTGAATTCAGCAGAAAACAGCGCAACATCAAAAAGCGTAAGCGAGGGCCTCGAACCCAGACCTCGCTTACGCTTCCGGTTGGTCTGAAATGTCCCATTGCCGCCCGCGCGATGGTTTAGCTGGGAAGTCATTTCGAGACTCCTCGCTGAACACTACCGCCCGGACCCCCTCACCCGGCCTGCGGCCGACCTCTCCCCGTGGGGGCGAGGTGATAAAGACGAACGGCCCACGCCGCCCTGACCTTACGGCGCGAAGGAGTAGACCGGTCGCCCTCGCCCCTTTTGTGGGGAGAGGGATGGGGTGAGGGGGCAAACCGGCTGGTGATCGCGGTTTCGCTCCGCCAAACCAGGTGGAGAGCGGCGAGTAGTCTCGTTATTTCCGGAAAGGATGTTGATGCACAGCCCTGTTCAGTCAGGCCGGGCTCGCGCCAGCTTGCGCAGCAGTTCCAGCCCGCGGTGGAGGGTCGCGTCGTCGACTGCGTAGGAGATGCGGAAGTGGCTGTCGCGCAGTGAGAAGACATTGCCGGGAATGATGAGCAGGTTGTGCTTGATCGCCTCGGTGACGAACGCGCTCCCGGTGCCCCAAGGCGCGCGCGGGAAGGCGTAGAAGGCGCCTTCCGGGCGGGCGAGCTCGAAGTCGTCGCTCAGTGCATCGACCACCATGTCGCGCTTGCGGCGATACGCATCGATCTGGGCGGTCAGGTCCTGGTCCACGGCCACGATTCCGCCGTACTGGGCCATGCTCGGGGCGCAGACGAAGCTGAACTGCTGGAGCTTGGCCATCTCCTGGATCAATCGACTCGGCCCGTGGGCGTAGCCGAGCCGCCAGCCGGTCATGCCGTGCGACTTGCTGAAGCCGTCGACGACGAGCACGTCGTCGTTCCAGCGTGCCGGGGTGGCGAAGGGGCGATCGTAGCAGAACGTCCGGTAGACCTCGTCGCTGATCAAGAGAACGTCGCGCCGGCGGCAGAGCTCGGCCAGTCCGCGCATCTCGTCGGCCGTGGCGACCGTGCCGGTCGGATTGACCGGGCTGTTGACCACGACGCACTTGGTCCGCTCGGTCATGACGGCTTCAACTCGTCGTGAGTCGATTCGAAAGTCGGGATACGTGTCGACCAGCACTGATACCCCTCCCGCGAGGGTTGCCAGGTGCCGGTACATCACGAAGTAAGGGTCGAAGACGATCACCTCGTCCCCCGGGTCGACGACGCAGCAGATGGCCAGGAGCAGTCCGCCCGCCGTGCCCGCGGTGATCAGGACCTGGCGGTCGGCGTGTCCGAATTCGGCGTCCACGATCTCCTGGATCTTGGTTCGCAGCTCGGGGATGCCTTGCGTGACCGTGTACGCGTTATGTCCAGCCTGGATGGCCTCGATCGCCGCCCTCTTGACCGGGTCGGGGACATCGAAGTCGGGCAACCCGATCGAGAGATTGATCGGGTCCTTCATGGTCTTCGACATGTCGAACGCCTTGCGGATGCCCGAGGCGTCGATCTGCTTCATCCGGCCGGCAATCCAGGCGTCGTTCACTTGCAAAGCTCTGAAGAGTAGTGGCTAGTGGCTAGTGGCTAGTGGCTAGTGGCTAGTGGATGGAAGGAATGCTTCGAAAGATCGGTGGAGACCTTCGGTCGCGGGGAGGGCGGGGTCAGGAGACCCGCGCCCAGCGCGGATCGTGACTGGCGGCTGGTCGCTGGTAGAAACAAAACACGTGCTCCCCTTCCGTCCACTAGCCACTAGCCACTACCCACTCTTTCAATACCTGAGAAGGCTGAACACCTCACCGGGCTCGAGCCTGGCGCGGCCTCCCAGAAAGGAGAGCTCGATCAAGAATGCACAGGCGACGACCTCGGCGCGCGTCGACTGGACGAGGTCGAGGCAGGCGCGCATCGTCCCGCCGGTGGCGAGGACATCGTCGATCAGCAGGACGCGACGGCCAGGCCCGAAGGCATCGGTGTGAACCTCGAGCCGGTCGGTGCCGTATTCCAGTTGATATTCCAGCGCGATCGTGGCGTAGGGGAGCTTGCCCGGTTTGCGGATCGGTACGAAACCAGCCCCCATCTGCAGGGCCAGCGGGGCGCCGAAGATAAACCCGCGCGCCTCGGCCGCGGCGATCACGTCGATTCCTCGCCCCCCGAAATGATCCTGGAGCTGGGCGATGGTCGCCCGGAATGCCGCGGGTTGGGCCAGGAGCGGCGTGATGTCCTTGAACAGGATGCCCGGCTTGGGGAAATTGGGGATGTCGCGGATGTAATCGCGGATGTCGATTGTCGCGGGACCGGGCATCGCTGGGCGCTCCCGTTGCGTGTTCAAGCCTCGGCCGGGTCGAGTCGACACGCAGGGCCGGACTGGGCTGGTGAGAGGCTTGAAGAGTCTTTTCGATTTCCAAGGCTCTCGCCCCACCCCCCCTGGCTACACTCCACTCCCCCTGGCGACTCTGCACTCC
>JBIOJM010000233.1:0-16541 GCA_044450785.1 Isosphaerales bacterium
ATCCGACACACGTCCCCCAGAGGGAGAAGCTCATCGAGCAAAAACTGGATGATATCCGCAACGTGGTCGTCACCCAGTACCAGGGGTACCCGATTCTCGTCAGCCACGTCGCCCTGGTGGTCGAAGGGCATCAGCCGCGTCTCGGGATCGTGGGCCGGCATCTCGGGCCGAAGAAGGAAAATGACGTGGTCGAGGGCATCGTGCTGATGCGGAAGTACGAAAAGTCGCTCAAGGTGTCGGAGGACGTGAAGAAGAAGCTCGTTGAGATTGAAGAGCAGAAGCTGCTTCCTCCAGGGATGAGCATCAGGATTTTCAACGAGCGCACCGAGCTCGTGCACGTCACGACGCACAATGTGCTGCACAACTTGCTGGTGGGGATGGGCCTGGTCATCGCCATCCTCTTCATCTTCCTGGGCGACCTCGCCAGCGCGGGAATCGTGGCCATCATGATCCCGCTTGCACTCCTGTTCTCGATCACGATACTCTACTTGCAGGGCAAATCGGCCAACCTGCTGTCGATCGGCGCCGTCGACTTCGGGATCATCGTCGATAGCTCGACGATCATCGTCGAGAACATTTACCGGCACATCACGGCGCCGGGGGCCGACCGCTCGCGCCCGCTGATCGACCGGATCATCGACGCCTCGAGTGAGATCGAGCGGGCGTTGTTTTTCTCGACGACGATCATCGTCTGCGCGTTCATCCCACTCTTCTCGATGTCCGGTCCGGAGGGCGCGCTCTTCGGCCCGATGGCCAACACTTATGCCTTCGCGATCTGCGGCGCCCTCTTGATGGCGGTGACCCTCGCCCCCGTGCTCTGTTCCTTCTTCTTCGCGAACAAGAAGGAGGCGCCGGACACGTTCCTCGACAAGTTGATGAAGCTCCGCTACCTCCGGGCCCTGGGTTGGGTCCTGAGGCATCGGATTCTGACTCTCACGGTCATGGTGGGGCTGTTCCTGTGGACCGTCTTCCTGATCCCCCACCTCGGGGGAGAATTCATGCCCCCCCTCGAGGAAGGATATCTTTGGATTCGGGCGATCATGCCGCGGACGGTCTCGCTCGAGAGCGCGGCCAAGATGGCGCCGCAGTTGCGCGAGGTGATCGCTTCGGTTCCGGAAGTCAGCAGGGTGGTGTCTCACCTCGGCCGGCCCGACGACGGCACGGATGTGACCGGCTTCTTCAACCTGGAGATCGGCGCGCCCCTGAGACCGATGGAGGAATGGCGGAAAAGGCCCGTGTATCTCTTCGGCCACAGGGTCTGGGAGCAGACGATCAGCCGCGAGGACATCGAGAAGGAGCTGATGGAGAAATTCAAGGACTTCCCCGGCATCAACTTCAACTTCTCGCAATACATCCGTGACAACGTCGAGGAGGCCCTTTCCGGCGTCAAAGGTGCCAACTCGGTCAAGATTTTTGGCACGGACCTCCAAACACTGGAGCACCTCGGTCAACGCATCGCCAACATCTTGAGGAAAGTGCCGGGAATCGAGAACGTGGGTTTGTTCCACATTGTCGGCCAGCCCAACCTGGAGATCGAGATCGATCGTCAGCTCTGTGCCCGCCACGGCGTCAATGTGGCTGACGTCGAGAAGGTCGTGCAAGCGGCGATCGGCGGCGAGGCGTTCACCCAAATGGTGGAGGGAGAAAAGCTCTTCGACATCACCTTACGGCTGCCTCCGGACCTGCGGGACGATCCCGAAGTGATCAACCGGATCCTGGTTGATGTTCCCGGCGCCTCGGCCGATAGTCCTGGCTACGGGATTCCTCTTTCTCAGTTGACCCATACGGTCGCCCACAAGGCCGGGGCGTCCTACGTCTATCGAGAGAACAACCGCCGGTTCGTCCCGATCAAGTTCAGCGTGCGCGACCGCGACCTGGCCTCGGCCATCGCCGAGGCGATGAGGTTGGTGGATGATCCCAAGAACGGGGCCGTTCGCCCTCCGGGTTACGATATCAAATGGTCCGGCGAGTTTGAGCAGATGCAGGAAGCCAACGATCGCCTGCTCTGGATCATTCCCCTGTCGCTCGGCCTGATCATGATGCTGCTCTATTCCATGTTTTCCTCGGTGAAGGATTGTCTGCTGGTCATGGTCAACGTGCTCGAAGCGGCGATGGGGGGTGTTTTCGCGCTCTGGATCACCGGAACGCATTTCAGCATTTCGGGGGCCGTCGGCTTCGTGTCGGTCTTCGGCGTCGCCGTCCAGGACGGCGTGCTTCTGGTCACGTACTGCAACCAGATGCGGGCGCGGGGCTACTCAGTCTGGGAGACGTGTTTGCGCGGCCCGGAATTACGGGTTCGACCGGTCGTCATGACCTCCTTGACCGCCGCCCTGGGTCTCTTTCCGGCAGCGATCGCCACATCGATCGGGTCGCAGGCGCAGAAGCCCCTGGCCATCGTCGTCGTCGGTGCGATGCTCTGCACCCTGTTCTTGACCCGGTACATGATGCCGATTCTCTATAGCTATTTCCCGGGCCCACGCGGTCACCAGGCCGGCGAAAGCCAGCATCTGGTCGAAGGCACCAATTACAGCGCTCGCTTCCTCAAGGATTTTCCCGAGGATGATTGAACCTTGCTCGAATTCGAGGGAACTGGTGATGGTCTCTCGTCATTGTTGATATCTTCCCGCCTTGATGACGCCCCCTTGGATCACCGCGAGGAAGCGCGAACGATCTTCGAGCAGGGCGATGTCCGCGAGTACGTCGCCGTCCACGACCAGGAGGTCGGCCATCTTTCCGGGCTCGACGGTGCCGAGCTCCTGACCGCGTCCCATGATCTCGGCGCCGGTCCTGGTGGCGCACGTGATCGTTTCGAGGGGTGTGAAGCCCACGTACCGGACGAAGAAGGTCAGCTCCTTGGCATAGTCACCATGAGGGTTCCAGGCGAAGCCGTAGTCCCCGCCCATGCCGAGCCTGCCTCCGGCCCTCAAGATCATGCGGGCGCTTTCAGCCCCACCTTCGAGAGTCTCCTTATGGCCGTCGACGACCGCGGGCGGCATGCCGAAGCCGGGGCCTTTCTCGATGCTCGCGTACTCGAACTGCAATGCCGGTACGACCGGGGTGTTCCGCTCGAGCAGCATGTCGAGGGCCTCGCGGTCCATGAAGGTGCCGTGTTCCAGGCAGTCGAACCCAGCCCGAAGCGCGTTCTTGATCCCCTGGGTCGCACGGCAGTGGCCGGTCACCTTGCGGCGGTAGTTGTGCGCCTCGGCGACGACGGCCGCCATCTCATCGAAGGTCATGCAGAGCGTATGGTGATCGGCGGTGTCGGGCGCGGCCGCGTCACCGGTCGGATAAGTCTTGATCCACTCGACGCCGTCCTTGACCAGCCTGCGCACGGCCGATCGTGCCTGGTCGGGGCCGTTGATCAAGAAGATGAGCCCTTCCATTCCCAGCTTCAGATGATCGGAATTCCAGTCCATCAAGCCGCCGGCGCCGCAAATCTCGCGGCCGCTGGCGGCCAGGCGCGGGCCGGGGATGAGGTCTTCGTCGATCGCTTTCTTGAGCCACACGTCGATGTTGTGCAGGCTGCCGCCGCTGCGGGCGGCGGTATAGCCGCATTCGAGGACCCGCCTGGCATTGCAGGCGGCGAGGATCGTCACGTATTCCACCGGATACTTGACATCAAGGTCGGCCAGCTCGGCGACGTCGAAGTATGTGGCATGGAAGTGCGCTTCGACGAGCCCCGGCATGATGGTCCCGCCCCGCGCGTCGATGCGACGCGCATCGGACGGGACGGCCGGCGCCCCGCGCGTGGGCCCGGCGTAGGCGATCGTGCCGTCCTCGACCACCACGGCCGCGTCCGGCACCGGCGGAGCCCCCGTCCCATCCACGAGACGGCCGCTGGCGATCACACTCACTCCCCGCGCGGTCTTCATGGCCATCGCCTCATCGATATTGACGGCGTGATCGGCGTCTCATACGCTGCATTCAGCTTGCAGGATAGACCCAAAGGAGCGCCGCGAGCAACCGCGCACTGGAAATCGAACCCGGACGCTCTTCCTCGCGGGCCTCAACCGCCGTCCCGCCCGACCTCATCCGATGCCAATCAACATGATTCCTATCGAGTTGTCAGGACGCCGCCAAAACGCGCCATTTCGTTCAAAATCGCTTGTTTGTTTGCTTCTTTGCTGCGTCTTCGGGGCGGCGTCATCATTTGCGCAACCGGCTTCCACCTCCGTGCGGCCGTCGCAGTCGAAATCACCCGACACCGGCAAGAGTCTGTTTGCTCGCGAAAACCTCGTGGCCTGGTGCATCGTGCCTTTCGACAGCAAGAGACGAACGCCGGAGGAACGCGCGGCCATGCTCGAGCGCCTCGGATTCCGGCGGTTCGCCTACGACTGGCGCGCGGAGCATATCCCGAGCTTTGACGCCGAGATGGAGGCGCTCAAGCGGCACGGCATCAGTCTCGACGCCTTCTGGGTTGCTCCGGGCGAGCTCAACCGCGAGTCGCGGATCATTCTCGACTTGCTCGAGCGCCACCGGATCAAGACGCAGCTCTGGGTCCTGCTCGACCTCGGTGCCGATCGTGTCACGGGCCCCGAGCAGGAGCGCCGGGTCGAGGCCGCGGCGGGCAAGCTCCGTCCGCTTGCCCAGGAGGCCGGCAAGATCGGTTGCTCGCTCGCTCTTTACAACCACGGCGGTTGGTTCGGCGAGCCGGAGAACCAGATCGCGATCATCGAGCGGCTCAAGGGTCAAGGCGTCACCAACGTCGGGTTGGTTTACAACCTTCATCACGGCCACGACCACCTCGACCGATTCGCCGCGGTGCTCGCCAAGATCATGCCGTATCTCAAGGTGCTCAACTTGAACGGCATGGACCCCGCCGGAGACCGGAACGGGAGAAAGATCTTGCCGCTCGGCCAGGGCTCCCTGGACCTGGAGCTACTCAAGGTGATCCGGGCCAGCGGAATTCGAGCTACGATCGGCATCCTCGGCCATACGATGGACGACGCGGAGGATCGCCTGAAAGACAACCTCGACGGCCTGGACTGGCTGGTGCCCCAGCTCGACGGTCGGGCCCCCGGCCCGCGACCGCGGCCGCGCACGCCCGTCCCGCCGCCACCGCACCCGACCCCCAAGTCCGGAGCGGCCGCGAAGCAGGATGGTCGGGCCAGCAGGGCGGTGGGAACATCAATCGACCCCACGCTGGTCGCCACGCTGGTTCACGACGCTCGCGAAAAGGGTGATCCGTCGCTGGGAGCCGCGGTCTTCGCTTCGCCAAAGTTCGCCTGCCTTTCCTGTCACCGAGTCGGCGATCAGGGCGGATTGGCCGGTCCGGACCTTTCGACCGTGGGGCTCTGTCTCAAACCAGAGGAAGTCGTCGAGTCCATCCTCTGGCCTCGGCACCAGGTCAAGGAGGGGTACGCGGCCGTCACTGTCGCCACCAACGACGGTAAGGTCCGGCAAGGCTACAGGCTCGCCGAGACCAGTGCTGAGCTGATGCTGCGCGACCCCAGCTCGGACGAACGATTCCGGATCCGCAAAGGAGACATCGCGGACGTCCGTCAGGACGGAACCCTCATGCCCGATGGCCTGGCGGCCGCGATGTCCACCCAAGAGAAGCGAGATCTGGTCCGCTTCTTGATGGTGTTGGGTCACCCTGGAGGAACTGCGGCCGGCCACCTGGTCCGACATTCACCAGTTCCGGCTCCTTTTTCTTTCGACCGGAGTCCGCTACGTCCGGACCAATGGCCGGGCTGGCAACGGCCGGTCAACCGCGAACGGATTTACGACTTTTACGCCAAGGAGGCGGAGTATTTCTCGAAGCAGCCGAGCGTGCCGCTTTTGCTCCCGCAGTTCCCCGGGCTCGACGGGGGGCGGGCGGGCCACTGGGGCAACCAGAACGAGGACAGTTGGGCCGATGGACGCTGGAATCAGACCGATCTGGGGACCGTCCTCGGCGGCGTCTTCCGTGGTGCGAGCGTGACAGTCAAGAAGGGGGTCTGCGTGCGGCTCGGCGATCGAGGCGAACGGGCCGTCTGCTTCAACCCCGAGACGCTCTGTTATGAGGCTCTCTGGGGCGGGGGATTCGTCAAGTTCTCTTCGGTGCGCCACGGCCTGATGGACGGTCTCATTCTGGACGGGACGCCGTTGCCCAGGCCGGAGGGTAAGAAGCCCGGCAAACCGTTCGTTTACCACGGGTTTTACCGCCAGGGGAAGAGGGTCGTGTTCGCCTACCGGATCGGCGACACGGAGCTGCTGGACGCCCCCTGGGTCGAGGATGGCCGATTCACTCGGGTTGTCGCCCCTGCAACCGAGCACCCGCTACGGCCCTTGACCCGTGGCGGACTCGCCCAGTGGCCGCAAGTCTTCACGACCCGCGGGAAGCTCGGCCCCAATGCGGCCGGGCCTTACGTGGTGGACACGATCGAGCCGCCGTTCCACAATCCGTGGGACGCCCTGCTGTTCTTTAGCGGCCACGACTTCTTCCCCGACGGCACGGCGATGTTGTGTACCGTGCAAGGCGACGTGTGGCGCGTCGAAGGGCTTGACCAATCGCTGGAACGAGTTCGCTGGCGGCGATTCGCCTCCGGCTTGCATCAGGCCCTCGGGTTGGTCGTCGCCGGTGGTCAAGTCTACGTGCTGGGCCGAGACCAGATCACCCGCCTCCACGACCTCAACGGTGACGGCGAGGCCGATTTTTACGAGTGCTTTTGTAATGCTTATGAGACCTCGACAGCCGGTCACGATTTCTTGAGCGGACTGGAGCGCGACGCGGGCGGGCGCTTTTACACGGCGTCGAGCAAGCTGGGTCTGCTGCGAATCTCCGCCGACGGAAAGTCGGTCGAAACGCTCGCGACCGGCTTTCGAAACCCGGATGGTCTCGGACTGGCCCCGGACGGCACGGTCACGGTCCCTAACTCGGAGGGGGAGTGGGTTCCCGCCTCGATGATCTGCGAGATCCGACCGGGCGGTCACTACGGCTACCCAGGACCGCACGGCGGGGTTGCGCCGGACGTTCCCTTGGTGTACCTGCCTCGGGGTCTGGACAACTCGAGCGGAGGCCAGGTTACGGTCCCCGACGGGCGATTCGGCCCCTTGCAAGGCCGGTTACTCCACTTTTCGTTCGGGATGGGCGCCTATTTTCTCGTGCTCCGCGAGAAGGTCGGCGGCCAGCCGCAGGGCGCGGTCGTGCCCTTGCCCGGCGAGTTCCTTTCGGGGGCGCACCGTGGACGGTTCAACCCCGTGGACGGCCAGCTCTACGTGTCGGGGATGACCGGCTGGGGCACCTACACGCCATCCGACGGTTGCTTTCAGCGCGTGCGATACACTGGGGGTCCGGTCCAACTGCCGATCGCGTTCCACGCGCACGAAAACGGAGTGCTGTTAACCTTCTCCCGGCCATTGGAACGTGATGTCGCCGAGCGTCTCAACCGGCATTTTGCCCAGGTCTGGAACTACCGTTACAGCCCCGGTTACGGCTCGCCGGAGCTATCGACCCGACACCCCGGCCAGCCCGGTCACGATCCCCTCGCAATCGCATCGGCCCATGTGCTGGCCGACGGTCGGACTCTGTTTCTCGAGATCCCCGAGCTCCAGCCCGTCAATCAACTTCAGCTTCACGTTCGGCCGGACGCCGGCCCAGCCATCGACCTCTTTGCGACGGTCCACCGGCTTGCGGCCCCGTTCAGCGGGTTCCCGGGCTACCATCCGGCCAGCAAGACAATCGCCGCCCACCCGCTGCTCGCGGACATGGTCGCCTTGTCGCATCCGGCAACGCCCAACCCCTGGCGCCGCGAGATCCTGGGCGCCCGCGCTTTCACGATCGCGGCCGGCCAGAACTTGAGCTATTCCGTCAGGTCCTTCAAGGCCCGTGCCGGCGAGCCGATTCGCTTCAACTTCGTCAATCCGGACGCCGTCCCGCACAACTGGGCGCTCCTGAAACCAGGTTCGACCGCCGCCGTCGGCGCCTTGATCAACAAGTTCATCGCCGAACCGGACGCCGCCGCCCGGCAATACATACCGCGCACGGACCTGGTGCTCGCTTACACCGACATCGTCGCGCCACAGGATCAATTCACCATCTACTTCCGCGCCCCCGCCACGCCGGGACGTTATCCGTATCTCTGCACGTTCCCGGGCCACTGGATGGTGATGAATGGGGAGATGGTCGTGGAGTGATGGAGGCGTCCGAGATTCGATCAAGGGACGATCGCTCGAACCTCCGACCATAGCCCCGGCGACACATCCGCCGGGCCCGATTGCGAGACGAGCACAAGCCCCTCGTCGGCAGGGAGTCCGCGGACCAACGCGACGGCTGCCGCGGCGATGCAGGGTGAGCGACTCATGCCGGCGCCGCAGTAGACCAGCGTGGAAGTGCCGGAGCGCAACAGGTACGCCACCGTCTCGACCGCGGCCCGCAGCAGCCACGGCGGATTTCCCGGGCCGTCGAGCAGTGGGAAACGGCAATAGGCCAACTCGCGTGGGAGCGACGCGGGCGCCTCGTTGAGCGCAAGGTCGACGACGGCGAGGATGCCCGTCGCGAGGATGCCTCGATGATCGAGGACATCACCGACATGGCCCAGCCAAAGCGAGTATCCCTCAACCCTGCGCATGCTTTGGTGCCGCTACAAAAGGTCGCGAAACTCGTCGTTGGTCAGGCCCACAAAGGGTGTGCTGAATAGCCAAGAATTCTGCGAAATCTTGACATACTTTTCTGAACCATACCAAGAATTGCATGGATTTCAAGGGTAGCGTGCAGCAAGAAAGAGACGCGTCGCCAATATCAAGCCAGCTCGGTAGAATGATCTGTTGCCCCGGCGGAAGCGTGCTGACGTCTAGGGCAAACTCATCGGGCAGGGAATTCTCCTATGAAGGCAACGTGGGCGTGGCGGAAGATCGTTCCGATCCTGGCGTCCACCGCCATCGCTATCGGCCCCGGAGGAGGATGGGCCCGCGCTGATTCCTCGCGCGACCCGTTGCCGGTCCCGACGGCGCCGGAAGGGACCCGGGTGCGCGTGATCTCGAGCTTCGGCGACGGAGATCAGGAGCCCGTCCGGATCGCGGCCCACCCGGTCACGGGTAGGCTCTACGTCCTGGGCGGGGGCGGCGACGTCAACCTGCTCGACGCGGAGGCCGGCACCAAGAGGCGCGTCCTGACCGGGAAAGACTACATCGAACAGCCCAGGCAGCAGGACGTGAACATCCCGCTTCCGGTCGACGCCACGCTCGTCAATTCGCCGATCACGCTCCGGGCCACGCTCTGCCTGGGACTGACCTTCGACCGCGAGGGCCGGCTCTACATCGTCGCCAACGTCCAGATCCCCGGGAAAGTCTACACCAACCGCGTGAGCCTCTACCGAACGACCCCCCTCGGCAAGGAGGGCCTCCCGACGGCGCCGACGCTCTGGACGCGGTTCGATTACCCCTACGGGGTCGGGGGCTTCAATCACGGCGCTGGCCGGATCGCGCAAGGGCCCGACGGGATGATCTACCTCGGAAGCGGCTCGCGGACCGATCACGGCGAGCCGGGCAACGAGGCAATGATCAGTCGATCCGGGGAGGCCCCCGATCCCGAGGTGCCGGGCGGTCCTGGCATGCCCGGCGGAGAGTTCACCGCGTGCATCCTCCGCTTCGACCCGGCGCGCGGCCAGCAGGCCCCGGAAGTCTACTCGCGGGGCAACCGCAACCCCTTCGGGTTCGACTGGGACGACCGTGGCCGCCTGATCGACGCCGAGCACGGCCCGATGGCCGATCACCCTGAAGAGCTCAACCACATCGAGCGTGGGAAGCACTACGGCTTCCCGTACTTCTTCGGCAATGGGGAGATCCCGGCCTATCCCGACAGCCCTCGCCCTCCGAACGGCTTGAAATTCGAACCGCCGATCAAAAACCTCGGCCCGGGCGGGCTGCTCGGGATCACTCCCCTGTACAGCCTGGCTCCCCATTCCGCGCCCGGCGGACTGATCTTCTACCGCACCGGCAAGCTCCCCAAACGCTACGAGAATAGCTTTTTCCTGGCGCGCTTCGGCAACTTGGTCAATTACAACCGAATCGGCTTCGACGTGTTGAATATCAAGCTTGAAGAGAACGACGGCGTCCTCGTCGCTCGCTCCGAGCGGTTCCTCGACCATCTCGCACGGCCGATCGACCTTGCACTCTCCGGGGGAAAGCTGTACGTCGTCGAATACTGCCGGCAGACGGAGACAGTCGGGCCGGGGAGCGCGGGATATGGAGTCGGGGGGCGAGTGCTGGAGGTCACATCGGACCCCTGATGATGGTCGTTTTTTCCCAGTCCACTGGAGGCCGAACAGTTCGACTATGATTTCTCCGGTTCCTTCCCGCTCTTCTCCGCGGCCAGATAAAGCTCCAGCGGCGGGCGCCGGAGGTGGTCGCCGGTCGCCTGCTGGAAGGCGCGGGCCACGGCGATGAGGGTTGTCTCGTCGTAGAGCCGTCCGGTCAGCGCCACCGAGCCGGGCCTCGATCGACCATCGCGATCGCGGAATCCCAGGGGGAAGACGGCAGTCGGGTGGCCGGTCAGGTTGGTGATCGGCAGGTCCTGGCCGGAGCCGACATAGAGGTCGACGGCCGCCATCCTCTCGGCCATTGCCTTCATCAGCTTGGTCCGAACGCGGGCAGCGCGGAGGTACTCGACGGCAGGGACGAACTGTCCGTTGCGAAACGTGTCGGGCCAGGTGTTCAAGCCCTCCGTGATATGTTTCCGCGTCAGTTCATCGAAGACCGCGGCGGCCTCGGTGCCCAGCATGAGCGTGATGGCATCGACAGGCAGGTCGTCGGGGAGCGTGATCGGCACCAGGTCGAAGCCGAGCTTGCGCAGGACCTTGAGCTCCTCCCGATCTTCCGTCGGTCGGCTCCGTTCCTCGATGTAGCCGACCTTGAGGCGATCGAAGGCGACCTTGGGCGGCCACTGGAAAGGCGAATCGACGGCGGCTTGATCGAGTCCGTCGGCGCCGTGGATGGCGTCGAGCACCAGTGCGCAGTCTTCGACCGACCGGGCGATCGGCCCGAGCTTGTCCATCGACCAGGAAAGCGTCATGCAGCCGTGCCGGCTGACCCGGCCGAACGTCGGACGCAGCCCCGAAGCGCCGCAGGCGCGGCACGGGGAGACGATGCTGCCCAGGGTCTCGCTGCCGATCGCGAAGCCCACCAGACCTGCCGCCACCGCCGAGGCCGAGCCGGCCGACGAGCCGCTCGACCCGGTCCGCGGGTCCCACGGGCTGCGCGTCCTGCCGCCGAACCAGAGGTCTCCCTGCGCCAGCGCGCCCAGCGACAGCTTGGCCAGCAACACGGCCCCCGCCTCCTCCAGACGAGCCGCCACGGTCGCTTTCACATCGATCACGCGGTTCTTGAACGGCGTCGCTCCCCAGGTCGTCGGGTAGCCGGGGTAAGCAATCAGGTCCTTGGCTCCCCAGGGAATGCCGTGCAGCGCCCCGCGATACGACCCGGCTGCAATCTCGTGGTCGGCCTGGGCCGCTTGTTTGAGCGCGAGGTCCTCGGTGAGCGTCACGACGCACATCAAGAGCGGGTCAAATCGCTTGAGCCGGGCGAGATAGAGTTTGGCGAGCTCCATCGAGCTCACCTGGCGGCTCCGGATCAAGGCGGAGAGCGCGGTGACCGGCAGAAAGGCGAGCTCCTCGGCGGAATCAGGCCGGCGGGCCGTGGGAGTTTCAGACGGCTGCGCCTGGTTGCGCCGGATACCGCCCGACGGGCGCGGTGGAGTCGGGAAGAACGTGAGGGCCGGCGGCACGTCGAAGCCGACGTCGACCTTGCGGAGGTCGGCGAACGACCGCAGGCTCCGCACCACGGACCGGGCCGTGCTGGCGCGCTCCTCCTCGGTCAGCTCCAGACCGGCGATCCATTCGGCCTGCTTGATCATCTCGGGTGTGACCGTGCCGGCCTGGACCGCTTGCGCAGCCAGAGCGCGGCGGAACGTCACGGTGCCGACTCCGAGGCCTGCCAGACACTTCAAAATCGTTCGCCTGCTGGGTACTGCGTCTTTGTCGCCTTCGAGCATCTGCACGGGATCGTCTCCCTTGGATGAACCTTGAATGACTACCGACTCGCAGCGGTTCTTGGGATAATGACTCGGAGGGAACCGCGAATCGTCGATCGAGAGGCTTTACCGTATGTCGAAATCGAATGGGAATTCCCAAGAATCAAGTCCGGGTCCAAATACGATCACGACGCTCTCCGTTGCGGGTTTCAAGTCGATTTCGGACGAGCAGACGATCGACGTTCGGCCCCTGACGCTGCTTGCAGGCGCAAACAGCTCCGGGAAGTCGAGTATGATGCAGCCGCTCCTGCTGCTCAAGCAGACCCTGCACGCACAATACGATCCCGGTCCTCTCCTCCTCAACGGTCCGAACGCCAAGTTTACTTCAGTCAGCCAGTTTTGGCCGTTGCATTCGAGCACCGGTCACTCCAAGCAATTCGTCATCACTGTCGGCGCATCCAGCAAAGCGAAAATCGGTCTAGCGTTCAATTGGAACAAGAAGCAGAAACAATTGGGAATACAATATACATTATATTATTTGAATGTTAATAAATTCAAACTTTCAGAAAGAACATTGATTAATGATGCTATTTCGTTTCTGCGCGATAGACTCAAGCCTCATCCTGAAGCCGCCAAACTTTATGAACACCAACTGGAAAGGTCGCAAAGCGAAATCAGAAGGTCGCGATCTTTTCTCGAAATTGTGTATCTTCCAAAAGAACTGCCTCCTTCATCTGAGGGTTTCTCGCTCCCCTCGGTTTTTTCTCCACGCAGCCAGGCTTTCGAAGGAATCGTTAACCGTATCATGGAAGTCGTTCACTTGCCGGGTCTGCGGGGCAATCCCGAGAGGACCTATCCTGTCACCGCGGTCGGACAGACATTTCCGGGAACCTTTGAAAACTATGTCGCGAGCTTGATTGCTCACTGGAATTCCGAGTCGCCAGAAAAAATCAAAGACCTCAGCGATGACCTCAGATTGCTTGGTCTCACCTGGAAGATCGAGGCGAAACGCGTTGCTGATACCCAGGTCGAAATTCAGGTTGGGCGCATGCCGCGTCCCAAGCAGGGTGGTGCTCGAGACCTCGTCAGTATCGCCGACATGGGACTCGGCGTCTCCCAGACGCTGCCCGTCGTGGTTGCGCTGCGAGTTGCCCGCCCGGGGGAGCTTGTTTATATCGAGCAACCCGAGATTCACCTGCACCCGCGCGCCCAGGTAGCGATGGCTCGACTCCTGGTCAATGCCGCGACACGCGGGGTGCGGGTCGTGGCAGAAACGCACAGCTCGCTGATTCTGCTCGCCGTACAGACACTCGTCGCCGAGGGAGTGATCGCCCCGGAACTCGTCGGACTGAACTGGTTCATTCGCAACCAGAAGACTGGAACCACTCGAATCGAAAGCGCCGAACTCGACGGGGCCGGCCGGTTCGGCGACTGGCCAGAAGAGTTCGACGAGGTCGCACTCAAGACCGAAAGCCGTTATCTCTCGGCCGCCGAGGCCCAGCTCGCGGGGAGTTAATCCGCGTGGCGAAGGTCCCCTCCCGCCTGCTCGTCATCGACGCCTCAATTGCCAGGGCGGCAGGGGACACGTCGAAGCACCCTACCGCCCAGAACTGCTGCGAGTTCCTGCTGGCGGTTCTCAATCTTTGCCATCGCATGGTGCTGACAACTCCCATCAAAGAGGAATGGAACAAACACCAGTCTCGCTTCGCGAGGACGAGACCATGCCTCCAAGTTGTCCGAAGTGCTGTCGATTTGCTGGGTAAACCCGAACATGCCGCACGAGGCATCCATTGCCTGGCTCGAGTCGGGCGCGCCCGCCGAGAGATCCCGGACACTCGGGTTCCCTCTACCCCGATCGGAGGAGTGACCACCGCCCGAAGGACAATCCATCAACGCCGCCGGTCGGCCTTCCGCCGCAAGGCGAAGCGACCGGCTTCACTTCGCCGGCTTCTCTTCCCACCACCACAGCTTTGGGAGCGACTTCTTGTCCGGCCAGATCCGGTCGAGAGTATCCCCTTCGAAAAGCTCGCCGTTCTTCATTACGTAGCGGATCGAGCTTGTATTGTGAATGTCCTTGAGGGGGTCGTTCGGCAGCACGACGAGATCAGCGAGCTTGCCGGCTTCGAGGCTGCCGAGATCCTGGGCATAGCCGATCGCCTCGGCGCCGTGTAACGTGGCTGCACGGAGGACCTCCAGAGGCTGCCAGCCGCCGCTCGCCAGTGCCCACATCTCCCAGTGGTAGCCAATCCCCTGCATCTCGCCGTGGCTGCCGATGCAGACGCGCCCGCCCGCCCTGGCCACCTTGGCCGCCGATGCGGCGATCAAGGGATAGACGTGCTCTTCCTTGCTGAACCAGGCCGAGCGCCGCACCTTGGCGTCGAGGATTTGATGGGGGATAAACCGTCGGATCTTGGGGTCGTCATGAATGGCGGTCGAGGTGAAGAAGTCGGTCTCGCCGAACGGGCCCCCGTACGCGACCAGCAGGGTCGGTGTGTAAGAGATGCCCGTACTTGCAAAGAGCTTGACCACGTCGGCGAATAGCGGAACGACCGGCAGGCTGTGTTCATTGCCACTGAAGCCGTCGAGGGCGTGCGTCAGGTTCAGCTTCAGGTCCAGGCCCCCCTCCGTGGTCGGCATGACTTCGTTCTTGCGACAGGCCTCGATCATCCACTGGCGCTGACGGCGGTTGCCGATCATGTAAGACTTCAGGGTGTTCGTACGGTAGTACTTCTTGTAACGGGCCACCACCGACTCGACCTCTTCGGCTGACTGAAAGTCGGTGTCTGAAAAGACGCCCGGTCCGGTGGAGAAGGCGCGCGGGCCCACGAGATCGCCGGTATCGATCAGGTCCTGGTAGGCAAACATGTCGTTCGTACCGGTCTGCGGGTCTCGCCCCGTGGTCACCCCGTAAGCGAGGTTGGCGAAGAAGCTCCAGGTCTGCAAGTCGAGCACGCCATGGCGCACGGACCAGTGGGCATGGGTATCGACGAAGCCAGGCACGATGGTCGTCCCTGATACATCGATGACCTTCGCTCCCTCGGGCACTTCGACCGAGCCCTTGGGCCCGACGGCCACGATCCGGTTGTCGGTCACCACGACCTCGCCCGAGGCGATGACCTCGTCTGCCCTCATCGTGATGATCTTGGCGCCGCGCAGCACGATCGTGCCGCGCGGCCGGTGCCTCGGCCGCTCGACCACGACGGCCACTTCTTCGGGCTTTGGCTTCTGTTCTTTCTTGTCGGAATCGCCCTTGTCCTTGTCTTCGCCCTTCTCTTCCTCGCCGCTCTTCAAGGGCTCGAACGCGACCGAATCGAAGGGCAGGCGGAAGAAGCTGGAGCCGATGGCCCACGTGATCGTTTTCCCACCGTCGGTCCAGGAGGCGTAGTCCGCTCCGATGTCAGTCAGCTTCTTCAATGGAACCGTAGGTTCGTGTACGGCGACCTTGGGTGTTTCGCCGCCGAAATTCGGCAGAGCCAGCACATAGAGCTGGTTCGTCACGCGTGCCAGAACCCATTGCCCGTCGGGTCGAATCACGATCTCATCGGCATGATGCGGCTGATTCGGTGAGTACGCGGCCTTGCCGGTCACACTGATATGCGTGCGGCGGTCGGTGCCGTCGAATCGCATCGATACCAAGCCCTGGGGTGTGGTCACGTAAATCCGGTCGGATTCCTGGGCGAAGTGGGGTCGACTGGCGCCGCGGGCCGGGCTGATGAGAGTGGTGTCGCCTCCATCGGAAGGGACCCAGATGAGATCGAGCCCGGTCCCCGAGTCGAACGCGTTTTCGTTGCGTTCGCGGCGCGGTTCGCGGAGAGCCACGATCCGCTTGCCGTCGGGCGACCAGACCGGATCGCGATAGAATGCGGGAACACGCGTGAGGCGCTCGGGCGCGCCCCGGCCGGCGCCGGATCGCTTCCAGATGTGCCCCCCCTCCGGCGCCCAGTTGACGTAGGTCAGCGACTTGCCGTCGGGCGACCAGGCCGGGTGAAACTCGCGAGTATCGCCGGCTGAGAGCTGGCGGGGCTTGCCGTCGGGCAGGTCCACGAGGTAGAGCTTCGTCAGGGCCGAGAACGCGAGCCGTTTGCCGTCAGGCGAGCACCGGGGCTCCTGGATGAGCCGCGCCTTGACCGGGCCGTCATCCACCCGAACCGGGAAGTTCAGCCGTGAGCCGACCGGCTGAGAGACATGCACCGACACGGGGATCACCTGGTCCGCGCCGGTCTGGACGTCGAGCCGGTGAATCTTGCCGCCATAGGCCGCAAGCACATGCTTGCCATCGGGAGAGAAAGCGAAGCCGGGGATCAGATCTCGGGTAAAGCGCGATTCTTGCTCGTCCCGCTGCACCGGGAGCTTGAGCCACCGCTCCTCACCGGTTGCCAGGTCGCGGATCCGCAGGCCAGTCTGGTTATCGACCCGAGTGCCGTAAACCAGCCTGGTCTGGTCGGGTGAAAGCAGAGGCCGAAAGGCGCTGCCGGGGGCACTTGTGATCGTGTCTTCGTCACCCGTGACTCGATCGCGCCGGACGACTTGTGAAAGAGGGAAATCCAGGTTGTTGTATGCATTGAAGAGCTTGTTTCGCTTGGTGTAATAG
>JBIOJM010000234.1:0-16443 GCA_044450785.1 Isosphaerales bacterium
CCCTGTGGACTACCTGCAAGGCTGCGATCGCTCGCAACCGAGGCCATCGACCAGCTTGCTCAAGTCTCTGTCCTGGACTACGCACACACATGCCGTCTTCGCCGGCAATCGGGGACGTCGCGCGAGCTTGCCCAGAGTCGGAGATATTTTCTCGCTAAAGAAAGCTGAAGCAGAACGCCGACAGCCTATTATCGACGGCGTTCTCCCGGGCCTGAACATGATTCCGCATACGAAAGCAGATTTTCCGCCAGACGCCGATCGCACTGAGCCCATCCTCACACTATTTTCGACAGAAACCTCACAAGCCGTGTGATCACCATGACGAAGACAAATCGTGCGAAAACGAAGCGCCACCACACGTAAGTTATAGCTACATAGGAATTTGCTTCGACGAGTTGGTTGGACGGAGAAAAAGGGTGTCACGACGTAACTCCAATGCCAGCAAGGGGCTGACGCTAATGACGCAGGAGAAGAACAAGCGTCATGACGTAACTCCAATGCCAGCAAGGGGCTGACGCTAATGACGCTAATGACGATCCCAAGCAGCGTTTTCTGTGCGCTGTTCGCCCTCGCTTGGGGCTTTCACTCCTCAACCGTAAGCGTTGCGCGGTAAGTCCTGGGGCAGCGCATCGGGGCGGTTCCAGCCTCACCCCGATGACGAGGCTACGCTCGCCCGGGTGGTCCGTTTCCAGCTCGATCGCGGCCCGGCCATCGGGAGACGGCGAAGACCACGAGCGAAGCGGCGGAGCCGCGAAAGCTTGTGTCAAGCAAAGCCGTTTTTGCTTTCAGAAGGAAGCCGTCTCGACTATACTGACACTGACTCTGGTGTCCGAGCCGGTCCGCGGATCGATTGCCGTCAAAGGGCGCCGTATCGAGGAGAAGAGGCAGCACCCAATGGTGACCATCACATTCGATGATCGAGAGACCGAGAAGCGAGCGCTCGCCTTCTTAATCGGTCGCTTTTCAGGGCGGGTGCTTCGGTCAGGCGAGCATCTTGTTCCCGAAGCGGCCCTCGAGGCGCTCGCCGACCAGAGTATTCCCTTCACCGTGCGTGGAAAGACGACCTATGAGCAGCAAATGGCGGCGCTTCGAGGTGCTGCTACCCCTCCAGTTTAATGACGGGAGGGCGGTGTCGCCGACATGGCTCGCCGAAGCTGTGCTGGAGGTCGTCGATCGCTTTGGAGCCGCCAGTTACGAGACCCAGAAGGTCGAAGGCCACTGGCGCCATGCCGGCGTCCTCTATCGGGACGATCTCGTTCGGATCGTGGTGGATCTGCCCGACTCGGCCAAGAATCGCCAGTGGATGAAGTCGTTCAAAGCACGCTGGAAAGACCGCCTCGAGCAACTGGATCTCTGGTTGATCAGCTATCGAATCGAGATCGAGTAGTGCCGACGTTGAATTTGTGTGGCCAGGTGTTCTCAAGCGATTCCGCGCGCCCGTTCGCGCAACGCCGCGATCAGCGTGTTGATCGTCTCATCCGCTTCTCCCCGGACCTTGAGCGCGTCTTGCCCAGACTCGAGTGCCGCCAAATGGGCGTCGAGCTTGCCCATCCAGGCGCGGCACTTCTCGACGAGCCAGGTGCGGTCGTCGGCCGGCAGCGGCTTGTGCGGGGATTGGATCAACACTGAACAGCCCTGGCGGAACTCGGTGATTCGTTTAGCCAGGGCGACCGGGTCATCCGGGCGCTGTTTGAACCAGGCTTGCGCCCCATCGGCGAGGTGGTTGAGATAAGCGTTGCGCGGCAGGTCCTGGGGCAGCGCGTCGGGGCGGTTCCAGCCCCACCCCGATGACGAGGCTACGCTGGGTCCAGGTGGTCCGTTCCCAGCTCGATCGCAGCTTGGCCACCGGGAGACGGCGAAGACCACAAGCACGACCGCGGCGGCCGCTGCCAAGGAAGCCACCGAAAGCGAGCGCCATCGGGATCCCGATCGGGGTCGAGTTACCGATGCCGGCGAGTGGACCGCGCCGGCGCGGATCGGGACGGACACGGTGGGATGTTCGATCACGCTGGCCGTCAACCAATCCCAGCCGCGGTCGACGGCGGCCTTTTGTTCTGAGGCCGGGGCTTGCTCCAAGATTGATTCCGCACGCCGGTGCCAGTAGGGCCGGCCCGAGATCAGGATCAGCTCCTGCAAGTCGAGCAAGAGCCGGGGATGGCGGAGCAACTGCCGCAAGTGATCGGGTGGCAGGGATACAAGCCCGCCCGCGAGCACGGCGTCGCGCTGGTTCCCCAGGATCGTCTCCAGGGAGAATGGCGGCTGGGCGGAGCCGTGGCCCTGGGCTTGACCATGCACCGCCTCAAGCTCGGCGACGAGTGCGGATAACTCCAGGCCCACCAAGTGGCCTTCGAGCCAGCCGGCCAGGTCCGACGCGTCGTCGGGGATTTCCAGCGCGATCAGTCTCATCCCAGAGCTCGCTCCACGCAGTTCTTGAGCTGGTCCTTGGCGGGATGCCAGGCCCGCCGCCAGACCTCCTGGTGCAAGTCCTCGCGATCGGCGGTCCGAGCCCGCGCGGCGAGGAACGCGAGGAGCAGCGGGGATCGCAGTGGGTATCATGAGAGAACCTCCCGGGGAAATCTTGGTTTTGCGGAGAGATCATGCCGTCTCGAACCATTGCCATCGGCGACGTCCACGGTTGTTCGCGAGCCTTAGAAACATTGCTGACGGTGATCGAGCCTGGAGCCGATGACGTGATCGTCGCACTGGGCGATTATGTCAACCGCGGTCCGGACAGCCGAGGAGTGCTGGAGCGATTAATCGCGCTCGAAGGACAATGCAGCTTGATCCGTCTCCTGGGCAACCACGACCAGATGCTCCTCCAGGTGCTCCTGGACGCGCGCGCGGGGCATCCCCGAGCGCTTTCGAGTTGGCTGCACATCGGGGGCGACGCCACGCTCGCATCGTACGGCGCATCACCCGCTCAGATAACGGGGGCGGATCTGTTGCGGATCCCGGCCGAGCATGTGGCGTTTCTCGAGCACTGGCGCGATCACCACGAATCCGAGACGCACATCTTCATCCATCGGGAGTGGACCGGGTCAGCGCATCAACAACATCGTGGGGAGAGGCAAGGAGATGATTCGCGGGTCCTCCGAGGCGGGTTCGTCAAGCAGCGTGATCATCAAGGAAAACGGCGCGTTGTAATGCGACTTCTCCATGAAGGCGCGGAGCCCGCGCGAATCCTGGTGATCGATGCGGCGCCGGTACTTGACTTCGATGGGGATGTGCTGATTACCGACGGTCAGCACGTAATCGACCTCCCACTCCGCGCCACGCGCGGGGAAATGGTAAAGTCCTAATCCGATGATCGAGCGGAAAAAAGCCCCGACAACGCTTTCGGCGACATGTCCGGCCAGGTCGGTCATGTTCGGATCGGCCTGGAGCCCGTCCGGCGTCAAAGGGACAACCTCGCGGAGCCAGGAGGCTCGCAGGACGTGATCGCACAGACAAAGCTTGGCTGCTCCTCGGTTTTTCTTGAGCCTCAGCTCCAGGGGGTTGATCAAGCGCACGAGGAGCGTGTCGTCGAGATACCGCAGGTAAGCCAGCACGCGCTGCCAGCTCAGGCCGGCCCCTTGAGAAGACAGCAGCTCGCTCATGTAGAACGCTTGTGAAGGAGCCTGGCCGGCATCAATGCATGCCAGGCGAAAGACTTCCTCGAGCAAGCCTTCGTCGCGTTTCTTCCCTCTCAATCCCTGGCGCAGGTCGTGGCGGATCGCCCGGCGGATGACCGTCTCGTTCAGCGTCTCGGCGAGGCTCTCCCAGGGTTGAGACGGATCTTTGTGAGCCACCGGAAACGCACCGCGGTCGGCGAAGGCGCGGAACGCCTCGTCGCGGTATTGCCGGTTCATTTCCCCGCCGAATTGTCGCAGATCGAGCCAGAATTGCTTCGACTTGAGCGCGTCGAGGCCGTTGTGCTGCGAGAACGGCTCAAGGGCGCCCAAACCGCGGAACTCGGCGATTTCCCGCAACAAGAGCGGTCCGATCTCCATCGTGGTGATGCGGCCGGCAAGACTATCCTGTCCCGCCTCGATTCGGAGGGCCGAGCTGCCGGTCACCAACACGCGGACCGGGTTTTGATCCACCAGGAACTTGAGCTGAGGCGACCAGGCATCGATGTTTTGGCGCTCGTCGAACAGGATGAACGCCTGCTGGCCGTCGTGGGCGGCCTGGTTGAGTGTCTTGCCCAGGGTTTCTTGAGCGTACCAGCGGCTCAATTCCAACACCGGCTGGGTGAGCGGCTTCAACTCGGGCAGAGTGTCGAATGGGATGTAAATCTTGCGGCAACCTGGCCTGGGCTGCAAGGGCGGGTCTATCCTGCCTCCGATCCACGCTGGGGTCTCGCCCCGAGCCGGCGACTCGCTCATAATCGAAGCGCGCGGTAAACCGGAATGCGACGACGAACCGAGCTGAACCCGACGGCACCTGAGGAACACACGATGGCGCGGCGATACATCAACCTACTGGCACCAGTGGCTCTTGCGATCGGGGTGGCTCTGTTTCCGACAACAGCGCGTGCGCTGGACACAGCCGACACGCGGCTCCTGTCCACTCCGGCGATCACGGAGGGGAAGATCGCGTTTGTTTATGCCGATGACATCTGGGTGGCCGGCTCGGACGGCTCCAACCCGAGGAGGTTGACGTCGCACCCAGGCGAGGAGCGGAACCCGTACTTCGCGCCGGACGGCAAGCACATCGCCTTCTCGGCCAGCTACGACGGCAACGTGGACGTCTACGTGATCCCCACGGAGGGAGGCGAACCGTCGCGGCTGACCTGGCACCCCGGCGAGGACGTCGTGCGCGGGTTTACCCCTGACGGCAAAGTTCTGTTCAGCTCGCAGCGCGCGGTGTTCACGCGCCGGCATGCCCAGTTCTTCACCCTCGGCGTCACGGGAGGCGTTCCCCAGACGGTCCCGGTCCCGACCGCCGACATGGGAGCGATCTCGCCGGATGGGAAATACCTGGCGTATACGCCTCTTGCGGAAGCCTGGCGCCAGTGGAAGAATTATCGAGGTGGAACCACGTCCCGGATCTGGATCCTCAAGCTGGACGACCTGTCGCACGAAGAAGTCGCCAAGCCCGCGGACGGTTGCAACGACACCCAGCCGATGTGGATCGGCGATACCGTGTACTTCCTCTCGGATCGCGACGGCGAGTTCAACCTCTATTCGTTTGATCGAGACTCGAAGAAAGTCGCACGCCACACCGACCACGATGCCTTCCCGATCGCCAGCGCCTCCTCCGGTGCGGGCAAGGTGATTTACGAACAGGCGGGGTGGGTTCATCTCTTCGATCCGGGCGCCGGCAAGTCACGGCGGCTCGAGATCGGCGTGGCCGCCGACCTGACCGAGCCCCGACCCCGCTACGCCACGGGCGCGACGCACGTCCGGAACTTCGGCATCTCACCCAGCGGCAAGCGGGCCGTGCTCGAGTATCGAGGCGAGATCGTCACCGTCCCGGTCAAGAAAGGAGACCCGCGCAACCTCACGCGGACGCCCGGCGCACACGAGCGCTCGCCGGTCTGGTCACCGGACGGCAAATCGATCGCCTATTTTTCCGACGCTTCGGGAGAATACGCCCTTGTGGTGCGTCCTCAGGACGGCAAGGGCGAAGGCCGTTCGTACCCCTTGAAGGGAGCCGGCTTCTACGAGAGACCGGTCTGGTCGCCTGACAGCGGGAAGATCGCCTTCATCGACAATGCGCGGACCATTTATTGGATCAATCTGGGCAGCGGTGCGGTTACGCGGGTCGCCGCCGAGCCGATCTACGGCCCGATCAATACCTTGAGCTGCGCCTGGTCCCCCGATTCGAAATGGCTGGCCTACACCCTCACCAACCGGGCCGGGTTTCAAACGATCCGACTGTATGCGCTCGGACCGGACCAATCTCACCCTTTGACCGACGGTCTCATCGAGGCGTTCGCGCCGGTCTTCGATTCGAGCGGCAAGTACCTCTACTTCCTCGCCTCGACCGACGCGGGACCGGTCAAGAACTGGTTCGACCAGTCCAACACCGACATGCGAGCAAACGCCTCGGTTTACCTGGTCACGCTGGCCAGCGCAACGCCCAACCCGCTCCTGAGGGAAAGCGATGAGGAAACAGCCGCGGAAGCGGCCAAGGACAAGAAGACTCAAGACTCCAAGACGAAGAGTGAGAAAGCCTCGAAAGATCGAGAGAAGGGCCCGGACAAGGACAAGGATCAGGCGAAGAGCCCGACGGCTCAGGATAAACCGGCGGTTGTGATCGACCTGGAAGGGATCGCCGGACGGGTTGTGCCGCTGCCGATCGAATCAGGCCACCTTGAAAACCTGGCGGCAGGTAATGAAGGGCAGGTTTACTACATCCGCCGCGCGGGAGGAGTACCACTGCGAGGCCGTACCGGCCGCGGGAGTCCATCGCTCAAGCGGTTTGACTTGAAGACCCGCGAGGAAGAGACGCTCGCCGAGGGGATCGAGTCTTTCTCCTTGTCGACCGACCGCAAGAAGGTCCTTTATCAGGTCGCCGGCCCGGGTGGTGATGGCCAGCCCGGTGAACCTCCCGAGGGACCGGTCGTCCTGGGCATCGTCAACGCCGGCAAGTTCACCAAAGGAGACGGCGCGCTCAAGCTGGAAACAGTGTCCGTGCCGGTCGAGCCGCGGGCCGAGTGGGGCCAGATCTTCCGCGAGGCCTGGCGGATCAACCGCGATTACTTCTACGCGCCCAATATGCACGGAGCTGATTGGAACGCGGTGAGGATGAAGTACGAGGAGCTCCTTCCCCACCTGGCGAGCCGCGGCGATTTGAACCGGGTAATTCGCATGATGCTCAGCGAACTGTCCGTCGGTCACAGCTTCTCAGGCGGCGGCGAGCGGCTCTATGAGCCCAAGCCGATCCCCGTCGGTTTGCTTGGCGCCGACTATGAGGTCGCCAACGGCCGCTACCGGTTCAAGACGATCTATGGCGGCGCATATTGGGACCCGAGCCTCCGCACCCCACTCTCCGCGCCCGGAGTCGACATCAAGCCGGGTGAATTCCTGCTGGCGGTCGACGGCAAGGAGATCAAGACCGAGAGCGAGGTCTACCGGTACTTCGAGGCGACGGTCGGCAAGCGGGTCGAGCTCAGAGTCGGCCCCAAGTCCGACGGCTCCGGCGCTCGCACCGTGATCGTCGAGCCGATCGCCGACGAGAGCGGCCTGCGCAACCGCGCCTGGGTGGAAGGCAACCTCCGCAAGGTACATGAACGGACCAAGGGACGAGTGGCCTATGTCTATGTGCCCAACACGGCCGAGATGGGCTACGTCTACTTCAAGCGATACTTCTTTCCCCAGGCTGACAAGGAGGCGATCATCGTCGACGAACGGTTCAACGGCGGCGGCCAGGTGGCCGATTATTACATCGAGATGCTCCGCCGGCCGCTGGTCAGCCACTGGGCAACGCGGTACGGCGAGCCGATCCGGACGCCGAATGCCGTGATTCTCGGTCCCAAGGTCATGATCATCGATGAGACAGCCGGTTCGGGAGGGGACCTCTTACCGTGGATGTTCCACAAATTCGGCCTGGGCAAGCTGGTCGGCAGGCGGACCTGGGGCGGCCTGGTCGGCATCCTTGGCTTCCCAATATTAATGGACGGAGGAAGAGTCACGGCGCCCGACCTGGCGATCTTCACCGAGCAGGGCTGGGTCGTCGAGAACGTGGGGGTCTCACCCGACATCGAGGTCGAGCAGGACCCAGCCGCCGTGGCCGCGGGCAAGGATCCGCAGCTCGATCGGGCGATCGACGTGGCCCTGGAGGAGCTGGCCAAGAACCCCCCGCCCCAAGCTCCAACTCGGCCACCGTTTCCCGTTCGCGTCCGCCCGAGCGCAAGCGGCAACCCCGCGGCGGCTGGCGCGGCACGGTGAAGCCTCTGATCGCTTTTATTTTTGAGCCGGCTCCGCGCTGCGAACCGGAACCGGTGAGAGGTATGAGTCGAAGACGCGGACTTTCTCCAGGTTCTCCAGGTTCTCCTCGATGAATTTCTGGTGACGCGAGTGCTCTTGATACTTGTCGTGGGCTTCCTTGTTGGCAAACACGAGATGCAGCGACACATCGAACTCGCGGTCATTGAACTCGCCGTTCAGGTCGCCGGCACGAGTGCCGGTCGCGAAGGAGACCGTCCCCTCATGGCCGGAGAGATAGACTTTGCAAGCAGCGACCAGCTTGGCCTTGTTCGCCTCCGAGCTGTCCTTGAGCTTGAAGTAGACCAGGTGGGCGAGCTGGGGAGCGGCGGCCGCTCTGGTTGCCCCGGCACTCAGCGAGCCCGCGAGAGTAACAGCCCCGGCGACCAGCAGGCCACCGAGAATCAATAGATTCCGCGTCTTGAACATGAAGCGTCCTCGAAAACGATCGTACTCACATCACCGTGCACCGCAGCCACGGTGCCATGTCACATCACGGTTTGTCATGATGGCCCGAATCGATCCGGATCGCAAGGGTTCGCCGTGGCCCGCCAGCCCGGCGAGGGGCAAGGCACACGCCTTGAGACGTGGAACAGCGAGCGAGCGAACGCGGCAGCAGAACGCGTCGACTCAACGAGCTTCCCCCCCAATGAACACGGATCGATCCTGATCCATGCTGGATCGCCGCGATCGACGTTCCGCTCACTCCACCAGGGGGGCCGTAACCTTGCGCAAGCGAGGCAGCGGCACGTAAAAGCGGACGTATCGCTTGCCGTCAGAGTAAGGCGTGCCGCGCGGGTCTTCGACAAGGACGGTTGCGCGGCGGGTGATCCGGTTGACGCGACCGATGCGCTCGATGCCGTCGAGCTCGAAGGTGACATGGTCGCCCACGTGGATGTTGAAGGCCGCTTTTGCCTGTTCACGGGGGGTGATCAGGTCGTGGAATGCCCCTTCGTGGGCGAAGATCCGCCGCGACAGTGCGTGGAAGTTGTCGGCCCGGCAATTGGAACGACCCCAGCCCAGGAACTCGGCCAGGTGCAACAGCTCGTGCTCGAAGATCCGTTGCAGTGCCTCGAGCCGGTCACGGCACACCAGGCCGCCGACGGTGACCGTGCGCTCGACGTTTTGAAACGTGTTGAAAAGCAGGGTCGCCGAGACCGTGATCTCGTAGTCGACCCGTACCGCCGGCTTACCGCCTCGCTGGACCCGGCGGACCTGCCGGATCGTCTGGCCGGCCGCGCTGACGAGGCGGCGCGACAAGCGAAAGGCGATCGGGTGTGCCTCGTCTTCAAGGACCATCTCGCCCAGCCGGCCGCGGAAGAACTCGCGGTCGTACCAGCCGAAAAGCCGCTCCAGGTCGTCGGTACCGATCAACCGGAAATTGCCCTCGCGAATCTGGGGCGACTGGTCCAGAATCGCCTCGTAGATCCTCCGCACGCGACTCTCAACCTCCCCGGCCGAGTAGAGCAGGACGAACAGCTTGGCCTGTCGCTCGAGGTTGGGGCCCGGGGCGTCGAGGAATGGATCGGCATCGTTCATCAGTGTTTTTTGAGGGATTCAACTCGGTTTGTCAGAAAGACGCTTCGCGTCGAGCGAATTTCGAGAAGACAAGAATATCTTGCCGGCGGTTCCTTTGCGGTTCTTGATGGCGGTTGTAGCATGGAGACGCTCGAACGCTCCGGAACCTGGGCAAGACGTCCCTGACGTCGATGGTCGTTCAAGATAAAGCCCGGATCGACGGGACTCAACACCAAGGGCTCTTGTCTTGGCGGATCGAATCAAAATCGTCCGCGACGACATCACCAGGCTCGATGTGGATGTCATCGTCATCTTCTGCTGCTACGAGACTGCGGACGTCGCACTTTACCGGAACCTCCTCCGTGATATCCTGGAGCCAGGTTGACCCCCAAAACCCCGGCACGCGGACTGTCCTCATTCGCTTGACCTCGTCGTGCTGGGGAACTTATTCTTGAAAATCGGGGCATTTTCAGCAGGACAAAACGGGATCAGCTCGATACAATATTTGTTTGACAGGCGAGCAGCCGACGCCAACGGCTTGCAACCAACCTCGTGAGACACAAGGAGCCATCCAATGCTTATCGTACCCGGACAGACTGGGAAAGACCTGTGCGATCCGCAACTGGGGGTCACGCGGCGGGACATCCTGCGCGTCGGAGGCTCAGGGCTGCTTGGTCTGGGCCTTGGCTCGATGCTCGAGCTGCAGGCCGTATCGGCTCGAGGTGCTGAGGCAAGCCGAGGTCCCGGTTGGGGTAAGGCCAAGAGCATCATCATGGTTTATCTCCAGGGAGGGCCGAGCCACCTCGACCTCTGGGACCCCAAGGAGAACGTCCCGGACAACGTCCGCAGTGTCTTCAAGCCGATCGCGACCAAGGTACCCGGCGTCCAGGTGACCGAGGTCTTGCCCAAGCTGGCCCAGATCACGGACAAGTTCACCTTCGTCCGGTCGATGAGCTACACGCCGAACGGATTGTTCAACCACACGGCGGCGATCTATCAGATGATGACCGGCTACACGACCGACAAGGTCAGCCCCTCGGGGCAGCTCGAGCCCCCCAGCCCGAAAGACTTCCCCAACTTCGGGTCACAGCTCGTCCGGATCCAGCCCCAGACGGTGCCGATGCTGCCATTCGTGATGCTACCGCGACCCTTGCAAGAGAGCAACGTGGTCGGCAAGGGGGGATCGGCGGGCTTCCTGGGCAAGGCGTACGACCCGTACACGCTCTACCCCGACGGCGACGACATGGACATGGCCAAGATGGATCGGATCAAGGTGGACGACCTGCAGCTACGGCCCGAGGTCTTCGCCCTGCGGCTCCAGCGCCGGGCCAAGCTCCGAGATGCTCTGAACGCAGGCATGCACCAGATCGACCAGGCCGTCGCGGATTTCAAGCTGAATGAATACTACGACCGGGCTCTGAGCCTGATCGTCTCGGGCAGGGCGCGCGAGGCGTTCAACCTCCAGGCCGAGTCGCCCCAAACCCGCGACCTGTATGGGCGCAACACATTCGGCCAGAGCTGTTTGCTGGCCCGCCGCCTGGTCGAGGCCGGCACCAAGGTCGTCGAGGTCATCTGGCCCAAGGTGGCCAACTCGGACAACCATTCGTGGGATCATCACGTCGAACTGACAACCCGAATGCGTGACCGATCAGGTCCGATGCTCGACCAGGGTCTCTCGGGTCTCCTGACCGACCTGGACCAACGCAGGCTGCTGGACCATACCCTGGTCGTGGCAGTCGGCGAATTCGGCCGCAGCCCGCAGAAGGGGATCAGCACCTCGGGAAACGGCAACAGCGCCGATGGCCGCGACCACTGGCCCTACTGCTATACGGCCGTCCTTGCCGGCGCGGGAATCCGGCGCGGGCATATCCACGGCCAGTCCGACAAAACGGGCTCGGCCCCACTGTCAGACCCGGTTCACCCTGGCGAGCTGCTGGCAAGCATTTACCATGGCTTCGGGATCGACCCTGCCACCATCGTCTATAACCACCTCAACCAACCGCGCGAGCTGGTCAAGGCCGACGCAATGACCAGTCTGTTCGGATGACCTGAGCGAACCCGACTCCAAGGATCGCGTAATCCCGGCCAAGAACATCGAGGGATGGACCGAGCAAGCCGTTTCGGTCCATCCCTCATCGTTCGTATCGGCCTACGTGCTGGCCTCCCGAGGGCTTCCCCACCATGCAGCCTCGGCATCGGCGGATCGGCCCGCTGCGCGCAGCAAGGCGGCGTAATACTCACGAACCCGGGCGACATCGGGATGGTCCTGGCCAAGGGCTTTCTCGTAGATCGCAAGGGCTTGTTCCAGGAGAGGGACGGCATCGGAATGCTTGGCCTGGGCGACCAAGGCCTGCGCCCGATGAAAAAGCGACCGCGCCAGCCGAAGATCCCGGTCACCGAAGGCACGCGCCGCCTCGATGGCCGTAACGAACTGGCGGTCGGCCTCGCCGAACCGCCCCTGGTCCATGGACTTTCGCCCCGCCTCATCGGTACGCCGCCATTGATTGTCCGGGACCCGAACGCGCAGATACCAGCTACCCGACCCTGTGGCCACGGCCAGACAAAACAAGATCGCTGCCTTGGCCGTCCGCACCGCCGCACCTCTCTTGCCGGCCTCCGGCCCGCAACCCGTTGCCGGTCAGGCGGTGATCCGCCCGCCGAACAGCCTGGGCAACGGGCAATGCCTCACTTTTTCCGTCGGCCCTCAGGCTCATCGTAGCAGACGGAATCCCGATGTCTCCAGAGGGGCCCCGTAACACGCGGCTTCCCAACGTCCTTGACCGGCAATCCGCGATCGACCACGATCGATCCAGTCACGACGCCACTTGCGAGTCCAGACCATGCGAGCCCCCAAAACCACCGACGGCGCCGATTCACCGCGGCTGGCATGTCGTCGGTGTGGGCGGGAGCTTCATCCCGGCCGGGGCGACAACTACGTCGTTTCCATCCTTGCCGTGGCCGACCCGTGGCCGCCTGTCTTCACCGAGGATGACCTGGCACTCGACGTCGAGCAGGAAATTCAGCGTCTGCTCGCGCGCATGCGAGACCTGGACGCACAACAGGCCCAGGATCAGGTGTATAGCCGGCTGATCTTTCACATGTGCGAATCGTGTTACCTCGATTGGATCATAGATCCTACGGGATCCTGATCGCTCGGGTGCGGCACGAGCCAGGTTCGATTCGGTTACGATGACCATGAGAGGTGTTCGCGACCGACCACTTGGGGTTGAAGAAGGAAAACCGAAGCATGAGCCAGGGCGAAGAATGGCCTACGAAATACCCTTGGCGGTTATTGCCCCGAACCGGTCGTCATGCGTTTTTTCCGCCGACAGGTCGAAACTGGTTGAAGAAACCACCTCGGGGTCCCCAGAATGGATATCTGGACGTCGAGGGAAATGAGTGGGTTCCTCACCCTCCACCGACTGGGGGCGATGAAGGAGACTTTCACTGGGATGTTCAGCACCCGGATCATCGCCATACGAATGTACGGCCCGATGGCGAAGTCCATCATGGCGATGACAACTTCTCATGAAGGATGATCATGATGAGTCCGATACTCGAAGCTCAAGTTGGTGACGAGATCGTTTGCATGGCGGAATTCTCAGCGTCACCAGAGGGCGAAGGGTTCACCTGGGAGAGTAGCCGGACGTTCCATATCGGTGAGCGTGTGCGCTATGCCGGATTTTATCAAGACGATCATTTCAAGGATCATCCATCGGGGTGGATGGTCCTGTTCGACGTCTCGGATGGGAAGCGTTACCACGGGACCCAGACCTACTTTGTAACCGTTGATTCCTGGCGCAACTTGAAACGGTTTTTTGCGCGGCGCTTGCTCAAGGACACCATCCGGCGAGGTGCGAAGCCGACCGGGGCCAAGTCGCCAAGCCCCTGATGGGATTTTGAAAGCGCGATCGAGTATCGCTCACTTCGAGCCCGGTATCTTCAGCGGCTCGCTCACGCCAGATTAACGACGCGGTGTTGAATCTCCTGCCGTTTTCCTCTGGGCGAGTCGAAATCAAAGATGCCCAGGCCGAGATGCGCGGCCAAAGGGACATGCTGAGGCTGGCGGATGTCGAAACCCTCGGTCTTCAGCGGGTCAAGGCCGGACTTGCCGGAGGCGCTGACTGGAGGCAGCCCCTTCTCTTTGCGCTTGGCATCGACGTAGCGCCAGGCGACGTGGTCCATCGCCACGGGATCGGTGGCGAAGAACAGAGCGTTGTTCTCCCAGGTCCAATCCGGCCGCGACGCACCAGGGCCTCCCTGATACACCCCTTTGATCCCGTCCATGATCTGCAAGACACACTTTCTCCGGATGATCGGGTGGTTGACGACTTGCGGGATGAACTGGTTGCACACGTTGGTGTCGGGCGAGCTGTGCGAGCGGCAGACGTTGTTGACCAGCCCATGACTCATATTCTTGAGCGCGCCGGTGACGCCGGCCGAGCCGTGGTCCTTCAAGACGGGCAGGAGCACGAGCTTGTTGACGCGCCGGGTCACGAGCAGGCCGAGGTGCGAGCGCCGGGTCCGTTCGTCCTTGGGATCAAGCCCGCCCATGACGAGCTCCATGACCATGAACTCGTCGGGATCGTAGCCGGTGACCCGGTTGCGGTCGCCGGTCTTCTCGTCATCCCCTTTGATGTCGATTTGCTTGCCGTTGTAGGCGATCCCCAATCCGGTCCAGGCGATCCCGTCAGGGACGGCCTCGTGCATCTTGGCGCCCACAAATTCGTCGCGGTACCGCTCGAAGATGATAATGTCCTTGGCTTTTACCCCGGCGGCCTCGAGCCCGTCGATCACCTCGAGCATCAGCTCGCTGGAGGAGTTGGCCAGCGGATTGCCGACCGGGTTCATCTTGACACCTACGACATCGCCCGGCTCGAAGAAGCTCTTCCAGGCCTCGACGGCGTCGGTGGCGCCGGTCAGCTCCTTCATGCCCCGCGCGACGGACTCATGAATCGCCTCACGGTTCTTGACGTCGTTCTTGATCATCCGAGGATTTCGGATCTCGATGACCCGGCCGGGATAGGGCCCAGGGATGCCCCACTTCTGGTCCACGTTGGCCCTGCCGGCAGCGGCCTTCGGCTCTTGAGCTGAGACGGAGGAAGAGGACATGACGGCCAGCGCCGGGGCGGCTGCACCGGCGGCCAAGAACTGCCGGCGGTCGAAGCGGCCGCCTGATTTGTGCTCATGCTGCGTCATGGTTCGTGCTCTTTCTTCGCCAAAAGGACTGAGCTCACTGGGTTCCCGTCGGCCAACGAGCCAACCGGGCCGCGACCGTGGGGGAGCCGGTGGTTTTGCCAAAAGGGTACTCTATCATGGTCGGGGCTGGAGAGAAACCTTTGAAACCCGAACAGGCCGAACGGGCCACGGCCCTGCTCAAGCCGCGCCGCCGGCGTGCTTGATGACTTGCGGATCACCTTCGGCGTGATGCGGGTTGGCTTTCGCTTCACTCGCAGTACCGGCGAGCGTCAAGCCCAGCTCCGCGATCTTCGGCAGGTGACGGTCCCAGTCGAGCAGGACCGGGGGCTTGATGATTGGCTCATCGATGTTGATGCCGAGCGACAAGATGCGAATCCTGGGATGATGAGCTTGATCATCGACCAGGGGAAGTAGGTTTTCCCGGATATCCTGGGCCCGACCTTGTTCCTGGCGAGCTTGTTCCTCGTTGAAGCGGAGTGCGATCTGGTGGAGGGTTACAATTCTGCAGTAGTGGTACCATTCCTCGACCAGGATGTGCCCGCGGCACCACTCCCAGGAAGCCAGGCGCTCGATGTCACTGCGCCGCACGAGGAGCACCCGGATACAGCACTTGCGCACGACCTTCCGATCCTCGCAGGTCACCGCCAGCAGCCACTGATCGCGCCGGTAGGATGAAGATGCCAGGCTTCCCGCGACGCAGTTGACGATGTCATTGAGAATCTCGAAGCCGGCCGTCTCGTGGGTGGCGAGGATCGGATCCACCAGGGTGGCCTGTTCGGCCAGGCGGCGCGTCAGCCGGCGGAGGACCACGTTGTCCAGGAGTTCGTCAATCGTCTTGGGTGGCAGGACAGTACGGATCTGGGGCACACAACGCTCGCCTTCGGCCGGACTTCGTTGTGGCGCATCCAGCGGCGTGAGGAGATTCGTCGAGAAGATCACCTGGTCCGACCTGCCTTGGGTAAGCTGGTGCCATTGGCGATAAAATACGAGCCAGCCGATCACGACCACGGCGACCGCCTGCAACAACCCCCCGAGCAGCTTTTCACCGAGGAACGAGATGGCGTTCCGGATGTCGATACTCTGAAGCAAAGAAAGGAAGTACGCCCAGGCGTTGTTGAACCAGGAAGGCATTGTTCGGGTCTCCTCGGTGCGGGAGGAACGCGTCAGCCACGGTTCATCCTCATGCCGCGCCGATTCGTAGAAGCCCGCGCTCGTCACGAATGACCGAGTTTACCGCCCCCTTGACTCGGCTTTAAAGGAGGGAGATATTCTGCCGTTTGAGGACCCGCTCGCGCACCGACTCCGGCTATCCGGGCCGTCGCTCAAGGTCGACGCTGTCTTGCTTACAAACCGGGCGTTCACTCTCGATCTTCCCGCACTTGCATGCACTCGAACCGAGGACGAGGGACCTCGAAGGGATTCGCTGATTCAACATCGGCAGATACAAGGAGTTGTGGCGACGACACGACGCGGCGTCGCGGGGATCAAGACATGGCGAGAGCTCGACATGTCAGGTGAGATTTTTGCCGTGGTACCGGAGTTGCGAGTTGCAGTGTAGAATAGGGATGGGAACAACCACATCTCAGTCTTCTTTCCCACGGAGTCGACGATGAGTGCCAAGAAGCGTCGCAAGATCTACGGTGTCCGTCGGGAGACTCGCCGGCCTCGGGGCTGGACGCGGTGGTTCAACGAAGGCTTGCTGGAGACCGACATGGCCGGGGGCGTGCGGCTTCGCACGGTCCTCTGGGGCCAGAAATAGGAGGCATCCTCCCGCTCTTCTCACGCACTGGCAGGTAATACCGGTGTTGGTGCACTC
>JBIOJM010000235.1:0-16161 GCA_044450785.1 Isosphaerales bacterium
ACGTGAGCGATGCAGACGCGGTGGCGAACTGCGGCGATGGGATGAGCCCGCGGGGGGAAAACAGCGAAAATGAGACGAACGAAGCCAAATTCGATGAAACTGTGATCATTATACAAAATAAAGAGTCTGTTGGAGTTGCGGCGAATTCTGGCGTTGATTCGGGACTTGACAAGCGGGAAGAACAGCCCGGGAGAGCCGAGCGAGAAGAGCCAGGCCTGAATCAGGAATCTCAAATCTCAAACGCCAAGTCTCGGGACTGTGGTTTGGGCGATCGGGCGGAGGGGGGAATCCTGCGGGCTCCGTTGTCGAAGCGCGAGAGGCGGCGGCGGCGGCAACGCGAAGTGGTGACGAGGGAGCTGGAGCGCGGGCTCCAGCAAATCCTGAACGCGGGCAATACGCCGGCCGGGGAGTTAATCCGGAATGCTCTGGCGTCGTCACCGTGGGCGGCTGAGATTCTTCGGCCGCATCTTCCGCGGTCGCCGTGAGAGTGCTAAGGCGACCGGCCTGTGGAGAGGAGACCAGCGATGCCTCGGTCGATGCGTTGCAGATGGGGTGGCTGCAGGTTCGGGCAGGCCTGGGACAGGTCGAACGCCTGAGGTAACTTGATTCCCGCCGGACGCCTGATCTCGGCAGCTTTTGAGAGGCCCTCTTGTCGGACCCCTCGGCGCCTCCAACGGCTGGTTCGGCGTTTCTGTCACGCACTTTGCTTGCGGGCAAGCAGCGCCCGAACCTCTGGAACGAGTTCCGTCGGGATGGCCATGAGCGTAATGTCCTCGTCCTCACGCGCCGCCTCGATGTCGGCAAACTCCTCATCCTCGGTTTGATTTTCGTAATGGGCGATCAACTTATGATCCAAGGGCGAACGGCCAGGATCCGTTGCCGCACCGTGTCTGAAGTGACGCGTCGCGGCGAGTGCGGCGGCCGCTCGTCCGGTGCGCGGCGTGCACGTTTTGTGGGCAGTCGCAATCGAAGGTCGCCTGTTGTATGGTTTTGCCGGCATGAGAGAAGGGATCGCGGCTGGCTTTGGTATCCAATTTGCCGTTGCAGATCAGCGACGACTTAGTGTCCAATGAAATCAAGGACTGAGGAACCCTGGAGCGTCCTCGGCCGCGGCAACTCTTTCTTACTTCGTGGAGACCTGACCCCCTCGCGCGGTTTTTGATTCTCCGTCCCCAACATTGTCAGCCGTGATTCCAGGAAGGGAGCTCGAATAGGTTGGCATCATTGCACGGGTTCCAGGGCACGATCGTCGAGATGGCTCGCTGGACCGACCCCGAACAAGCACGATGGGGTAGGAGGGTCAGGTCATGAGTTGGTTCCGTTTGAATCGGACCAGTCGGGTTCGACTGGTGCGCGCACACTTATCGACCTGGCTCGTCGGGTTCCTCGGGCTCTTCGTCGGGACGGTCTGGGCCCAGGTTCCGACCCGGAGCGCCTCGAAGTTCTATCCGGACTCGAGCGATACGGCGGAGGCTTTACTCCGCAATGCGGCCAGCCATGTGCGTGACCGGCAATGGTCCGAGGCGATCAACATCTATCAGCGGGTCATCGAGCAGTTTGGGGACAAGGTCGCGAAGCTTCCCAAGAACGAGCCGGGCGCCGATGCTTCCGGCGATTTCGTGTTATACGTTGACGATCGCCGTTTCTGCCATCGCTCCCTGGCCCAGCTTCCGCCCGAGGCCAGGGAGATTTATCGCAACCGGGTTGACGGCGTGGCCGAGCGGTGGTTCCGCCAGGGACAGAGCGAGCGGGATGTCGGATCACTGCGCCGGGTTGTTGACCTGGCGTTTTGCAGCTCGTGGGGGGACGACGCCCTGGAGCTGCTGGGAGACCTGGCGTTCCAGGACGGCCGCTTCGGCGAGGCCCTGGCGATGTACGGGCGGCTGGTCGCCGATCATCCCGACGACCCATTTGTGCTGGTCCATCCCGATCCGTCGGTCGACCTGGCGCGAGTCGCGGCCAAGAAGCTGCTCTGTCGCGCGGCCGCGGGTGAGGACCCTCCGGGACCGGCCGATCTCGACGAATTCGGTCGGCGCTATCCGGCCGCGGCCGGCTCCCTGGCCGGTCGGAAGGGAACCTACGCGCGGGTCCTCGCCGAATCGTTGACCGCCGATCACCTGGCGCCGCCGTCTCAACCCGACAGCCGGTGGCCGACTTTCGCCGGCTCGCTCCGGCGTTCGAAGGTGGTCTCCGGAGCGATCGACGTCGGTTCGATGCAATGGCGCGTCGAGATCGAGAAAGTCTCCCCGGGCCGCTCGATGCAATTCACCCCGCGCGACCGGGCGGCCTCCGCTTCGCGCGAGAAGCTGCTGGCGTTTCATCCGATCGTCTTGGGAGACCAGGTGATCGTGTGCGACGGCACGCAGGTCCTGGCATACAACCTGAACGATGGTCCGAGTGATGCCGAGGGGAGCGCGCCTCGGCTGATCGAGCCTGCCTGGAAGCATCCCCCCGAGAACGGTGGCCAGGTTCCGCAGGTGCGCCATCTGTCCGCGGGGATTCCTCGTTACACCCTCACGGCCGTCGGGCACCGGATCTACGCTCGGATGGGGGCGATCAACACGTCTTTCGTGCCGGGGATGGGTGGGATGTCCGGCCGGGGCACGACCTCGATCGTGGCCCTCGACTGGAACACCCAGGGTAAGTTGCTCTGGGAGCAGAAGTCCACGTCGCTGGCCCTTCCCAATCGACCCGCGGATCGCAATAACGGCAATCGGACGGTCAGCTTCGAGGGCACGCCGGTCGCCGATGCGCGCAATGTCTACGTCGCCGTGACCGACCGCCGCGAACAGACGGCGACCTACATCGCCTGCTTCGACGCCGAGACCGGCCTGAGTCGCTGGGTCCGCTACCTGGGCAGTGCCGAGTCCAACATCAACAATTTCTTTGGCATGGGGGGGCCGCAGTTCGGCGTGAGCGCACCGGGCGACTTCAATCATCGGCTGCTCTCCCTCGATGGGCCCGCTCTCTTTTATCAAACCAACCAGGGCGCGGTGATCGCGCTCGAGGCCGAGACCGGAGCAACCCTCTGGGTGGCCACCTACCCCCGGCAGGAGCCAAATCATCTCGGCAACGAGAGCGAGCGCGACCTGAACCCGGCGGTGATCCACGATGGCCGGGTCTTCGTGGCGCCCAGTGACGCCGACGCTCTCTTCGCATTCGACGCGGCCAACGGGCGCCTGCTCTGGAAAACCGATCGGATCTCCGACGACGTGAAGCTCGCTCACCTGCTGGGAGTGGCCAGGGATCGGCTGGTCGCCACCGGGAATCGCGTCCTCCTGTTCGACGTCAAGGACGGCAGATTGCGCAAAGCTTGGCCCGATTCGGGCAAATCGCTTGAGGGATACGGCCGCGGGCTGTTGGCCGGCGATCTCATCTACTGGCCCACGCAGAACGAGATCGAGGTGCTCGACCAGCGGACGGGTTTGCGCGCTCAGCCCCCCATCGAGTTGCTGAAGACCTATCACACCCAGGGCGGGAACCTGGTCGCGGGTGACGGCTACCTGATCGTCGCGCAGGCCGACGGCCTGGTCGTGTTCTGCCAGAACAGCCGGCTCATCGAACGCTATCGCGAGGACATCGTGCGGGCCCCCGATCAGGCCGCCAACTACTTCCGCCTCGCCAGGGCGGCCGAGGCGATCGGTCGCGATCAGCTTGCCCTGGATACCTATCGGCAAGCCTCCGAAAAAGCTCGATCCAACGAGACGATCGACGGGATTCCCCTGGCCGGGGCAGCCCGCGATCATCGGTTTCGACTGCTGGTTCGCCTGGCGGGCCAGGCACGGCGAGCCCGGCGCTATGACGAGGCCGTCAACGAGCTCGAGTCCGCCGCTCTGGCCGCCCGTTCCGATCCGGAGCGGCTCCAGGCAGAGCTTCAGCTCGCCGACGTTCTACTCGATGCGGATCGACCGCGTGGCGCAGTCGACATCTGCGAGCGACTCCTGGCCGACGAGCGGCTGCGACCCCTGGCCGTGGCCACGGCCGACGGACATCGAACCGTCCGCGCCGATCTGCTGATCGCCGACCGCCTGAGTTCCATCGTGCACGATCATGGTCGCGGCGTGTACGAGCCGTACGACCGCGCAGCCGCCCGGTTGTTCGAGCGCGGCAAGAAGGACAAAGACCCTCGGGTCCTGGACGAGGTAGGCCGCGCCTACCCCCAAGCCCGGGTGGTGCCCGATGCACTCCTCGAGCTCGGTTCGCTCTACGAGTCGTCCCGGCGTCTGACCGAGGCCGCTCATACATACAAAAGATTACTGCTTATTGCACCTGACGACGAGCGCCGGGCATCGGCGATCTGGCGGCTGGCGCATGTCTACGATGCGCGGAAGCTCTTCCTGGCGGCGCGCGACAGCTACCTGGACTTGCAGGCACGGTTTCCCAAGATGCGGGTCAGTGACGGTGATCGTCAGGCGACGGTCGCCGAGCTGGTGGCGGCCGAGCTCGCTCGCGCGCCATACGCTCAGCTCGTCGCCGATCGGGCTCAACCGCCGACTCCTCTGCCGCTGGCCCGCCGCTGGCATTGGTCGGCGCCCCCGAGCCATCCCATCCAGTTGTTGAGCGCCCTGGGAGTGACCCCATCGGCGGAGCTGGGCCGGGTGTTCCAGGTCGAGAAGGCGGCCCTGCGCCTGCTCGATCCGTCGACCGGCTTGCCGCGCTGGTCAACCGAGCTGGGGGCAACCGCCGTGTGGGCGGGTTACCTGTCCGATAAGCTCATCGCGGCGACGGCGCACCAGATCGTCGCCCTGGAGCCGGGGCAGGGGGCCCTGCAATGGCGTTTTAACCTGTCGCGGTCGGGCAAGGACCTCAATCGGCCCGACCCGTTCGTGAACGCCAACCCGGTCGAAGCCGACCTTCGCCGGGACGGCTCGGGCGAGACCTTGTCCGGGTTTCAGTTAGTCAAAGGGCGCGTTTTCTGTCTGCGCGGCCGCCGCGAGCTGATCGCACTGGATGGCGATACCGGCGCCCTGGACTGGTCGTTCTCCGCGCCGCCCTCGGAAATCAATCCCAATCTTTGGATCGGTGCCGATCGGACGGTGCTTCAGGTCGACAAGCCCAACCAGTTGCTGGTGCTCCGAACCGACGATGGGCAGCCGATCACGCGGACGGCGCTCGCGGAGAATGAGATGCTCGAACGTCCTCCCATGCCGCTCGATGAGGATTCCGTCCTGCTGGTGGCCGACCGCCGGACGGTCAAGAGATTCGACATCAAACATGGTCATACCATGTGGGTTTACCAGGAGACCAAAGATCTGCCGTTCAATGGACCGCCTCGTCTGGTCGGGGACCCGGAACGGCTGCTGGTCTTGCACGACGGCCGATTGTTGATCCGTCTCGATCCAGCGACCGGCTCGAAGCGCTGGGCCAGCCTGCTGGGGACCGAAGACCTGAGCGAGCGACCCGATTCGATGGTCTACGATGAAAAGTCGTTCTACTGTGTTAACATCGAGAACATCTTCGGGGGCCCGCGGCATGCGATTCGCGCCCTCTCGTTGGAAGACGGCTCGCGGGTATGGTCGTGCCACCTGGCCGGCCCGCTGGATGCGGTGTGGTCGATCGCGCTGACCCAGCGGTGCGTGATCGCGTATCCGCACAGCGCTCGCGCTGCCGATGGGGGTGACATCGAGAACATGCCGGTGATCCTTCGGCTGCGTGAGACTGGTGCACTGGTGCAGCGGTTCGTGTTTCCGACGACGATCGCCGACGTGACGTTCAAGGTCGATACGCGTGGGGCCCTGCTGGCGACGTCGCGGGGCATGTGGAGCCTGGGCTCCAAGGAGGCGAGCCAGTCCCCCCTCTCCGAGCGCGCTCGGTGAGTGCCAGGGCGCCCGAGACACCGCCGCGCACCCGAGGCCCGCGCCAGCCCGGTTCGATCGATCACCCAGTCGTGATGAGTTTTGCCGTGTTCTCCACCCCAGGATTTCCCGCTTGATTACGGGAGGCAAACGCGTGAGCGACGCAGACCCGATCGAAACCCCCCAGAATGAGGACGACCTTGCCGCGGTCGAGCGATTGAAGGATGCGTTCACGAAGCTCAAGGCCGAGACGTCCAAGGTCATCGTCGGCCAGCACGCGGTCTTGGAGCAGCTCTTGACCGCGATCTTCGCCCGGGGCCATTGTCTCTTGATTGGCGTGCCCGGCCTGGCCAAGACGCTGATGATCCACACCATGGCCGACGCCTTGAACCTGAGCTATAACCGGATCCAGTTCACGCCTGACTTGATGCCTTCGGACATCACCGGCACCGAAGTGATCCAGGAGGACAAGGCCACGGGCGTCCGGCAATTCAAGTTCTTGAGGGGCCCGGTCTTTGCCAACATCGTACTGGCTGACGAAATCAACCGGACGCCGCCCAAGACCCAGGCGGCCCTGCTCGAGGCAATGCAGGAACGGCAAGTGACCGTCGGGGGCGAACGGCACAAGCTGCCCGACCCCTTCTTCGTCCTGGCGACCCAGAACCCGATCGAGCAGGAAGGCACGTACCCGCTGCCCGAAGCACAGCTCGACCGGTTCATGCTCAACATCATGGTCGACTACCCCTCCGAGGAGGAAGAGCTCGACATCGTGCGGATGACGACCTCGATTTACCGGCCTGCCGTCTCGAAGGTGCTCTCAGCCACCGACATCCTCTCTCTCCAGGAGCTCGTCCGGAAGGTGCCGATCGCCGACCACGTCTCGCGTTATGCGGTCCGGCTCACCCGCAATACGCGCCGCGACAAGGATAACAGCCTCAACTTCATACGTGACTATGTGAGTTGGGGCGCCGGCCCGCGTGCCAGCCAGTACCTGGTCTTGGCGGCGAAGGCGCGCGCGATTTTAAACGGCCGCTATCATGTCTCGACCGAAGACATCCGGGCCGTTGCCGGACCGGTGCTGCGGCACCGGATCATCACGAACTTCAACGCCGAAGCCGAGGGCCTCAAGCCCGACGACTTGATCGAGCGGCTGATCAAGTCGGTCCCGGTTGACGACCACGAGGCCGAACAAAGTGGAAAACTACCAAAGATTTTTAGATCCGCAAACGTTGGCTAGCCTCGAGGGGCTGGACCTTCAGGCGCGAATGGTGGTTGAAGGTTACGTCGCCGGGATGCATCCCAGCCCGTACCATGGCTTCTCCGTCGAGTTCGCCGAGCATCGCGAGTACGTGCCGGGCGACGATATCCGCCATATCGACTGGAAAGTCTGGTCGAAGACCGACAAGCTTTATCTCAAGCAGTACGAGGAAGAGACCAACCTCCTCTCGTATCTGCTGCTGGACACCAGCGAGTCGATGAATTATGCCTCGGGTAATAACGTCACGAAATTGCAATACGGGCAGTTCATCGTGGCTGCGCTGGCCTACATGATCCTCCAGCAGCAGGACTCGGTCGGCCTCGTGGTCTTCGACGATGCGGTGCGCCGATACTTGAAGCCGGCCGGCCAGCCGTCGCAGCTCAAGGAGCTGCTCCATTTGCTCGAGGTGACACCCGCACGGGAAAAATCCGACCTCGGCCTGGTTTTCGACGAGCTTGCGGATCGGTTCAAGAAGCGGGGCATCGTGGCCGTCTTCTCCGACTTGTTCGATGACGTGTCCCGGATCGTCAGAGGCTTGAAGCATTTTCGGCACCGTCGCCACGAGGTGATCGTCTTCCACATCCTCGACCCCGCGGAGCTGGATTTTCCCTTCCGGGACACGACGCTGTTCAAGGGGCTGGAAGACATGCCCGCGATCCTGACCGATCCCCATGCGCTCAAGCGCGCCTATCAGGAAGAGATCAGGTCTTTCCTGAAGGAGGTGGAAAAGGCCTGCCGGATGGCCGACATCGACTACGTTCCGCTGCGTACCGATCAGAACCTGGACATCGCACTCTCAAGCTACCTCGCTTCCCGCTCGGCTCGAATCCGCTGAGGGTTCGGGCCCGCCCTTCTCCACAGGGAGCCGGCCGTGTCATTTCCGCTCTTCTGGGCCTTGGGATTCGCGAACCTTCCACTCCTTTATGGTCTGGCGGCGGCGGCGGTCCCGATCGTGATCCACCTCTTGAACCGCCGCAAGTATCGGGAGGTCTCGTGGGCCGCCATGCAGTTCCTGCTGGCCGCCCTTCGCAAGAATCGGCGGCGCATCCGGGTCGAGCAATGGCTGCTGCTGGCGATCAGGACGCTCGTGGTCCTGCTGGTCGTGACGGCGATGGCCAAGCCCTTTCTCGAGACGTTCGGGGCCGTCATCGCGGGTCGCCGGACTCATCGGGTCATCGTGCTCGATGCCTCGCTCAGCATGGGATACACCTCGGGCGAGTCCAGCCGTTTCGACCAGGCGAAGGCGTTTGCGTCTCAACTTGTCAAGGACTCACGGGGCGGCGACGCGATCAGCATCATCTTGATGGGAGCACCGCCGCGGGTCGTGATCGGCGACCCCTCCAAGAACCTGGGCGAAGTCAAGAAGGAGATCGACGAGCTGACCCTCTCGCACGGGGGCGTTGACCTGGCCGCCACCTTCAAGAAAGTCGACGAGGTGCTGGACGTCTCGTCGATCGAGCAGAAGGAAGTTGTCTTCTTGACCGACCTTCAGGCGGCGAGCTGGCGGCCGCCGGAACGGGGCAGCGACGGGCTCAAGCGCGTCCTGGCTCGACTCGAGGCCCGGCGGCCACGGTCGGTTGTGATCGACCTGGGTAAACCGGGTGGCGAAAACCGCGCGGTCACCGAGCTCAACCTGGCAGCCCCGGTCGTCACGGTGGGTACGACCGTCCTGGTTCGCGCGGTCCTGCACAATTTTGGCACCGCCCGCTCCGACGGCGTCCTGGCGCGGCTGACGGTCGACGACCGCCTTGGCCCCCAGGAATCGCTCGATCTTCCGCCGGGCGAGGACGTCCCGGTCGTCTTCCGCGAGCAGTTCACCAGCCCGGGCGATCATCTGGTCGAGGTTTCGATCGACAACGACCCCCTCGCGCTGGACAACCGGCGGTGGCTGGTCGTGCCGGTCCGCGAGTCGCTCAGCGTCCTCCTGGTCGACGGCCATTTCAAGTCCGAGCCTTTTCAGGCCGAGACCGACTATCTGGCGCAGGCGCTATGCCCGAGCGAGGAATCGCCGGGACAACCTCGGCCGATTCAGGTGGAGGTCATTCCCGAGTCGCAACTATCCCATCGCGAGCTGGCGGGCTACGATGTGGTGGTCCTCTGCAACGTCGCTCAGTTCAGTCAGCCGGAGGTGTCCGCCCTCGAGGATTTCTTGAAGCAGGGGGGCGGGGTAGTCGTTTTCGGTGGAGACCAGGTTGTCGCCGAGAACTACAATCGACTGCTCTACGCTGACGGGAACGGGTTGCTACCGGCGAAGATCGGCCCCAGCATGGGTGACGCCTCGAAGAAGGAAGCGGGCTTCTTCTTCAATCCGCTGGGCTATCGCCACCCGATCGTCTCGGAATATCAAGGCGAGGAGGCGCCCGTCACGGCGGGGTTGACCCAGGCTCTCTCCTGGCAATACCACAAGCTGGTTCTTCCTCCGGACACCGAGGCGGAAGTCGCCCTGCGGTTCGACAGCGGTGATGCGGCCGTCGTGGAAGCGCAGCGCCATGGCGGGACGGTAGTCCTGGTGGCGACCTCGGCCGACACGGGCTGGACGACCTGGCCAATTCACAAGAGTTACCTGCCGGTGATGCAGAAGATCGTGCTGCGGGCCTCGGCCGGCAAGCTGTCCGAGCTGAACATCCGGGTCGGGCAGCCCTTCGACCGGTCGTTTCCGGCGGCCGGGGCGGGGGCCGCGGTCACGGTGGTCACGCCCAAGGGACAACCGGTCGCGACCAAGCTGCAACCGGCCGGCGGGGTGAGCCGCTTCCATTTCGAGCAGACCGATCTGTCGGGCCGTTATCAAGTGAGGATCGGGCCGCCGCTGGCGCTCGAATCCTCGTTCGCCGCCAACACCGACCCGGCCGAGAGCGATCTGACCAAGCTGGACCGGACGGCTTTGACCGAGATCCTGCCGGGCTGGAATTTTCAGTACATGACGAGCTCGAGGGAGTTGACCGCGGATGCCTCGGCAGTCGGGCGGCGCGGCGAGCTGCACCGTTCCCTGCTCTACGGCCTGCTGCTCATGCTTCTGGTTGAATCGATACTGGCGTGGAAATTCGGGCACCATGATTCCTGAGGCGTAGGTCAGGCTTTCCAGCCTGACCTACTGGAGGTGGGCTGAACGTGACCGACTGGCTTCTGCACAGCTTGGCCGATCGTCTGGGCGTGGCTCCCCCCGGAGCCGGCGAGGCGACCCGCCCGCACATCCGGTTGGAGCAGCCCTGGACGCAATGGGTCCTGGTATTCACGGTGCTGGGAAGTGTGGCCTTGATCCTCTGGCTCTATCGTCATGAAGGGAAGGCGCCCTTCGCCTCCAAGCTGCTGCTCGCCGGCGTGCGGATCGCGCTCGTGCTCCTGGCGATCTTCATGCTCAGCGAGGCGGTCCTCTCCGTCGAGCGGGAAGGAATCCCCTACATAACGATCCTGATCGATGATTCGGCGAGCCAGCGGATCGCCGACCAGTACGAAAAGCGCGAGGTCAAGGCGGCGTTGGACGCTCTGGCTGCGCTGGCCCAGGCCGGCGAGACGACGCGGCTGGCCATCGCCAAGGGGCTGATCCTCAAGGACCGAGCCGGGCTGATCCGGGACCTGGAGAAGCAGCACAAGGTCAGGCTCTATCGCGTCTCGAACGCGGTTCAGTTTCTCGCCGAGGTCGATCGCCCGGACCAGGTTGAGAGTGCGGCCAAGCTTCTGCGGGCAGTCGAGGCCGAGGGCGGTCAGACGCGGCTCGGCGACGGTGTGCGGCACATCTTGACGGAACTCCGCGGCGCACCCCCTTCGGCAATCATCCTCTTCACGGACGGGCAGACCACCGAGGGCGAGCCGCTCTCCAAGGCCTCGGAGCTGGCCAAGCGCAAGGGAGTCCCCCTTTACACCATCGGTCTGGGAAGCGCCGAGCCGGCCCAGGACATCGAGTTGACCGAGCTCCTGGTCGATGACGTCGTGTTCGTCGACGATAACGTGCGGTTCCAGGCCAAGCTCTTGGCCCGAGGGCTCGCTGGTCAGAAAGTCACAGTCCGACTCAAGGAGCTCGAGCCCGGCTCGAGCGGGACCAATGCCGCCCGAGAGCTCGATTCGAAGGAGGTGGAACTGCCCAAGGACGGTCAGACGAAGCGAGTGGAACTGGTCCACCGTCCCAAGGTCACCGGCGAGCGAACCTTCATCCTGGAGGTCGACAAACGTCCCAGGGAGCTGCAGACAGAGAATAATCGGATCGAGCGCGTCATCACCGTCCGAAAGGAGAAGCTCAGAGTCCTTCTGGTCGACAGCGAGCCGCGCTACGAGTTCCGGTATCTCAAGAATTACCTCGAACGCGACGAGACCATCGACCTGAACGTGGTCCTGCTCTCGTCGGATCCCGAGTACAGCGACCAGGACCGATCCGCCTTGCCGACCTTCCCCGCGGCCAAGGACGATCTCTTCTCGTACGATGTGGTCGTCTTCGGCGATGCCGACACCAGTTTCTTGAGCCAGTCCCAGATGCAGAACCTGGTCGAGTTCGTGACCGAGAAGGGTGGGGGCGTCCTGTTCATCGCCGGCGAGTTGTTCAACCCGCTGTCGTATCGCGGCAAACCCCTGGAACTTCTGCTGCCGGTCGAGTTGTCCGACGCGCGCAACCCCACGGCCGTCGGCACGACCGTCACCAGGTTTCGCCCCGAGTTGACCCTCGAGGGGCGCGCCAGTCCGATCTTTCACTTCGGCGACGATGACGCGTCGAGCATGCAGATCTGGGAAAAACTACCCGACTTGTTCTGGTACTTCGAGGCCCCGCGTAAGAAACCGGCGGCACTGGTGTTGGCCGAACATCCGACCGCCATCGGTTCCGACGGCAAATTGCCGCTGGTCCTGTACCACTTCGTGGGTGCCGGCAAGGCGATGTTTCATGCGTTTGACGACACCTGGCGCTGGCGTTTTCGCGCTGGCGACAAGTATTTCGGACGTTTCTGGGTCCAGACGGTCCGGTTCCTGGCGCGATCGAGGCTGGTCGGCCAGCGGCAGGCCGAGGTCCAGACCGACCGCCGTCGCTACCAGAGGGGACAGCCCATCCTGTTCCGGGTCCGGTTCCCGAACCCCGGCCTGGCGCCCTCCAGCGGCGACGTCGTGATCCAGGTCGAACGAACCGGTCAAGGTCCCCGCAAGCTGACGCTCAAGCTCGTGCCGGGCACGCGCAACGTTTTCGAGGGCGCGCTGCCGCAAGCCGCCGAAGGCGACTACCAGGTCCGGCTCATGCCTCCCCCCGTCCTCGAGGGCCCGATCCCCACGGCCGGCTTCCGCGTCGAGCCGCCGGTCAACGAATTTGAACACATTGAAATGAACGGCCCCGAGCTGATCCGTGCGGCAGAGTCCACGGGCGGCAAGTATTACACGCCTCTGACCGCGGATGCTTTGCTCAAGGACTTGCCCAAGCCATCCCCGGTACCTCTCGACACGGATCCCCCCATTCCGCTCTGGAACACCTGGCCCGTTCTGACCTTATTCTTGGTGCTGATCACCGTGGAGTGGGTTTTCAGAAAACGCAATCAAATGGTATGATTCTAGTTTCAGGGCTCTGCTGATTCGTGTCGTTTGTCTGTTCCCAGGGCGTTGCCCTGGGCTGATATGTTACTGCCCCTTCGGGGCGAAGATGCAATGGTTCAACTTCAGAATTGATCTCTCGGGATAGCTCTCGCTCATGACTCGAAGGCACATTTAGCAACTACCCAAACGGAGCTCTCGATGATGACTCCTCGTCAGTTGGAATCGCGAATCAGGGGTCTGCGCGCTTCGGTCAGGCGGCTCGTGGCGCTGCATGGGCTGAGCTGGGTACTCGGACTGATCGTGCCCCTGGTGATCCTGGCGGGGTTCGCCGACTGGCTATTCCATCTGGACGCGGTGATCAGGGCGGCCCTGCTGGCCGGATTGATCTGCGCTGGGCTCTGGCTGGCGCATCGCCGGGTGCTCCGCCCGCTTTTCGTTCGGTTCGCCGATCTCGACATCGCCATGCGGATCGAGGAGAGGTGGCCGGGATTGAACGACCGCCTGGCGAGCATGATCGAGTTCATGCACCTGGACAGCAAGGACGATCGCCATGGTTCCCGGGCGATGCGGGAAGCGACCGTGCGGCAGGCGGTCGAGGAAGCGAGTACGCTCGACTTTCGCCAGGTCATCGAGCCCCGGCCGGTGGTCCGCGCGCTGAGCGCCGCATCCGCGGCCCTTGTTGTGGGGGCCCTCTTGGTCCTCGTCGCGCCGGTGACGGCGCGGATTGCCATGAAGCGGCTTTTCGTTCCGTTCGGGGCGACGAGCTGGCCCCAGCAGACCCATCTCGTCCTCAACGAGCGCGACACCATGCTCAAGGTCGCGCGGGGCGATTCCTTCACGTTGTCGGTAAGGGTTCGGTCCGGCGACAAGGTTCCGGAATCGGCGCAGGTGACCTATCACTTCGCCGACGGCGAGGACGCCGGCGAGCCTCTCCGCTCGATCGAGGGTGGGGAATTCCGGGGGCGAATCGAGACGGTCAATCAGCCGTTCCGCTTCACGGTCACGGCCGGGGATGACAGGACATCGATCCGCGACGTGCCCGTCAAGGTCGTTCCCCCCCCCACGTTGAAGTCGCTCACGGTCCGGCTGATTGCTCCGGAGTACACCGGACTGCCCGCCCAGGTCCTCGCCCCCGGCCTGACACAGTTCCGCGCCCTCGATGGGACCCGGCTCGAGCTCGAGGCCCTGGCCAGCAAACCCTTGGTGCACGCCGAGCTGCGGGTGGGAGACAAGCCTGCCGGCGGTGAGCTGGCTTTCGACCAATCTCGTACTCGGTTCAAAACGGCATTCACCGTCAAGGAGAATTTCGCCTTCTGGTTTGATCTGAAGGACACCGAGGGCTTCCGAAACCGTGAGGCGGTGCGTTACGACTTGCGAAGATTCGCCGACGATGCTCCCCGGGTCGTGATCGATGAACCAAAGACGGACCGCGACATCCCGGCTGATGCGACCGTTCCAGTCCGTGTGGTTCTCGACGATGATTTCGGCCTTCAGTCAGCACGGTTGATCTACCGGCTCGCAACTGGTGACTCCGAGCCCCACGCGGAGGTCGTCATCCCCCTCTGGACGGCCGAGGAGCAAGGACGCGGGGCGTCGGCCGGCTCATTCGTCAAGCACCAGGAAGTTCCCCACAACTGGGACTTGACCCCGCTCAAGCTCCCCATCGGGACCGTCATCACGTTTTATGCCGACGCACGCGATTTCGACGCGATCAAGGGACCGAACATCGGCAAGAGCCGCGAGGTCCGCTTGAGGATCGTGTCGAAGGACGACGCGGCTCGCCAGTTCGACGATGCGCGGCGCGAGCTCCGTGAAGAGCTGGCGCGCGTGCTGACGATGCAGAAGCAAGCCATGACGCCGGTCGACAATGCGATGCGGAGCTTGTCGCAGACCAATCGACTCCAACCCGCGCAGCGCGACGACCTGAACAACGCGGGGATGATCCAGCGCCAGGTCACCAGCCGTATCAACAATCGCGACGAGGGGATCGGCGCCAGAATCCGCCACGGGCTCGACGACCTTCGAAACTTCAAGATCGACAACTCCGACGCCCAGAAACAGATGGAGGAGATGCTCGCGCGGCTCGGAGTGATTCGTGACCAACATCTCGGCCCGGCCGAGCAAGAACTGTCCCGTGCCACCAAGAGCCTCGACGAAAACGCCGTGTCGAAGACGACGGACCAACCGTCCCGCGCCGCCGACTCGTCATCGAAGCCGGCCACGCCCGAAAAGTCCCAACCCAAACAAAAGGATCGCTCGAAGCGTGATGCCCCGGGGGCCGATCGGCAGGTGCCTGGCTCGGATCCGGCCAGATCGGCATTGGCTGAGGCAAAGACGAACCAGAAGGCCATCGCCGACGAGCTTCAGAAGATGCTTGACGGCCTGAGCGAGTTTGAAACGTACCGGGGAGTGGTCAAGGATGCTCAGGAACTGCTCAAGCAGCACGAGCAAACCATGAAGCAGACGACCGAGGCGGCGGCCAAGCCGGAGCTGATGGGAAAGCCGCTCGGCGCCTTGTCGCCGGAGCAGAAGTCGGACCTGGGGAACTTGTCCTCGCGTCAGTCTCAGGTCGGCAAGGGCTTGCAGAATCTGCTGGAGCGAATGGGCGAGATGGCCCGGCGGACTGATGAATCGGATCCGCTGGCGTCCTCGGCGATGCGCGAGGCCGCCCAGAAAAATCAGAAGCAGGGGACGGTCGGCAAGCTCAGCGAGGCCGCCGATCAACTGGAAAAGAACCAGATGGGCCAGGCCCGGGCGCGCCAGGAGCAGGCCCGCGACGAGCTGAGAGACCTTGTTGATTCGATCCAGAACCGCAGGGAGCGAGAGCTTGCCAGACTGGTCAAGGAGCTCAAGAACGCCGAGGGCGAACTGGAGAAGACCCGGGCAAGGCAGGCCCAGAACCTGCAGAAGACGCGCGAGGCCCAGAAGAATCCCGATGAGAAAGAGCGCCGCGAGCAGTTGAAGCGGCTGGCCAAGCAGCAGGCTGAGATCCAGAAGGACCTGGAGCGTCAACTGCAGCGGCTGGCCAAGTTGAGCGCCGACCGCGCTGCCCGGGCGGGGCAGAACGCGTCCGGCCGAATGAGCCGCGCTCAAGGCAACCTCGACGAAGACCAGGGTGACGAAGCCGGCAAGCGAGAGGAGGAAGCTCTTGCCGACCTCGAGGATGCCCAGGAGGAGCTCGAGCAGACTCGCCGCGACGCCGAGGAGCAACTGGCGGTCGAGCAGCTCGCGCGGATGGGTGATCGGCTCAAGTCGCTTGCCCAGCGGCAGGAGAAGATCGTCTCCGAGACGAGCTCTTATGAATCTCTCCGGCAAAAGAACGACGGCAAATTGACCATCGCGCAGCGCGCGGGGGTCAAAGGGCTGGGACAGGTCCAGACCGGCCTGAAGGAAGAGACGGCCGAGATCACCGAGAGCCTCGAGGGTGCGCCGGTCTTCGCGCTGACGCTTCGTCGCGCCGCGGGGAGCATGGAAACAGCCGCCCTTCGGCTCGAAGCGCTCAAGACCGACAAACCGACCGAGCGAGCCGCCCAGGCGGCTTCGGAACGATTCAAGCAGCTTCTCGAATCGCTCAAAGCGGATGCGGGCGGTGACGGCGGGCAGGGC
>JBIOJM010000236.1:0-16073 GCA_044450785.1 Isosphaerales bacterium
AGTCAGCCCGCTGTTCCCGTGCCGGGCCGAACCGGTCGATCATCGCCTCGGCCAGCCGGGTCTTCAGCTCACCGTAGCCGATTCCCCCCGCGCGGTATCGCCGGTCCACTTCCGCAAGCTCGTCGGGCGCGGCGAAAAGCTTGAACAGGCTGAACAGCGGGCAGTTTTCGGGGTTCTTGGGGGCATCCACCGGGGTGCTGTCCGTGACGATTTTCTTGACCTTTTTCCGGATCGTCGCCGGGTCGTCGAAGATTTCGATCGTGTTGTTGTAGCTTTTGGACATCTTGCGGCCGTCCACGCCGGGGACAACCGCCACCGACTCGAGGATGTGCGGCTTCGGGAGGCGGAAGACGTCTTCGCCGCCGCCGAAGACCCGGTTGAACCGCTCGGCGATGTCGCGGGTGATCTCCAGGTGCTGCTTCTGGTCTTGGCCCACGGGAACGAGGTCGGCGTCGTAGAGCAAGATGTCGGCCGCCTGAAGCACCGGGTAGGCGAAGAGCCCGTGCTCGGCGGGGAGCCCCTGCTGAATCTTGTCCTTGTAGGCGACGCACTTCTCCAGCCAGCCCATCGGGGTCACGGTGGAGAGCAGCCAGGCGAGCTCGGCCGTTTCCGGAACATCGGACTGAACGAACAAGACGGCCTTCTCGGGGTCGAGGCCGAGCGACAACATCGTGACGATCACGTCGAAGGTGTAGGCGCGGAGCAACTGTGGGTCTCGGACGCTGGTCAGCGCGTGGAAGTCGGCGACGAAGTAATAAGCCTCGTTCTCGCGCTGTAGATCGATGAACTGCCGCAGCGCGCCGAAATAATTGCCGATGTGCAGAGGCCCCGAGGGCTGGATTCCCGACAAAATGCGCATGATCGAAGCAACTCAATGACTCATTTCGAACCCGGGATGATGCTCGCGGACCACCGGCCGCGGGTGCAATCAATCTACCACTTCGCGCTTGGATCGTCCAAGCCGAGGAGATCGGATCGCTCCGGTCATGAGAAACGCCGAGCACGTGGGCGATTCGCAGGGGCGCCGGCCTTGCGTTGGCAGGGCACCCGGCCCGATGATACGATGGGTCGACGGACATCGACATGCCGCGAGAACCAGCCGGCGGTCTGCGGCCCATCCGCGAAAGCCACCTCCGTCGGATGAGCTCAGGCGTGGTGACCGCGTCCGGATCTCGTCGAGGAGGAGACGGCCGGTGCCAAGCGGAGTCTACGAGGACCACGGCGTTCGCTTCGAATATCCCTCGGACTGGGAGCTCGAGGTCACCGATCTAGGCGAGGTGACAACCGTCGACGTGCAGCATCCGGCCGGCATCGCCTTTCTGCTGGTGAGGACCGACCTTTCGTGTCCCGATCCCGACGGGGTCGCCGACTCTGCGCTGGAGGCGATGCGCGAGGAGTATCCCGACCTGGACGCTATCCCGGTCGAGGAGACGTTCGACGAGTACCGCGCGACCGGGCACGACGTCGAGTTCTTCTCCCTCGACATTTCCAACGCGGCCTGCATCCGATGCTTCCAAACACCCCGCCGAACGGTGCTGGTCTTCGGCCAGTGGTCGGATCTCGGCGAGGAGAACTTACCCGAGGTCGTCGGTGGCATGATCCGCTCGTTGGAAGAGACGGAGGATTGACTCGAGACGGAAAGCAATCGAAGTCACTTTTCTCCGGCGTTTTCGGAGCGAGCTGGTTCGGCGCCACCGGTCGCCTCGTCCAGGAAGGCCGCGATGCGGTCGAGGAGATCGTCGCCGCCGATCTCGACGACGTCGGTGTGTTTCGCGCCAGGGACATCGAACCAGCGGGGCGGTGAGGGAAAGGCATCGGCCAGCCGGCGCGCTTCGGCGATGGTGACGAGCGTGTCAGCGATTCCATGAACGATCAAGGTGGAGCATTCGACCCGTGCGGCCGATTCGATCGACCGGGGACGGTCAAGCGGCATGCCCACCAGCTTGCCGGCTCGGCGGATCACGAGCCGGGCCAGGAGCCTTGGGAAGGGGAGCCGCCGCTTCCGGAGCACGATGGCCATCGAGGCGTCGATGTCGACCAGGGGCGACTCGAGCACCAGGGCCACGAGCCGTTGGTCCAGGGCGGCGGCCCGCAAGGCGATGGCAGCGCCCATCGAGCGGCCCCAGAGCGCGGGCTGGAATGGCGCGGCCGGCCCGATCCGAGCGATCCGCTCGGAGAGAGCATCAATCCAGACCTGGATGTCGCCCGCTTCGCGTCCGCCGAAGGTGGCGTGAGGTCCGTCGCTCGCGCCGTAGCCGCGAGAATCGAGGGACGCGACGTTCCAGCCGTGCCGGTTCAAGGTCGCCGCGCGTCGCATCTCCAAGGTCGTCGAGGCTTCGGCAAACCCGTGCAGCAAGAGCACGGTCCGCCCCGTGGTTGCCGGTCCATGCGCTGGAAACCAGCGGGCCGACAGCCGCGCTCCATCCGATGCCTGGACCACGATCCGCTCGACCAAGCGTTGCGGCTCGGGCGCGGCCGTGTTCGCTGCTGGATCCTCGCGATCCTTGATCGACCGAGACGGCAGCACCAATGACCAGGCACCGAACTCGACCACCGCCAGGAGCAGGCAGGCGATCCCTCCCAGCGCAAATCCCAGGAAGCCGGCCAGGATGCGGAGGGTTTGCTGCGCCCACCACGCAGGCTGATGATTCGGCTCCTCCAGGAACCCGCGCGCGGTGATTCCGCCCGTGGTCCATCGCAAGCGAATGGAGCCCATTCGCCAGGTCCGGAGGAGAGGAATACCGCGGCGTTCGACGAGGGAGAGCACGTCCTTGGTCCTGGGGGCCAAGGGGCGCTGGCTGACGACGACGAGGCGGGGCCTGGCCCATTCGTAGAGCCATTCGGGGTTGGCGGATCGGCCGCCGTGGTGGGGGGCCAGGAAGACGTCGGGCGGCGGCTGCGGGGGCGTCCGGGCGACCAGCTCGGCGAGTCCCAGTTGCTCCAGATCACCGGTCAAGAGCATGTGGCGTCCGGCGAAGGCAATGTCGAGGACGAGGCAGCGGGCGTTGTCGGGAGTCTCCGGGTGCCATCCGGCGGGTGGGTGCAGGACCGTGAACCGAACGCCGGCCCGTTCCCAAGACCGGGGCGCCGTGATCGGCTGGACCGGGATGCCGCGAGATTGAATCTGATCGACGAGCTTCATCGCCCCGGGATTGGCCTCGGTGGCAAACCCAGGCGGAACCAGCACGGCTCCGATCGGGAAGCGGTCGAGCAGGTCGGGCAGGCCGTCGTAATGATCCTGGTCGGCGTGGCTCAAGAAGATCGCGTCGATCCGCGTGACACCCCGCGCCCATAGCACGGGGGCAATGAGCCGGCGCCCGACGGTCGGATCGCCTAAGCGGCCGCAATCGTAGAGGATGTTTTGGCCGTCAGGTGTTTGGATCAAGGTCGCCAGTCCATGGCCGACGGCCAGGAATTCAGCCTCCAGGGTTGTGGCGCGGGCCGCGACGTCGGCCAGGAGCCAGCCGGGCACCACCCAGGCCACCAGCAGCCACCAGGGGCTGCTTCTTGCCAGCCGCCCCGCCTGGGGCAATTGCGCCCGCCGCGCGGTGATCGTCGAGACGACGGTGGCAAGACCGAACAGGGCATAGAAGACCAGGACCCATCCCCATGCGGGCCCGACCACGAAGCGGTGTCCCCACGGCTGCGCGACTCCCCAGAGGGTGATCGCCTGGGTGAGCTTCAGCAAGCCGCCGGCGGCCCAGGTCAACGGATCGCCCAGCGGGCCCCACACCACCCCGAGTCCCAGCCCGAGCCCGCCCAGCAAGAGTGCCGCCGATGTCAGCGGGATCAGGGGAAGGTTCAAGAGGATCCCGATCGGCGAGACGAGATGGAACCGCAAGGCGACGAGCGGCAGCGCCGCCAGCCAGACAACCGTCGAGGCCACCGCGCCGTCGACCAGCCCGTCCTTCGCCCGGCGCACCACGGTGCGCCAGCGGGGCTCGAGCCGGCGCTCGAGGTCATCGAGAGGCGAGCGAGGACCGACGAGCCGTTGCCGGAGCGTCTCGTAAACGCGGCGCACCAGGGCGCACGCCGCGGGCACCAGCCAGATGAGCGAGCCGATCGCCAGGAACGAGAGCTGGCAGCCGATGTCGAACAAGAAGACGGGATTGAGGGCCAGGGTCCCCAGCGCTGCGAGCGCCATGGTGTTGGCGGGCCGGTCCAGCCGGTTGCCGATCGCAGCCACGCAGAAGGTCACGGTCATGACCGTGGATCGCACGACGGAGGGAGCCAGTCCGACCAGCAGGGCATAGCCGACCATGGCCAGGCCGGTGACCAGATAAGCCGGCCGGCGGGGCAGACCGACGACACGAAACAAGAGCAGGAGTGCAACGGCCAGCGCTTGCAGTTGGAGTCCCGAGATGGCTAGCAAGTGGGTTGTGCCGGTGCGTGCGAAGGCATCATTGACCTCGGGCTCGATTCCTTCCCGCTGGCCCAGCAAGAGTGCGGCGGCGAGGGGAGCGATCGCCTTGTCGAATCGATCAAGCACTTGCGAGCGGCTCCCGCGCCGGATTCGCCCCAGTAAGCTGCCCAACGGTGAATCCGTTCCGCGATCGTCGCGCCAGAAGCTCTCAGGGTCATCGACTGTGATGCGCAGCCGGATTCCCTGGGCTCGCATAAACGCGCGATAATCGAATTCGCCGGGATTGAGCGGTGGAGCGAGCCCGGCGAGATGCCCCGCCGCCTCGACCGGCTGCCCGGCCTGGATCTCGCGGCGATCACCCGTGACGATCACGATCGCTCGGCCCGAAGCCTTGTGCCAGCGGTTGCCGTCGCTGATCGCCGTCAAGTCGAGCACGAACCGGCTTGTGACGTTCTCGGTCCCGCCGGCTCGGGAGCCGAAGCCATCGGACTTACGTAAGCCGAGCGATTCGCGCACCACGCCCCGGACCCACGCCGGCTGCGGGATTTCGGTGATGCTCCTGGCCAGGTCGTCGGCAGCCAGGTCGGCCCAGCGAAAATGATGCCATCCGCCGCCGATCGCGACGAATGCCGCCAGAATCGCCGGGCTGCAGATCAAGGCGTGTCGAACCGTCAACGCCGCGATCGTCCCGAACGCCAACGCCAAACCGACCCACGTCCTGGTTTGATACGGTTCGGCATAGCGATCGATCACGATGCCGAGCGCCAGGGCCACGACCAGTGGCACCTGCGGGACGACCACGAACCTCCCCGCCTTCTTTCTTTTACCGTTCGCCGGCGATCGCGAGCCGATCCTCGGGTCGGAACGGTCCGCATCCGACCCCTGCTCGACCTGCATTTCTCGAGATGTGAACAGAGTGGCTCGGTCCACGGACGGGCCCCCATGCGACGATCCGCATCACCCACGCACGTGCGCTCATCAACGTAGCATGTCAAAGAGGTGAATGGGTAGGACCCGGCCCATCTTCGTTTCTTTATCTCGACCGGATGAATTCCCCACGGTGCATTGCTGGTTCTGGCTGGACAGGACGTCATTGATTGCGGATTCTGGTTGTACCGAGTCTCACGCGACGAGGGAATGCGGACTTCTCGTCTGAACGACGTGTCAAAGGACCAACCATCATGCAAGACCGCTGCCCGTTTGACAGCGTGAGCCGCCGCCAGTTCCTGGGTGCTTCGGCGGCCGCGGTTCCGCTGATCTCGGCCGTTGCGCCCTGGGCGCTGGCTCAGGCAACTCAGGTCACCCGCAGTGTGGCGCATCAGGGCGGCGACGGAACGACTCTGAGCAAGTTCGCAGCGCCTGGGCTGTATCCCGGCCAGGTTGTCGAGGTGCGTAACCCGCTGATGTGCCGGAACGGCAACCGGGACGCCGCCGCGATCAAAACCACGCTGGATCGAGGCATGAAGGAGCTGACCGGCGCCGCCGACGCGCTCGAGGCCTGGAGGCATTTCTTCGAGCCGGGCGACGTCGTTGGCATCAAGGTCGTCCCCAACGGTCAGCCTCAGGCCCATTCCTCCTTCGAGATCGTCCTGGAGGTCATCGAGAAGCTCAAGGCGACCGGCGTCAAGGCCGGTGACATCTTTGTTTACGACCGCTATCGCGAAGAGCTCATGACCGCCGGTTACCACAAGATTCTTCCCGAAGGCATTCACTGGGGCGGGCTGGACCCGGACGGAAACCAGTTCACGCTCGATTTCCCCTCGTTCCGGCATGATCCGATCGCGGGTTTCGACCACGACGCGTTCGTCTGGATGGATTTGATCCCTTACGGCGACGATCCCAAGGACGAGCGCAAGTACCGCTCGCACCTTGGCAAGCTGGTGACCAAGACGGTTAACAAGATCGTGGCCATACCGGTACTGAAGGACCACGGCTCGGCGGGGGTGACCGGGGCCTTGAAGAACATGAGCCACGGGACGGTGAACAACGTGGCCCGCTCGCACAGCAATTCCTTCACCAACGTGTGCAACCAGTTCATCCCCCAGATGGTCACCCACCCGATCATCCGGCAGAAGTTCGTCCTGCAGATCATGGACGGCATCCGCGGCGTCTACCAGGGAGGGCCGTTCTCGCGGGAGAACGGCAAGTGGACCTGGGAGCACAACGCAATCTTGTTCGCGACCGACCCGGTGGCGCTCGACCATGTCGAGTGGGACATCGTCGATGCGCAGCGGGTGAAGCAGAATCTCCCTCCCGTAACGGCGTCGGGCAAGACGGCGATCGACCCGCTGAAGACCGAGGGCTTTGACATCCGCCAGCCCCAGCACATCGCCCTGGCCGGCGCACTGGGCATGGGGTACTTCGACCACAAATCGCCCAAGGGCCGGCGGTTCTCGATCGGGCACCGGGTCGTGACCACTTGAGTTCAAACGTCGATCCAGCGCCGGACCTGGTCATCGAAGTCGACGTCACGCACGGCTCGCTGGATCGGCTCAAAGTGTTCTCGGCCCTCGGGGTGCCGGAGGTCTGGCGGTGTGATGGCCGGACGCTTCAATTCCTCCATCGTCAAAAAGGGGGCGGCTACCGCGCTCGCGAGTACAGCCGAAATTTCCCGACCCTGCCTGTGGATTTGGCGCGGCGGTTCCTGGAACAGGGACGAACCAGCGACAAGTCCGGCTGGGTCCGGTCATTTCGGAACTGCATCCGCGAGCATCTGTTGCCCAAGATCTAGTTGCCGGCATCACGTTTTCGCCGGTGTTTCTTGCGCGAAAGAGACCCTTGTCGAGACACGATGCCGGCGTGGCGTTTTCCAACTGACCAGCCTATTTTTTCGCTGGTACAACGAAGATCCGCAGGCTGCTCATCAGCCAGTGCTCACCCTGCTTGATCCGCACCTGGTAGAACGGAATCTTGAGGGGGTTTGGTGCCACTTGGTTGGGTTCGAACGTACCGGCGATCACCAGGAGGTCGGGAGCCAGCAGCCTGGCGTATTCGACGGTGTTCTTCGACTGGATCGTGCCGGGATTCTTGAACAGGTCCTTGTAGAGCCCCTCGATTTCATCGCGGCCGTTGTACTCCTTGACGGTAAGGCCGCTCTCGTGCTTGCTCTCGAGGAAGACCTTGGCGTCCTGCGTGTAGTAAGCGGCCATGGCCTTGGCATTGGCGGTGTTAAATGTAATGGCCCCTTTCTCGGTGAGCTTCTTGGCCAGTTGCATCGCCTCATCGGGGTCTTGACCGGATACCGGGACGCCGACGAGTCCGCCGAGCAAGAGCGCGGAGACAGTCACGATCAGGCGTTTCATGGATGTGACTCCTCATGTGCGGGATGTTCTTGCCTCGATTGCGTTTTCCGTTCACTCTTGCCTGATTATAACAAGAACCGCGCGGTCGTCGCAAGGAATTGACGGGCCGGCCGCTCCGGCTGACTGGAGGCTCAGCGGAACGGCGTCCTCCCGAGTCCCGCGATCTCACCGGCTTGCAATCGAGCACGGGCTGTGTTCTTCTAGGACAATCGTCCTTGGCAATGGTTTTGTCGTCATGAGATTCAAGCATTGCGATATGGCGACTCATGAATCGAGTAGCGATCCAGGTCTTGAGTGTGCCGTGCGGGTCGAGGATGTGGTGAAGACCTATGGTGGCCGGGACTCTCAGGTCCCGGCGCTGCGGGGAGTCTCGCTGGCGGTGCGCCGGGGAGAACGGGTTGCGCTGCTGGGCAAGTCGGGCTCGGGGAAGTCGACCCTCTTGAACCTGATCGGCGGGCTCGATCGGCCCACTTCGGGACGCATCCAAGCGGGGGAACGGGACATCGCGCGGCTGGCGGCGGACGAGCTGGCGTCGTTTCGGTTGACGACGGTGGGGATGATTTTCCAGGCGTACAACTTGATCGGATCGCGTACGGCTTTGGAGAACGTCGAGCTGCCGATGATCTTCGCGGGCCGGCCCAAGGCGGATCGCCGCGCCGCCGCGCGGGCGGCGCTGGAGGCGGTCGGGCTGGGAGAACGGCTCGGCCATCGACCATCCGAGCTTTCCGGCGGCGAACATCAGCGCGTCGCGATCGCCCGGGCATTGGTCAATCGCCCCGCGATCCTGCTGGCGGACGGGCCGACGGGCAACCTTGACTCGGCGACGGCCGCCGAGATCATGGACCTGCTCCTCGCGCACCTCCGCGGCGCCGGAACCACAATGATCATGGTCACCCACGACGAGGAGCTCGCCCGGCAGGCCGCTCACCGAATCGTGCGCCTGAAGGATGGGCGGATCGTTTCATGACGACGGCGCCATACGACCGGGGAACGCTGAGCGGGGTTGACCTTCTGGGTCTTTCCTTCTCAGCCCTGCGGCAACAGAAGGTCCGCACAATCCTGACCATCGCCGGCGTGGTGATCGGCACGTTTGCCCTGGTCCTGAGCCTCTCGGTGGGCCGGGGGGTTGACCGGGCGATCTTGGCCCTGTTTCACGACGACGATCGCCTGCGCAAGATCTCCGTGAGCGAGAAATACGAAATGGCCGCCGAAGCGGTTCCCCCCGAAGAGCGCGAGCCCAAGGGCTCGATGAGCGACGCCAAGCGCCGGAGAATCAGCAAGGCACTTGTGCGGACCTGGGCTCGAAGCCACATGCGGAAGCCGCTATCGAGGCTGAATGCCCAGGGGGTCGAGCGACTGAGGGCACTCGACCACGTCGCGAAGGTCGAGCCAGTCGTGTTTGTGACTGGGAAAGCGAGTCTGGACGGCAAGGACCAGGAGGCGTTTGTCACCACGGATAATTCGGGAGGCGGCATCGTGCGAACCCGGCTGCTGGTAGGACGGCTGCTCACGTCCAAGGACGGCCAGGCGGCGATCGTCCACGAGTATCTGCTCTATCGGTTGGGGCTGGCCGGCGACGCTGACGGCAACGCGGTGCTGGGACGAACGATCAGGCTGGAGTATCGCTCGAGCCCTCCGGAGAGGTTGGACCTGACGGTGATGATGGCTCGCCGGATCATGAATCTGGGCGAGAAAGAAACCCGGGCATTGGAGTCGGCCCTGAAGCGGATGGCGTCACTGGTCCGCTTTCTGCCGATCCCCCGCGACGAGCGAGACGTCCTCCGCAGGTTCTTCGACCCTGCCACGACCCCGTCGTCGTCGCCGTCGCCCAAGCCGTCCCGGACTTACTCCAGGGAGTTCACGATCGTCGGTGTGATTCGCGAACAGGCCGAGGGGGACGAGAAGCCCGGGCCGTTCGGGAACTGGAACGCGCAGGATGCTGACATCCTGCTTCCTATCGCCGCCGCCGAGGCGTTCTATGTCCTCGATCCCGAGCATGCCGAGTCGGGATTCGGCCAGGTCTTCGTCACGGTCGATCGGGAGGACCACGTGAAGGAGGTCAGCGGCCGAATCTCCGCGATGGGGTACAACGAGTACTCGCTCGGCTCATTCACCGACACCGTCCGGCTGAACGTGCTCATGATCACGTTCGGCATGGCGTTCGTGGCGATCGTGGCCTTGTTCGTGGCCGCGGTGGGGATCACCAACACCATGATCATGAGCGTGCTGGAGCGGACCCACGAGATCGGGGTCATGAAGGCCCTGGGGGCGAGGGACCGTCACATTCAGCTCGTCTTCCTGGTGGAAGGGGTCGTCATTGGCCTCGCCGGCAGCAGCCTGGGGCTAGGTCTGGGCTGGCTGGCGTCGTTCCCGGGCGACGCGATCGCCAAGTCGATCATGGAGCCGCAGACACAAGCGCGCGTGAGAGGGACGTTGTTTGTGTTCCCGACCTGGCTGGTGGTCGGGGTGCCGCTGCTGGTTTGCCTGATCACGACGCTGGCGGCCCTGTATCCTGCCTTCCGCGCGGCCCGGGTCGATCCGGTCACGTCGCTGCGGCATGAATAAGTGCCGGTGATCCACTTCCCAACTGGGTGCCAAAGTCGGTGTGAACGCTCACGTCCCAAACGGCCTTCACCGGTCAAAAGTGCACAAACGGCCGCTCATACTCGTTCAAAATCGCCCGTGTCGATGGTCCGTCTTCTTGCCGTAAATGATTTGGGACCCCATATCTCCGTCGAATGGGTTTTCGCAATCCGGTTTCAAGTGTGCGAAGTTTGATTTCGAACACGGAGCTCCTCCTCGACCTCGGTCATGCGCACATCGAGGACCGAGAACTCGGATCCTTTCATCATGTCGGACAGGACGGCTCGCAGCGCCCGCAGCTTGACCGCGTCGGATTCGGCATTCGCGCCCAAGGCGACGATCTGATCGACCGCCCAGGTAGCATGATTGGCCATCCGGCCGACGGCTCGGTTGAGGGCGCGGCGGCGAGTGGCCTTGGCGGTGGCCCGGACCTTGGGATCGGCGGCCCACCGGTAGGCCGTCTGTTTGGGTACGTGGTTTCCTCGCGCCCAGGCGGCGACGGTCACGCCCTGCGCCATCGCGACGGCGAGCGGGGTTCTCCTTTTCTGCGGGAGTTGATCGTTTCGGGGGAGTTCTTCGGTCATGGCAGAGATTGGCGCGCGATGGCTGAATTCCACCGCGGCTCCTTTTCGCCCCACTCGCGGTTCTCAGCCGGGGGCCCAGGCTGGCCGGCGCGCCCTCAAGGGCAAAGAAATGTCAGAAGTGGCTCTTGGCTCTTGGTGAAGAGGATACGCTCGCGTGGAGCGTGGAGGGATGAGCGGACCGGAACCCGCCAAAAACCGGTTACCGGATCTGATTCCCTGGATTGCCTGTTTTCACTACTTATAATATGCGGCGTTTGGAAGAATTGAGGCATGCAACTTTTACAAGATCCCCAATTTGGTGAGATAGCGTTCGATCCTGAAACGACAAGAGAATCTCGGGCATTTCTCCTTTGGAACCATGATTCAGACCGTTCCGGGACCTTCCGGCTTGGGTTCGGAAAGCAAGTTCAAAACTACCGCCGTGGGGGTTGACTTGAACGCGTTCGACGACGACGATTCGATGCGTGTCCCGCCCAATAGTGGTCTTTTGTTCCACAGATTCTTCAATGACTGATACGACGACGCCGACGCCGATGATGCAGCAGTATCGCGAGCTCAAGGCTCGCGATCCCGAAGCGCTCTTGCTCTTTCGGATGGGAGGCTTCTACGAGTTCTTCGGCGACGACGCGGAACGGGCCGCCGCGCTGCTCGGCCTGACATTGACCTCGAGGGACAAGGGGCCCGATTCCTTGCCCATGGCGGGATTTCCCCACCCGGCGCTCGAATCCTACCTGGCCAAGATCGTGCAGGCCGGCTTGAGAGCGGCGGTTTGCGAGCAAGTGGAAGACTCGAAGCTGGCCAAGGGACTGGTACGTCGCGACGTGGTACGTATCGGAACCCGGGCACTTTGACCGACGACGAGATGCTCGATCCCAAGACGGCCAACTATCTGGCGTCGATCGTCGAAGCAGGCGGGAAGATCGGCTTAGCCTCAATACCGTTGAATTAGTGATAAATCGAAGGCAGCAAAGGCTTTGACTTCTCGTTCCCACGCTCCGCGGGACGCGGAAAGGTTGTTCGCACCTGGTCCAAGCCCGTCGCGCCCTGGGGTGGAGACACGCGGGCTGCTCTGGACCCTGCCGGCACGTTGCTGGCCTCCGGCTGCTTCCTGGGGCCGGTGCGGCTCTGGGAGGTGGCCGGCGGCTAGGAGCTCGCCCAACTGAAAGGGCATGAGAAGTGCTCCATCGACGCGGCTTTTCATCCCGAGGGCAGCCTGCTCGCGACCGCCGGGGAAGACGGGACCGTCCGTCTGTGGGACGTCGCCACACGAGCCCCCCTCGCCGTCCTGCGCGGGCACACCGACAGCGTCCACCGTGTTGCCTTCAGCCCCGACGGGAAGCTGCTGGCCTCGAGCTCCAACGACAAGACCATTCGCTTCTGGGGCGCCCGGACGGGCCAACCCCGTTCGGTCATCCCGGTGGGGAGCGTGGTTTACGGCCTTGCGTTCAGCCCGGACGGCACGCGGCTGGCCGCCGGCTGCCGCGACAACACCGTCCGCCTTTTCGACGTCGTCACGCGCCAGGAGGTCGCCAATCTGCGCGGCCATACCGACTACGTGCACGCCGTCGCCTGGAGCCCGGATGGCACCCGGCTCGTCTCGGGCTCCGGAGATTCCACGGTGCGCGTCTGGGACGCCCTTCCGCCGGCCGTGCGCGCCCGGCCGCCGGATGCTTACATCCCGCCCCGGGCGTATGTCGCGTACCGCGCGGGCGCCCCGCTTCGTATCGACGGCCGGCTCGACGAGCCGGCCTGGCAGGCGGTGCCGTGGACCGAGGACTTCGCCGATATCGAAGGCGACCGCCGGCTGCCGCCGCGCTTCCGCACGCGCGGCAAAATGCTCTGGGATGACCGTCACTTCTACATCGGTGTCGAGCTCGAAGAGCCGCACGTCCAGGCCACGTACACAGAGCACGACTCGTACATCTTCCACGAAGACAACGACTTCGAGGTCTTTCTCAACCCGGACCGCAACAACCACAACTACGCCGAGCTGGAGATGAACGCCCTCAACACGACCTGGGACCTGCGACTGCGGAAACCTTACCGTGACGGCGGCACGGCGGAGGATCATTGGGAGATCCCCGGCCTCAAGACGGCAGTCCAATTAAAAGGCACGATCAACAACCCGCGCGACGTGGACGAAGGCTGGACCATCGAGATCGCGATCCCGTGGGAATTGGTGTCCGCGCTGAACGACAACGACCAATCGAGAGGGATGCCGCGCGACGGCGACCAGTGGCGCGTCAATTTCTCACGCGTCCAGTGGCGCTTCGATATCGTGGATGGCCGCTATGTCCGCCGCACGGACCGCCGTGAGGACAACTGGGTCTGGTCGCCGCAAGGGGTCGTGAACATGCACCAGCCCGAGACCTGGGGCTACGTGCAATTCTCGACCGCGGCGCCGGGCCACGCGACCTTCCAGCCCGACCCAGCGGAACCAGCCAAACACCTGCTCCACCGCATCTACCACGCCCAGCGCTCGTTCCAGAAGGAGCACCGGCGCTACGCTTTGACCCTGGCCGAGCTGGGGCTCGCGGACATCGGCCAGGGCAGTCTGGCGACCCCGCCGCGGATCGAGGCGGCAGCAGGTCGTTTTCAGGCGAGCGTGGACGTCCGGCTCCCCGACCGCAAAGAGCAGTGCTGGTGTATCCGCGAAGACTCGCGCGTGTGGCTCGATCGCTGAGCGGCGGGAAGCGTCCCAGGATACTTACCATGAGCAGCCGCGAGATTGCCGGGTGAATGACTTGCCCTTGGCCATCAACCGCTCCGCTCAGGATGCCCCGACGTGGGCATCAGGCGGTCAGATGATCTTGGAATCGCCTGGCCATCGGCTCTAGAGGGCGACGACGGAGGAGTCTCCGTTTCTTCTCTTCCCGCTTCGCGGAAACCCACGCGTCGATGACTTCCCAGGTCGGTAGCAAAATGCTACCATGGCGGTATGAGCCAACCCGTCAAGATATCCGACGAACTCATTCTCGATGCCCGACTGACCGCAGAGATCGCAGAGCGCTCGATTGCTGGTCAGATCGAGTTCTGGGCGCAACTCGGCCGCGCGATCGAACCATTGCTCGAAGGCTCGCGAGCACTCGCCCTACGGCGGGCCGGCGCGGTCGTGCCGATCTCCGAGTGTCTGGCCTCGGTTGATTCGGCTGCGGGACGCCGGCGTGTCGTGGAACACCTGGAGTCGGGGCCGTTTCCCCACTATCAGCCGGTTCCGGGCTCGGCGGGGCAGGTGGTCCGGGTCGATGTCGATGGCACGCGAACCCTGGGGCGATTCGTCGGTCGGGAATTCCAGGCGGTCCCATGCCCCTGATGGAGTTCGCCGAGTTTGATCGGCGGCCGATCCTGGTGGCGATTGCCGGTCCGAATGGAGCCGGGAAGACCACATTCTTCCACGCGCACTTGGCCTCGGCCGGGCTGCGATTCGTAAACGCCGATGTGCTGGCCGCCGAATTTGCAGTCGAACCGTACGGCGCGGCTCGTCTGGCAGATGCCTTGAAACAGGCGCTGGTCGGACGTGGGGAGAGTTTCGTCTTTGAGACGGTTTTCTCCGATCCGGTGGGCGACAAGGTCGCGTTTCTGGCAGAAGCCGCTCGGTGCGGCTACGTCGTTGTGTTGTGTTACATCGGCCTCTCCGGCCCCGGTCAGGCGGCAGAGCGTGTGGCGATGCGCGTTTCGCAGGGCGGTCATGATGTTCCGGATGAAAAGCTACGGTCGAGGTTTCCTCGAACGCTGGCCAATCTCCAGGCCGCCATCGCGCGGTTACCCCATGTCCTGATTTACGACAACAGCGATCTGAATGTCCCTGACCGTCAGGTGGCCGTTTTCGATCATGGGCAACTGCGTCATCTCCAGGAACCCGTCCCGGAGTGGCTTCGACCTGTCCTCCCCTGAGGGGTCAAGTTAGGGGGTCCAGCCAGGTGTATTGGTTCAGCGTGAATGGGACAAACGGCTTTGCTCGTTAAGGTAGTCGGATCAAACAAAAATGGTGAATGGATTTATCGCTTTGGGGCCAATCCCGGATCGGCCGTGGGGCGGCTTCCTGCCGCCCTCTCCGGTCTTGGCCCTGGGTCGGCGCTCAGGTCGAGTCCCCGCGTTGCCCTATCCTCCGCCCAGGCCTTCTCAGCGTACATCACAGGACTGTGGCTGGTCCACTCCCCTGTCCTTGGTCTTGGCTCGTCGCCTTGCGTCGGCCGTCGCCAACTTGTGCCTCCTTGTGGCCCAGATTGCCTCAGCGCGACCGGCGAGCTTATCCGCCGGAGTTATGTACGCGATGGCGCTGTGCAACCGGACCGTGTTGTAGTAGGCCACGAACTCGGCAACGAGCCGTCGAGCGTCTTCCAAGCTCAACGGGGTCTTGACGCGAATGCACCCTCCTTTCAGGGTCTTGTACCACCGCTCCATCTTGCCGTTGCTTTGGGGATAGTAAAACGAGGTTCTAACGTGAGTCATTCCACATATGCGGATGAACTCCTTGAAGTCCTTGGCGACGAACTGCGGCCCGTTGTCCGAGATGATCCGGGGCCGTTCGCCGGGAAACTGCTCTCGAGCCCGCTGAACGATCGTCTCCACCTCGACTTCTTTCATGGTCTCGCGGATCTCCCAGTGGATGACGAACCGGCTGTAGCCGTCGAGGATGCTGCAAAGGAAGTAGAACGTCCCGCAGATATTGATGTGGGAGACATCGATGTGCCAGTGCTCATGAGGCCGCACCGGCTGCTCGAAGCCCTTCCCCTTCTTGGAAGGCCTTCCCCAATGGGGAAGCAGCTTGCCGGCCGCCTTGAGCACGCGATAGACGCTGGAGGGGCTTACGGCCACGACGTCAGCGTCGAGCATCATGTAGGTCAACCGCCGGTATCCTTCCGAGGGATAGAGAGCGTGGAAGGCGATGATCGCGGCCTTCTCCCAATCCTCCAGCCAGAAATCACGAGGAACGATGGATAGAAACTGAATCCAGCGGCGTCTCCCAGCGATCCAGTCCGGCGACCCCGATACTCCGCGAGTATGGATTGAGCGGAGTCCTCCAGGATTTTGAGTCCATGTTTTTCCGCAATCTTCAGGATAGGCTCCATCTCGACCGCTTGACCGAATAGGTGGACGGGAACGATAGCCCGCGTGCGAGACGTGATCGAGGCAGTTATCCGGGTGGGAGCGATGTTATATGTGACGGGATCTATATCAACAAATACAAGCTTGGCTCCCAATCGCCAGATCGCTTCGGCGGTGGTGAAGAACGTGTAC
>JBIOJM010000237.1:0-16057 GCA_044450785.1 Isosphaerales bacterium
CCAGCTTCTGTTTCACTTTGTTATTGTTTTTCGTTGGGCCGGAAAGACGCAATGGCTTTTAACCCTCGCATCTAAGGCGCCGCTGCGAGACAATCCGGGGTGGGGCGGCCGACGCTGTCGCCCGCCACCTAAGGGTCAGGAGACCCGCGCCGAGCCATCAGCCAACCTGCACCCCGCAACCCGGAACCCGTTTTGGAAGGGCCGGGGACAGAGCGCAGAGCGCGGCAGAAATCGGGAATCGGTCTTTCCTCCGCCCTTCCGCCGTGGTGCTCTTCCCATCGCTTGATCAATCCCTACATTCAGTCAAATCCAGTCCGTTCATCCTGAAAAACCCTCCGTCGGGCTAAATCGATGCAACTGATCTTCTGCTTTTGTAGATCATATAAGTAGTAGACGAGGACGCCGATTGACTGTCAGCCCGAGTGAAACAGTGGTCCAGCACCCCCGCGGAGCTGCACGAGATGCTGACGACGACTCCTCCTGTCCCCCAACGAGCCAACAGTCACTCCCGACATTTCTTTGTCCTGGGGCGACGCCCCGGCCGGCGAGTCCGGCCCCGTACACTAGTGTATGCATGCTCGAAAGAGGCTCAAATTGTGCCACTTTGTGCCAACGTGTGCCACGCTCGCAACGCCCTCCAAGCTGCCCAACTGGATCCACATCTCATTTGGGCGCAGTGAGATCGGATAAGACTGGCGGATCTCCGAGGGACCAAAAAGCCAGGTGGCACAACTCCCGCGTTTGTGCCACGACGATTTCGCACCGATGTTCACCTCCCATTGGGCCCGAAACACCATGGTAGGCCCTTCATTGAACGACGGGGCAATCGACAATCCCCAGATGGACGACGGAGATATTTTCGTGCTAAAGAAAGCAGCGACAAAACCCGAAAAACCTATCTAGTCGGCGGCGTTCTCGCGGGTTTAAACGTCAGTCTGCTTAAAAACGCAAGTATTCCCGCCAAACGCCGATCACGCTGAGTGCACTCTCGCATTACCGACGCGTCCCCGACCTGTATCACGATCGTGACCAGCCTTTGCGTTCGCCCGTTCTAGCCGGTGGCATTGGCGACCACCGGCCCGGCACCGCGCGGCGCTAACAATTGCAACGGAGCCCGAAACATGACGACCTCCGCATCACCAAATGAGGCGTCGATCGACGTTCGCCGCGCGAACGATGGACCGGTCAAGGCGCTGCTGCGCCTCACCGAGACGGCGCAGTTCTTGCGATCGACCGATGGCCGCGTTCACGCCCGGGTCTCGATTGGCGGCCGACCCGAGATCTTTGCACTCAGGTCCCCGGAATTCCGCGACTGGCTGATCGACGGCTATTCCCGCACTTGTGGCGAGACACCCTCCGACTGGTCCATCCGCCGCGTCCTCGCCCGGCTCGAGGCCAACGCGCGGTTCCAGAGCGACACGTCGTCGGTCTTCATTCGCGTCGGCCACGACGGCGATGCCAATGCCAACGCCAACGGCAACGGCAACGGCTCGGTCTTTTACCTCGACCTGGCCGATCCCAGCGGCCAGGCCGTCAAGATCGGCCCCGATGGCTGGTCGGTTGTCAATAACCCGCACGTCAACTTTCGTCGCCCCGACGGGCACCTGCCGCTCCCCACGCCCAGCCGCGAGGGCGCGATCGAGTTGCTCCGGCCGTACGTCAACGTCATCGACCGTGATTTCACCCTGCTGGTCGTCTGGATGGCCGCAGCGCTCCGTCCCGTCGGCCCCTATCCCGTCCTGGCCCTCTACGGCGAGACAGGCTCGGCCAAGACCACCACGGCCAAGGTCGTTCGCCTCCTGATCGATCCCCAGGCCACACCCATGTTCGCCCAGCCCCAAAACACCCGCGACCTGATGGCCGCCGCCGTCAACGGTTGGCTGCTGGCCTGCGACAATATCTCCGCGATACCCGATTGGCTGTCCGACGGCCTGTGCATGCTCTCAACCGCGGGAGCCTTCGCGGGCCACGCGCCGTTTACCGACGGCCAGCGGCGCGTCATCCACGCTCAACGACCCGTCATCCTGACCGGGGTCGAGGAGTTCGTGCGGCGGGGTGACCTGGGCGACCGCTCCATCTTCCTCGACCTGCCGCCGATCGCTCCCAGCGACCGCCGCCTCGAGACCGAGTTTTGGGCGTCCTTCCACCAAGACTATCCGCGGATCCTGGGCGGCCTGCTCGACGCCGTCGTCGGTGGCTTGCGCGAGTTGCCGTCGCTCCGGCTCACGGAATTGCCCCGCATGGCCGACTTCGCCGCATTCGCCGAGGCAATCGGCCGAAGCCTGGGGTTGCCGCCCGATACGGTCCTCTCAAACTATAACGAGAACCGCCAGGAAGCGGCGATGGCACATCTCGAAGACTCGCCTCTGGCGGCCATCCTGCTCGAGAACGCCCTCGACCTGGACGGTTGGTTCGGGACCCCATCCAAGCTGCTCGACCTCCTCACCTCGCTCGCGGGCCGCGCGGCTGCTGCCTCGCCCCGCTGGCCGAAATCGCCGACGTGGCTCGCCATCGAGCTGCGCCGCATCGCCCCCCAGCTCCGCTTACACGGCATACTCGTTCGTTCCGCCCGAGGAAATCGCGGTCGCATCCTGTCAATCCAACGAGATCATTCGGTTGACCGAAAAAATCACGACATGCGCAACTTCATGGCAGATGAGCAGTTGCGTCGTGAGCCCAATAATACCCCTGAAGAGTCACGACATGCGCAAGTCCAAGTATGTCAAGAAGTTGGCGAAATGTTGTGATTTTCGCCCCCTCCAACCGACTCATTGTGCGCTCGTCGCCCCGGCTGGGACATCCACGCCTCATTACCAGCGTTCCCGGGGAACTCGCGGATGCCGGTCAGTTGCTCAAATCTTCAAAAAGTAAACAGCCCTGCCCCCTCATTGACGCACTGCCGCGACCACGCCCCCGCGCCCGCGTGATCCCAGTTGTCGTGCGAACCGCGCTCGGGCTAGAATTATGCGGAACCTTTCCGGCCGGCGGTACTCCGACTCATCAGAGCAACCAGAGAGGCATTCGTGTCGACGAACGATTCGCTGAAGAAGACTCCACTGCACGATCGGCATCGAGAGCATGGCGGCAGGCTCGTCGAGTTCGGCGGCTGGTCGATGCCGGTCCAGTACACGACCATCGCCGAAGAACACCGGGCGGTGCGCGAGCGGGTGGGGCTTTTCGACATCAGCCACATGGGCCGGTTGACCTTCGACGGACCGGACGTGCTGGACTGGATCGAGCGGGTCACCACCAACCAGGCCGCCCGCCTGGCCGAACTTCAGATCCAGTACAGCCTGCTGGTCAACGAGCACGGGGGCGTCATCGACGACGTCCTCGTGTACCGCCAACCGTACGGCTTCTACGTCGTCTGTAACGCCTCGAACCGCGACCGCGTCCGCAGCCAGTTCGAGCTTCGCCGCGAGGCCGCCGGAGGGAACTTTCTCGATCGAACCATGGATACGGCGATGATCGCCGTGCAGGGCCCCCGGGCCCTCGAAACCGTCGCGCCGCTCTTCAACCAGCCACTCGGGCCCGTCCCCTACTATCACCTGACGATGGGCCGGCTGCTGGGCAGCTCCAATGCCGTCATCAGCCGGACCGGTTACACGGGCGAGGACGGATTCGAGCTGATCGTGGGAGCGCAAGCCGGCCCGGAAGTCTGGAATGCACTTCTCGAGTCGGGCCGGCCCCACGGGATCCAGCCGTGCGGTCTGGGCGCCCGGGATACGCTCCGCCTCGAGGCCGCCATGCCCCTTTACGGCCACGAGCTGACCGAGTCGATCGACCCTTACACAGCCGGAGTGGGCTGGGCCGTCAAGCTCGACAAGGGAAATTTCACCGGCCGCGAGGCCCTGAAGCAACGGAAGGCCAGCCGTTCTTCGACTCGCGTCGGTCTCGAGCTGGAAGGCAAGCGGATCGCCAGGCAAGGCTCCCGCGTCTTCGCCGGCGAGCGTGAGGCCGGCCAGGTCACTTCGGGGACCTTCTCGCCCACCTTGCAGGTCAGCCTGGCCATGGCGATCGTCGATCGATCCGTCGCCATGCCCGGCATGGCGCTCGCGGTCGACGTCCGCGGCCACCGTGAGGCCGCCCACGTCGTCCCCCTGCCGTTCTACAGCCGCACCCGCGTGGCGGCCTCGACCGGCTGAAACTTCGATCGACCCCGCCGGGAATTCAAGTTCACCTGTGACGTCGTATTCAACGAGGACCTCGATTCATGGATCTCAAAACGCTCCGCTACTCTCCCACCCACGAGTGGGTCCAGCTCCAGGGCAACGTTGCAACGGTGGGAATCACCCGGTTCGCCGTGGACCAATTGACCGACTTGATCATGATCGAGCTGCCCGTCGTGGGAACGCGGATCGTGCCCGGCCGGTCGTTCGGAGAGATTGAGAGCGTGAAGGCCGTCAGCGACCTGTATGCGCCGCTCGGCGGCGAAGTGATCGAGGTCAACGCGGCCGTCGCCGGCAACGTCCAGCTCCTCATGGAAGACCCCTACGACCAAGGCTGGCTGATCAAGGTCAAGGTCGATCAGCCCGTGGACTCTTCCGACCTGATGGATCTCGACTCCTACGAGTCGAAAGTGGCCGAGGAGGGCCACTGAAAAATGGCGTACATCGCGAACACGCCCGACGACCTTCGCGTGATGTTAAGCGCGATCGGCATCGACTCGCTCGATCAGCTCTTCGAGATGATCCCGGAGCCGCTTCGGCTCAAGCATCCGCTCAAGGTCCCTCGCGCCTTGACCGAGCTGGAGCTCACCGAGCATCTCAGCCAGGCGCTTGCCCGAAACCAGGGGGCCGATCAGAAGGTCTGCTTCCTGGGCGGCGGCTGCTATGACCACTTCATCCCGGCCGTCGTGGACAACCTGGCCGCGCGCGGCGAGTTTTACACGTCGTATACTCCCTACCAGGCGGAGGCGAGCCAGGGCACGCTCCAGGCGACGTTCGAGTATCAGACGCTGATGACTCAATTGACCGGGCTGGACGTGTCCAATGCCAGTCTCTACGACGGCGGATCGGCGGCCGCCGAAGCGATGCTGATGGCACTGGCGATCACGCGACGGTTCGGACAGGTCGTAGTGGCGGAGTCGGTTCATCCCGAAACCCGTCAAGTGCTCTCGACTTTTCTGGCCCACCTGGAGCCGAAGCTCGTCACCGTTCCGGCAGGGCCCGGCCAGGTCACGCCGGAGTCGATCGCCCAGGTGGTGACGGGCCAGACCGCCGCCGTCGTGGTCCAGTACCCCAACTTCTTCGGCCAGCTCGAGGACGTGCGGGCGATCGTCGAGGCAGCACACGCCCAGGGCGCACTGGCGATTGTGATCGTCGACCCGATCAGCCTGGGTTTGTTGAACCGGCCCGGCACGTACGGCGCGGACATCGTCGTCGCCGAGGGCCAGTCGCTGGGTAACCACCTGGCATACGGTGGGCCGTACCTGGGGATCATGGCCTGCCGCGAGGAATACGTCCGGAAGATGCCGGGGCGGATCGTCGGCGAGACGATCGACCGTAACGGCAAGCGCTGCTGGGTGCTGACGCTCCAGACCCGGGAGCAGCACATCCGGCGTGAGAAGGCGACCTCGAACATCTGCACCAACCAGGGCTTGCTCGCATTGAGGGCAAGCATCTATCTGGCCGTCATGGGGCCCTCGGGCTTGCGTCAGGCGGCCGAGCTCTCGACTCGCAAGGCCCACTATGCCGCCGAACGCCTGGCCGCCGTTCCCGGCCTTTCCCTGGCGTTTCCCGGCCCGTTCTTCAAGGAGTTCGTGGTGCGGTGCAGGCAAGACCCGAAAACGGTCCTCGCCGAGGTCGGCCGGCTGGGCTATCACGGCGGCATCGACCTCGGCCGCTGGTATCCCAGCCTCGCCGGCTGCATCTTGATCGCCGTCACCGAGAAGCGCACCAAGGACGAGATCGACGGGCTGGCCGAGGCGTACAATAGAGCGCTGGGACAAGTTGGACCGTGAACGGAATTCCCACTCGATCGATCGGAGCTGAAACGATGTCTGTAACCACTCGGCCGATTACAGCGGATGAGTTCCTACAATGGCCTGATGACGGGTTCCGGCACGAGCTCATTCGCGGAGAGGTGATCACGATGTCTTTACCGGGAGGACGTCATGGACAGATCGCAGGCGAAATCTACTGGTTGATCACCAATCGAGTAAAGGCTGCAAAACTGGGTCGAACCTACGCCGCCGAGACGGGCTTTCTCATCGAGCGCGGCCCGGACACGGTCCGAGGCGCTGATATGGCCTTCGTCCGAAGCGAGCGGCTGTCCTTGATCAAAGACCCGGACAAGCACGTGCCGTTCGCTCCCGACTTGGCCGTCGAAGTGATTTCACCGAACGACGAATCCGACGAAGTCGAGGAGAAGGTGCAAGCGTGGCGGACGGCCGGAACGCGGGCGGTCTGGACCGTCGACCCCAAGGCGCGCACCGTCACGATCCATCGACCAGGCGCCGAGCCCATCACTCTCACAGAGCACCAGAAGATCGAAGGTGGTGAGGTGCTGCCAGGGTTCGAATGCCGTGTGGGTGATTTTTTCGTTTAGTTCAAGACCAAGTAATATACTTCATTCGCTCACATGTATAAACTCGACCGACCCCCGCTCTTGTTCGAATCAAGCCGTCCGGGACGAGGGACAGCCATCCTGCCCGGCTCGGATGTACCCGACCGGCCACTGTCGTCGATGATCCCGAACGCGCATTTTGCCCCGTCGCCTCCCCCCCTGCCCGAGCTGGGCGAGCTCGACGTGGTCCGGCATTATACGAACCTGTCGGCGCTCAACATGTCGATCGACTCCAACTTCTATCCGCTCGGCTCGTGCACGATGAAGTACAACCCCAAGCGGAACGAGCGGTTGGCCGCGCTGCCGGGGCTGGCCGCACAACACCCGTATCAGGACGAGAGCACGCTCCAAGGTTTGCTCGCCATCCTCTTCGAGCTTCAGGAGATCCTGGCGGCGATCGCCGGGCTGCACGCCGTCAGCTTGCAGCCGGCGGCCGGAGCACAAGGTGAGCTGACGGCCCTGCTGGTTGCCGCGGCTTTTTTCCGCGATCGAGGCGAGCGGCGCTCGCAGGTCTTGATCCCCGACAGCGCCCACGGGACCAATCCCGCCTCGGCTCATCTGGCCGGCTTCGAGGCCGTCACGATCAAGAGCGATAGCCGCGGCCTGGTCGATCTCGATGACTTCAAGGCCAAGCTCAGCAACCAGACGGCCGTGTTCATGATCACGAACCCCAACACGGTCGGGCTGTTCGACCCTCAGATCGGCGAGATCGCCGCCTTGATCCACGAGCGAGGAGCCCTGCTCTACCTGGACGGGGCCAACATGAACGCGATCCTTGGTATCGTCCGGCCGGGCGACATGGGGGTCGATCTCATGCACTACAACCCGCACAAGACCTTTTCCGGCCCGCACGGTGGCGGCGGGCCCGGCGCGGGGCCCATCGCCGTCCGCGAGCACCTGGCGCCTTTCCTCCCCGCCCCACTGGTCGCTCGCAAACGAGACGGAACGTATTGCCTCGACCACGATCGGCCCAGGTCGATCGGCCGGGTGCGCTCGTATTTCGGTAACACGGGGGTCTTGTTCCGCGCCTATTGCTACATCCGCAGCCAGGGGCCGGAGGGGTTGAAGCGAGTTGCCCAGCACGCCGTCCTGAACGCGAACTATCTGATGTCGCTGGTCAAGGACGTCTATCCGGTCCCCTACGGCAGCCGCTGCATGCACGAGTTCGTTGCGTCGGCGCGATCGCTCGCCAAGGAACGCGGCATCCGGGCCATGGACATCGCCAAGCGTCTGATCGACTTCAACTTTCACGCCCCGACCGTCTATTTTCCGCTGATTGTCGCCGAGGCCTTGATGATCGAGCCGACCGAAACCGAAAGCCGCGAGACCCTGGAAGCCTTCGCCAAGGTACTGCTCGCCATCGCCCTGGAAGACCCGCAGGTCCTCCACGACGCACCCCACTCGACGCCGATCAACCGGCCCGACGAGGTCAGGGCCGCCAGGACCCCCGTGCTCAAGTGGAAGCCGCAATGATTTCCTGGCGCTCGCCAGTTGGTGCGCACTATGGGGGGATCGCCTCCCGGAGCCCGACCGCGACACCTCTGTTGTCAGCCACTTGCGTGCAGCGCAACCGCCTCCCTGAAGGCTCGGGTCCATTGACCGCTGTGCAGAAAGGAGGATAAAATCGTCGTGTTCCCGTGTTTCGGGGAGCTGTACACATGCGATTCGATAGAAGCGATTGGATCGTCACGACTTGATCTCTGGAGTCTGGCCGATCCGTCACCCCTGACCAAGAGTCAGTACGCCGTATCTCATTCGGACAAATCAAACAACTAGGGCGTCGGCGATAAGGTAGTGCCCCGGTTGTTCTGAATGGCCGGAAACCTCAGCGCTTGTGAAAGAATCTTCGGTTATTACAACTGATCCGCATCAGCCGCGAGCTCGGGTTGGCGACTCGGTCTGGATTTGGCAAGTCCCGTTCGCTCCGTTGTCGATGGCCGAAACGGTCACAGCGATCGGGGGCCTGATCGAGGCGGGCCGGCCCACTTACATCATCACGGCCAACACTCACTATGTGATGCTGACCGAGCAGAATCCTGACCTCCGAGTGATCAACGCGAGAGCGGCGTTCATCCTCGCCGATGGGGCGCCGTTGGTCTGGGCCTCTCGCTGGATGGGATCGCCGCTGCCGGAGCGAGTCGCGGGCTCCGATCTCATCTTCGAGTTGAGTGCGGAAGCGGCCAAGAAGGGATACCGCCTGTTCTTCGTGGGGGGGGCCAAGGGGGTCGCCGAAGAGTCGGCTGACCGTCTCCGCGCGCTCTACCCCGGGCTCCAAGTCGTGGGCACGGAGTGTCCGACGTTGCACGAACTGACGGTGGAGGAGAAGGCGAACTTGATCGGGCGTATCCGCGCCGCCGGGCCTCACATCCTCATTGTCGCATTCGGATCACCCAAGGGCGAGCGGTGGATTTATCAACACTTCGAGGAGCTCGGGGTGCCGGTCAACATCCAAGTCGGGGCCTCCCTCGACTTTGCCTCCGGGCGAATCCGCCGCGCCCCGCGCTGGATGCAAAGGTCCGGCCTGGAATGGGCGTTCCGGCTCGGGCGAGAACCCCGGCGGCTCTTCGGGCGCTATGCCCGCAACGCTTGGTTCATCGCTTGCATGATCGCCAGGGACGTGCGACAGCGGAGTTCCGGTAGGATCTGACGTCAATTCTGTGCGCTTGACCGCCGGTACGCGAGTCGGGACGATAGGGGAAGACGGTGCCGACCAGTGAATCGTGTGCAAGGTGCGCCGACCGCCGGCGAGAGAAGCGTCGAATTCCCGACAGGAACCAGGCGATGAGTCGATCCCCGGAAGATTCCGAGCCGCCCAACCCGCGACGCCATCGGCCCGCGCCGGATCGCTCGGCCAAACCGAAGCCCGACGGTTCGGGGCCGGAGTATTCGACGTTTCGGCCCAGCCCGGTCGGTTCAGCAAGGAGCGGGCAATCCTCGAGCAACAAACCAACCGGGTCGAGCGCGGCCGGCGCGTATGAACGGCACGGCGGCTTCGAGGCACCCGCGGACGGCCCGAAGTGGTGGGAACGGATTCTCTTCGGCCGCGTGAGCACTGGGCAGCTTGCGCAGTTCTGCCGCCAGTTCGCCACCTATCTCAGCGCGGGGGTTGATTTCATCCGGGCGCTTTCGAGCCTGGAACGGCAGTTCAAGGGAACCGCGCTGGGGCCGATCCTCGCGCGCATCCAGGTGGCCATCCGCCGCGGCTCGACCCTCCAGGAGGCGATGGCCCGCGAGCCGCAAGCCTTCGGCCCGATGTTCCTCAACATGATCAAGGTCGCCGAGGCGCACGGCGGCGTGCCCGAAACCTTGAGGATGCTCGCCCACCACTTCGAAGCCCGCCAGCGCATGATCCGGCAGGCCCGCTCGGCGATGATCTACCCCGTCATCGTCTTGACCGTGGCGTCGGCCGTGGTCGCCCTGATCACCATCTTCGTCATCCCGATGTTTGCGAAAGTCCTGACCGATATGGTCGGCAAGAACTCGCTGCCGTTACCCAGCCGCATGGTCATCGCCATCAGCCAGTTCGTGCAGTCGATCGGGTGGTGGCTCATTCCGCTCGTCATGGTCGGCACGCCGTTCTTGCTCATCTACCTGTACAAGACGAAGGGCGGCAGGCAGATCATGGACCGCATCGCGCTGGCAATTCCCGTGTTCGGCTCACTCTGCCGCATGCTCGACACCACTCGGTTCGCGCGGACTCTCTCGGTCCTGCTCGATGCCGGTGTCGACATCGGCAGCTCGATCGACCTCACTGCCGACGTGATGAGAATGAGCCCGATTCGCCAGGCGGTCCGATCGTCCCGCCAAGAGATCATCTCCGGCAAGGAGCTGAGCGCAACCCTGGAACGCACGCGGCAGTTTTCGCCGGACGTGATCGCGATCATGGCTTCGGGTGAAGAGACCGGCAATCTGCCGGAAAGCCTCGCCCACCTTGCCGACGACTACGACGAGCAGGTCTCCGTCCTGATCGCCAACCTTGGACACCTGGTCCAGCCCCTCGTCGTCCTCCTGCTGGGCGGGATCGTTTTGTTCATCATCCTGGCCGTTTTCCTGCCGATCATTCAGATCATCACGTCGCTTGCCGGACCGGTGTAGCAAGGATGACGTTTTCCGGTTCATTTTGCCCCCTCGATCGTCCGAACAAACCCGTGAGCGGAAGAAAACGGGTTGGTTCGGGAGATCGAGTGCATGGACGGCGCGGATGTGCCGGGTTCGCGAACATGGAGGGCCGACCCAGCCGAGGTGCGGAGGGGATGGCATTACGAAGGATTGGGGTGGCCCCGCTCCCTCGGCGTGATCCGCTTGTGGATTGTCGCTGTGTGGGCCATCATCCCGCTGACGATATGGGGGTACGTCGACATCGGCCCTCGCGGGCGCATCGAGCCAGGTCGGATCGACCGGCACATGACGGACTTCACCGTGTTCACCGAGGCGGGGGCTGCCTTCTTCGATGGTCGCAACCCGTACCTTGTCGCGAATCCGCGCGGTTGGCACTATCTCTATCCACCTCTGTTCGCGATCCTCATCGCTCCGCTCTCGGTGTTCGACACCGAGTCGCAAGTCCTCATCTGGTATTTCGTCAACGTCGGGCTGGCGTTCGCATGTTTAGGGGAGGCCCGCAGGCTCTGGAGGCTGGTCTCGGATCGGGCCGAGCCGCGGCGATCACTCTGGATTGTTGTCTGCGGGGGACTGGCGGCCCTTTTGCCATACCTCGATTGCATGCAAGCGGGCCAACTGGGAATCGCGATCCTCTACTTGCTGATTGTGGGGTTCCGCCTTGTCCTCCAAGGCCGTTCGTCGCGGGTTCGCTTTCTGGCCGGCCTCGTCCTGGCGTTACCGGCGGTCGTCAAGCTGGTGCCATCTCTTCCCGTCGTGTTCCTTCTGTTTCAGCAGTGGTCGGCGGTTGCATTCTCCGCCGGCGTGCGCCGGCCGTGGGGTCGTGCCACGAGCTTGACCGCGGGAGTCTTGACCGGTGCCTTCCTGTTCCTGCTGGCGATCCCGGCTTCCCTCATCGGTTGGCAAGCTAACCTCGCCTACCTGCACGTCTGGCATACACGGGTCGTCTCGAATGACCGAATCGGCCCGAATGCGAATTTCAATATCCATAGCGTGCGCAACCAGAGTTTGGCCAACGCGGTCTACTTGTTGATGAAGTCGACCGCCCGGACCACGCCATCCGACTTCCAGGCCGCAGCCCGGCGCGACCGCCCTGAGCGGCTGGTCCATTCATGGGTCCGAGTCGTGATCGGCGTCATCCTGACGCTTCTCGTCGCGGTCGGCCTGGCGTTGCGAAGGCGGACTGACGCGCTCGATCAGGCGACGGCGTACAGTCTGGCTGTTTGTGCGACTCTCCTGGTTTCCCCACTGGCGTGGGGCCATTACTACATGGCTGCGGTTCCGGCCGCCCTCTGCGTGCCCCTCTGGCTGTCACGGCACGGAATGCCGCGGCTGGCCGGAGTCGTTGCCGCGATCCCCCCGATCCTGTCGTGGTCCTACTACATCGCGATGCCTTACACCGGTGCGATCGGGCTCTTGGGGCTGGGCACGACCGCCTGGTTCTTGGGTGTCTCCGGCTTGATCCTCGGGATCGAGATCTCCTTTGGGCCGCTGGGCGGCAAAGAATGTCAGAGCCAGTTCACCGCGGTCAAACCCTTGACACGTGAGAAATGCGCCAGGTTGTTCGACACCAGCGTCGCTGCCAATGCCAAGCTGTGAGCGGCGATGAGCAGGTCCATGGCACCGATGGTTGCCCCACGACTTTCTAATTCGTGCCGAATACGCCCATAGTGGTGGGGACAAGAGACGCAGTCATAATGATATATCCCACTCAGATGTCGCGTCAAGACTGCCACTGCCCAGGGGGGGTAATCCGGTGCTCTCTGCGCCGCTTGCTGGTTTGCCGCCTCATTTCAGGTATCCTGACGGCTGCGACGTTGTGCACCACTCCACCACTCCTCCGTCGAAAAGGCCCGCCATGTGGATGCAACCGATCCGGCTGAGACTTCCGGGAGCAATCATCGGGCTCGCTATCATCGCGCTCATCGCCGGTGGAGCGTCGCCGGCGCGAGCCGCCTGGAAGGCGGGTACGGCTCGCGTCGCGATCACGCCGAAACAGCCGATGTGGATGTCCGGCTACGCTGCGCGGACCAAGCCGTCGGAAGGGGCGGTGCACGACCTGTGGGCGAAGGCGCTCGCCCTGCAAGACCCGGCCGGCCGGCGCGCAGTCCTGGTCACGCTCGACCTTTGCGGCATCGGCCGCGATGTCTCCGACCGCGTGCGCGACCAGATCAAGTCGCGCCACGGCCTCGATCGCGATCGGATCGTCATCGCTTGCTCGCACACGCACTCGGGACCGGTCGTCGGCCACAACTTGCTGACGATGTATCACCTGAGCGATGAGCAACACCGCGTGGTCGCCGAATACACCCAGTTCCTCGAAACGGCCGTTGTCAACGTCGCCGGGCAGGCGCTCGATCGGCTGGGGGAAGCCCGGCTCGCCTGGGGCAAGGGACTTTGCGATTTCGCGGTCAACCGTCGCAACAACAAGGAGGCCGAAGTCCCCGCCTTGAGGCGGCGGCTGGCCCTGCAAGGGCCGGTAGACCATGACGTTCCCGTCTTGCGGGCCGCACGGGCCGACGGAACGCTGCTCGCAGTCGTTTTTGGTTATGCGTGTCATTGCACGGTCCTCGATGGCTACAAGTTCTGCGGCGACTACGCGGGGTTCGCTCAGATCGAGCTCGAGACTCGACACCCTGGCGCGCAGGCCATGTTCGTGGCCGGTTGCGGGGCCGACCAGAACCCGATCCCCCGCCGTGCGCTCGAGCTCGCCGCCCGGTACGGAAAAGAGCTGGCCGAGAGCGTGAGCAGCGTCCTCGCCGGCCCGCTGGAACCGGTCGCCGGGCCGTTCGGATCCTCGTACGAAGAAATCCCGCTCGCATTCGCCGCGCTGCCGTCAAAAACCCGGATCGAGCAAGACGCGACATCCTCGAACTTCTATGTCGCCAGCCGGGCCAAGCACCTGCTGGCGACGATCGCGGGTCGGGGTGCTCTCGACCCCACTTATCCCTATCCCGTCCAGGCCTGGCGGCTCGGTGGGCTCGACTGGATCTTCCTGGGTGGCGAGGTCGTTGTCGACTACTCGCTGCGCATCAAGCGCAACCTGGGCTCATCGCACACGTGGGTATCGGCATATTGCAACGACGTGATGGCCTACATACCCTCTCAACGAGTCCTGATAGAGGGGGGCTACGAAGGAGGGGGTGCCATGCTCTATTACGGCCTGCCGGCAAGCTGGTCGGAGAAGGTCGAAGAGGCGATCATCGCGGCGGTGGCTCGAAGGATGCGCGCTGTCGGCCGTGAGGATCCTTCGGTCACGCCGCTTCCGGAGCACCCGGGTCGCTGACGGCCGGCCCGGCGTCGACCTGCGGCGAAGCCAGCACTCCCGTCGCCGTCACGAATAGCGCCGCCAGCACGCAGAGCATGGCGGAAAGACCCATCGCGAATGCAACCCCCCACGACTGGGCCACCCGGCCCGTCCAGAGCGCGCCCAGCGGCACCGAGCCGGAATACACGATCATCCAGATGCCCATCACCCGGCCCCGGAGATGGTCGGGGACGGCGAGCTGGATGAGCATCATCGACGAGGAATAGACGAAGACGGCGCCCACTCCTGTCCCCATCAGGCAGACGGCCCCCGCCGAGACTCGAACCCAGGCGGGTGCGGCCGACGGCAGCCAGAGGGGCAGCAAGGCCGCGCACGCCAGCGATGCACCGAAGAACACCATGCCCACGATCGTTAACCGCTCCTTGTGCCGCATGCTGGCCAGCGAAGCCACCACGAGTGCGCCCACCGTCGCACCGATCCCGCCACAGGCCAGCAGGGCGCTGTAGCCTCCAACCCCGGTCTGGACGACCCGACGCGCGTAGGCCGGCACCATCGCCTCGTAGCCCATGGCGACCACTCCGAAGAAGGCCACCAGCGCGAACTGCGAGAGGATCCGCCGGTCGCTGCGCAGGTAACCCAGCCCGCCGAACGCGGCCTTGAACGTGAGCGCCTCGCGATGGTCGTTCGAACGCGGCGTGAGCCGGATCGACAAGAGCGCCGCGATGGCCGCCAGGTAACTCACCCCGTTCAAGGCGAAGCACCCGGTCGCCCCCAACAAGGAAAGACCCAGACCGGCCAGGGCCGGGCCCAGCACGCGCGTCGCATTGAACAGGCCCGAATTGAGCGCGATCGCGTTCGACAAAATCTCCGGGCCCACCAGCTCGTAAAAGAAAACCTGCCGGCTCGGCAGCTCGAATGTGACGCAGATCCGCGCGAGGGCCAGGATCAACGCCATCTGCCAGATTTGGATAACCTGAAGCCCGATCAAGAGCGACAGAACAAACGCCAGCGCCATCTGGCCGCATTCCATCAACACGATCATCCGCAACGGGGCAATCCGGTCGGCGAGCGCGCCGGCGTAGAGGCCGACCAGGATCCCCGGCAGCAGCGACGCCACCTCGACGATCCCAAGCATGAACTCCGAGCCGGTCCGCTCGTAGACGAGCCACCGGACCGCCGCGGCCTGGAGCCACGTACCGATCAGGCTGATCCCTTGCCCGATGTAATACCGTCGAAAACCCGGATGACCCAGGGCGGCGAACGTTCGTGAAAAGGCGGAGCCAATAGCGATCGAACGGGTTGCGGATTCGGCCATCAAGGTCCCTCGGCGCCGGCGAATTCAGTACACTCCCTTGAACATCGGCCGATGGGGGCGTCCTTCGTCGATCCCGCGCATGAACTCACCGATTGTACCCGGCGGGTCATCATCGTGAATCTGCGCGACCGCATCAATGGTCTTCCGAACCGCTTTGTTCCGCTGGCGCCGCTCTTCCTCGCTGATCCGACGGATCTTCCCGTCAGGTCCCACGCACGATTGTGGTCAATCTCGGGAGGCGTGGAGTTCCCAAACGAGGGCGAAGCGCGCACAAGTGCGTTTGGAACGAGGGGCAATGCGGCGCAGCTCTACGGTGCGGCACGCTGTTGACTTCGGCCAGCGGGGTGAGGCGGCAACCTTTTGACCCGCGAGCGTGGTGAGCAGGTCGAAGAGCTTGGATGGGGTTCCAGGGCGAAGGACAGGCAACGCGCGCTCTTCGGCGTGGCCCTCATCGGCCGTTTGCGACGACCGAGCCGGCATCGCAAGTTATCGTGCCAGCACGACATTAGCCAAACCGCGGCTGGCATTGCATCGTGACGAGCACGCCTCTGCACTGCGTGTCCTTTTTCAGATTGTCTGGGTTGTGACCTCTCATTCCGCACATCTGCCGTTGATTATCCCCGAATTTCGCCCCCCGGCTAGAGAACGGCGGCTGAGGGGCGCGGACGCTGGCTGCAGTCTCGGTACCAGGCCGGGGCGGATGACCGCCGCCACCAACACCGTGCCGATCATGCCGACGTGATCGCCAAGGACCACGAAGGCACCGGGAGCGTTTTTGTCTCCGAGACGCA
>JBIOJM010000238.1:0-15948 GCA_044450785.1 Isosphaerales bacterium
CTTCCCGCGAGACTGATCGTGCCGCGACCACCCACCCTGGCCCCCCCTTCACAGGGGGGGGAAACGGCGCAACGAAATCGGGACGATTCCCCCCTATCGGACGGGGGATAATAGGGGGGAAGTCCTCGATGAACGCGCAGCGCGTGCAAGACCAACTTTTCATCATCCCAGAGTGTAGGAGCCGGCTCCGTCCGAGGATCGATTCTCCAAACAGCGACAACAAACTGTCGATGTGCGGTCCAGAGGGGCCTGGCGTTTCTTTTCACTGGCTAGAGCGAGGTGGAAGGCGTACTGTAGAGCGGGGTGTGATGGTTTATCAGTGAAAAGACAACGGCGCCGCGAGACGGAACGGGAGCTCTCACCCATGTCTCTACGCAAGACGAAGGCGCCGGCATCCGTGCGAGGCCAGGCCTCCCGCTGGACCGGTCCCTTCACCACCAATATCATGCCGCCAACTGTGGCCATCGTCCTGGTGCTCGGGCTGTCCGCTCCGCCACGCCTCCATGCCCAGGCCGATCCAGGCTGGGTCGGCAAGCGAGTCGTGCAGAAGGTCCGCGACTTCACCCTCGAGCAAGAGGGCCAGGTCGCGCAACGGACCGAGAGCGCATTCCACATCTACATCGTGGAGCGGACCAAGGGACCTGCGCTCTGGCTCCAGGCCGAAGGGAAAGGACCGAGCGGCTGGGCCCCGGCCACCCAGCTCGTGCCGGTCGAGCAGGCGATCGAGTTCTTCACGGACCGGATCCGCGCAAACCCACGAGACGCGTTCGCCTACGTCATGCGGGGAAGGGTCTGGAAAGACAACGACGACTTCGACAAGGCCGTTGCCGACTACACCGAGGCCATCAAACTCAATCCCAAAGACGCCGACGCCTACTCTCGACGCGGAGACGCATGGTGGGCCACCGCTCAATGGGACGCTGCCATCGCCGACTATACGGAGGCCATCAAACTCGATCCCCTACCTGCCTCCGCTTACGAGAGTCGCGGCATGATGTGGCATTTCAAGAAGGAGTATGACCGGGCCATCGCCGACTTCAACGAGGCCATCAAACGTAATCCCGACTGCGACCAAGCCTATTATAATCGTGGCGAAGCTTGGTCTGAAAAGAAGGAATACGACAAGGCCATCGCCGATTTCAGCCAGGTCATTCGAATCGATCCGCGAGACGTCGCAGCCTACGGGAAGCGCGGGACTGCCTGGCGGGAAAAGAAGGAGTACGACAAGGCGGTCGCTGACTTGAGCCAGGCAATCCATCTCGACCAACGGGACCCTTTGCTGTACGTCGAACGTGGTCTCGCATTGCAAGCCAAGCGAGAGTTCGATAAGGCGATCCGCGACTTCAGCGACGCGATCGGACTCGATCCCGAAGATGGCAGAATGTTCGACATACGCGGCGCCTGCTGGGGATTCACCAAGGAGTACAACAAGGCCATTGTCGACTTCGACGAGGCCATTCGACTCGATCCCAAGGACGCCCTGGCCTATAGCGGCCGCGGGATCGCCTGGGCCGAAAAAAAGCAGTACGACAAAGCCATCGCCGACTTTAGCAACACCATCCAACTCGAGCAACGAAGCGTCTACGCCTACAACTTTCGCGGCTACGCCTGGATCGGAAAAAACGAAGACGACAAAGCCATCGCCGACTTCAGCCAGGCGAATCGACTCGACCCCAAAAACGCCAGCGCTCACCGCGGGCGCGGCCACGCGTGGGAACTCAAGAAGGAGTATGACAAGTCCATCGCCGAGTACACGGACGCCATCCGACTCGATCCCAAAGGAGCCGAAGCCTACAGCGGCCGCGGCTACGCCTGGCGATCCAAGAGAGAATTCGACAAAGCCATCGCCGACTACAACCAGGCCATCAAACTTGATCCTCGATTCGTCTGGGCCTTCGTTGGACGCGGCATCGCGTGGCGATCCAAGAAGGAGTACGAAAAGGCCGCCGCCGACTTCGATGAGGCCATCCGGCTCGATCCCACGGAAGCCTCTGCCCATTACAACCGCGTCGTCATCTTGTTCTTGGCGCGCCGGGATGGAGTCGAGGACGGGGCGATTCAGGCGCTGGACCTCGCAGCCTGGCGGGGAGGCGCGTCGCAGTATGCCGTGCTCCTGGCCCATTTCGCCTCGCGGCGCACCGGACCGAGCGAGCAGGCCAGGAAATACCTCGACGATGCCTGGGCCCGGTGCGACACGTGGGCCTGGCCCTATCCGATCATCAAGTACCTCCGCGGTGAGATCGACGAACCGAAGCTGCTGGCCGCGGCGACCGACAACGACAAGATGACCGAGGCCCGGTGCTTCCTCGGCCTCGACCTGCTTCAAAATGGCCAAAAGGAATCCGCCCGGGCACATTTCCGCTGGGTCGCGGAACACGGCGATCAGGCATCCACCGCGTACGCCATCGCCCTGGCCGAGCTGGAGCGGCTGGAGGGGAAGCGTGCCCTAGGTGAAGCGCCTTGAGGATCGACACTGGACGGGCGCTTCATGTTTGTTGAACCGGCGCCCCGACCAATTCCTGAATCGCCCAGGCCAAGCTTTCCAACCCCACTCGATTTGCCGCCGGGAATGACCTAAACTGTCGACGGAAGTGTCCACGCCTTCGAGCCGATCAAGCGGAGTGAGCCCCATGTCCACAATCACTGAAACGCAGCCAGTCGCAGCGCCGGGAGTTCTGGAGTGGGTTCCGTCTCCAGAGTCGCTCTATCGAAAGACCATCGAGAAGTATGAAGCGATGGTGCGGTCCGGAATCTTCGCCAAGCGGGATCGTCTCCAATTGATTAATGGGTTCCTGGTGGCCAAGCCGATGACCCAGCACACCCCCCACTCGACGGCCGATGAGCTATGCGGCAAGACACTCGATCGCGTGTTCTCCTCCGGTTGGCATGTCCGTGGCGGCAAGCCAGTACGCATTCCGAGCCGGATGAGCATGCCGGAGCCAGACCGATCCGTGGCTCGGGGAGGCATTCGCGATTACTTCGCTCGAGATCCCGAACCGGCTGACGTCCCCCTGGTCGTCGAGATCGCCGACTCCAGCTTGCGTGAAGACCGTGGCCTGGCGCAGGTCTACGGTGCCGGCGGCATCCCCATCTATTGGATCGTGAACCTGGTTGACCATCAGGTCGAGGTTTATTCTGGACCGTCTCCAGCCGGCTACCGTTCTCACCAGGTCTTCAAGCCCGGCCAGGACATCCCGGTCGTTGCCGGCGGAGTTGAGATCGCACGCATCGCCGTCTCCGATATCCTCCCCTGAAGGCGGTTATCGCTCCCCGCGCGTACGCGGCGCACGGGGGGTCAGCCTGGGCTGACGAGAAGTTGGGCTCGTACCGGTCTCTCCCGAACGGCCTAGCCAAAATCGGCCCGTGACTTTACATTTTATGCATCACGCGCCAAGGATTTGCGCTCACTCCCTCAGCGAACCGAACCGTCAGAGGAGACTTGCGAACCGCCATGATGCTCAAAGCGACCGAAATCCGTCGAGGAATGGTGATCACGATGGAAGGAGTCAACTTCGTCGTCGTGGACTTCGCCCACCACACGCCGGGCAACCTGCGGGCGATGGTCCAGACCAAGTTGCGGAACATGAACACAGGCTCTCTGATCGAGAAACGGCTCCGTTCCGTCGACCAGATCGACGTCCCTTACGTCGAGACCAAGGAGTACGAGTACCTCTACTCGGCGGGCGACGATCACGTGTTCATGGACACCGAGACTTACGACCAGCTCAGCTTCTCGCCCGAGATCATCGGGACGGCCATGGATTACCTCCTGCCGAATTCACGGGTCATGGTCAAGTACATCAATGAGAAACCGGTCTCGATCGAAGTTCCCGACTTCGTCGAGCTGATCGTGTCGGACACTCCTCCGTCCCTGGCCGGCGCGACCGCAACGAACCAGTACAAGGAAGCAACGCTCGAGACCGGCCTGAAGGTGGCTGTCCCACCGTTCGTCAAGCCGGGCGAGAAGATCCGCATCGACACCCGGACCGGTGAATACCTCGAGCGGGCCAAGTGACAGCCCCTCGGGTCCCGGAGCTGCCCCGTGGATGACGTGACTCGGCTGCTGTCGGACCTGGTCGCGATCCCGAGCGTCAATCCCATGGGTCGCGCCCAGGCCGGTCCCGATTTCCTCGAGACCCGGCTGACCAATCACCTCGAAGCCTGGTTTCGGGAGCGAGGCGTTCGTCACGAGCGGCAGCCGGTTGCCTCGGGCCGCGATAACCTGCTGGCCTGGTACGAGGCCCCCAGATCGCGCCGGCTCATCCTTTTTGACGTCCATCAAGACACGGTGCCGGTCGACGGCATGACGATTCCCCCGTTCCTTCCCGAAATCGAAGAGGGACGGCTCCACGGGCGCGGCTCGTGCGACGTCAAGGGGTCGATGGCGGCGATGCTCTCGGCCTTCGCCCGCCTGGTCCGCGAACGGCCGCCGGGGTCGGCCTCGGTCCTTCTGGCCTGCACCGTCGACGAGGAGTTCACTCACACCGGCTCGTCGCGACTCGCGGAGTCGAACCACGGGGCCGAGCTGGCGATCGTCGCCGAACCGACCTCGCTGAATCTCGTCCATTCTCACAAGGGGGCCCTGAGGTGGAAGATCCGGACGACGGGCGTCGCCTGTCACAGCTCGACCCCTCACCTGGGTGTCAACGCCATCTTCCGGATGGGCCGCGTCCTCGAAGTCCTGGAGCGATACGCAGCCTCGCTTTCCCGGGCTGCCCCGGACGCGATCCTCGGTCCGCCAAGCTTGTCGGTCGGCCGGATCGAGGGGGGACAGAGCGTCAACGTCGTTCCCGACTGGTGTGAGATCGAGGTCGATCGTCGCCTGATTCCGGGCGAGGACGCCGCGACCTGCCTGCTCGAGGCACGCGCGTTCTTGGATCAGGATGCCGGCGCTGCCCGCGGGCTCGAATTTGGTCAACCCTGGGTCCAGATGCCGGCGCTGACGGCCCGAGCGGGCAACTGGTTCGAGCCGTTGACACGCGCCATCGAAGCCGCGACGGGCCGGCGGCCTCGACTCATGGGGGTCCCATTCGGGACCGACGCCGGCCCGCTCTCCGCGAGCGGGACGCCCTGTGTCGTGTTCGGCCCCGGTGACATCGCCCAGGCCCACACCAGGGACGAATGGGTCGACCTCGAGCAGGTCCGCCTGGCGGCCGAAGCCTACTTCCAGATGGCCGTCATCCTGGGCTCGCACTCGGTCAGCCAACCCGCCGCCGGCTAGACTCTTCCACCGACAAAAAAAGGATGGTCGCGCCGCTAACCTCGACGCGACCATCCTCGCCACTCGCCCACTGCAAAGGCGAATTCGGATGGGCCCTTTCTCCCGCGGCATGTTCTCTCGGGTGCGATCTGCCCGTTCAGAACACGTCCAGAATGAAGTGATTGCCCTTGTAGAACTTCTTCTTGTTCCAGTCGTGCCAGCCGTGCGCGTGGCGGAACAAGCCGAAAACCCGATAACCGCCGTATTCGTTGCGATAATACGGGCCTTGAATCTGAGGAACGATTCGCTGTTCGCGCGGATAGCGATACCAGCCGTCGTGGAGTCCGTTATACTCGAATCCGTTCCCCGGGACCTGAGGCGGGACGTACGGCCAGTGGAGATAATCGGTCCAGTCCTGCGCCTGCGCCGACTTGACCCCGCCGCAGGCGGTGATCGCGACGGCCAGGGCCGACACTTTGAGCCATGAGAAGCGCGCCACAATACACCTCCGTGTAGGGAACCTATTCCCAAACCTTGGCTAATATGACACACGATTACCGGGCGAGCGGCGAAATCGCCAACGATTTCGCCTCGGAGGGACGACTTATGACGGACGCATCGATTCGCGGCAAAGGATCGCTTTCAGCGGTCCTGACGCCACGAGCAATTGAAGAAGCCGCGCCGGCACGGCTTCGCGGCGTCTTGATCGGTTGCGCGGTCTTCTTCGCGGTGACCGGGGTGGCGCTTCGTGCCCGGGCGCAAGAGCATCCGAAGGACCAAGGACCAAGGACCAAGGACCAAGGAGCCCGGGCGCAAGAGTCCGCTCAGCCGGATCGAGCGCGGCTGCGACAAGTTGTCGAGCTGCTCGCCTCGCGTGAGTTTGGAGGGAGAAGCGGAGCAGGGGGCGAGAAGACGGCCGCTTATCTGACCGAGCAATTCCGCGGCCTCAAGCTGGAACCCTTGTTCGACAAGGAGTACGTCCAGCCGATTCCAGGCAAGGAGCCCGGCACCGTTGGAGGCCGCAACGTCGGTGCGCGGCTGCGCGGTAGGGACCCGGCGCTCCGCGACCAGTGGGTCATCGTGTCCGCTCATTTCGACCATCTCGGCGTGCGTCGCGGCAGGCTTTACCCCGGCGCGGACGACAACGCATCGGGGGTTGCGATGATGCTCGAAGTGGCTCGGTCCGTGGTCCAATCGCCCGCTCCACCCAGGCGGAGCATGATCTTCATCGGCTTCGACCTCGAGGAGATCGGCCTGTTCGGCTCTCGCTATTACGTGGCCCATCCGCCGGTCCCGCTCGAAAAAGTCGTCCTGTTCGTCACGGCCGATATGATCGGGCGGTCCCTGGCCGGCGTCTGCCCGTTGCATGTGTTCGTGATCGGCTCGGAGCACGCTCCGGGACTGCGTCCCTGGATCGACGAGGGAGCGCGGGGGCGCCCGCTCACCGTCGGACTGATGGGCGCCGACCTCTTGGTCCTCAATCGCAGCGACTACGGCCCATTTCGCAGCCGAGGCGTCCCGTTCCTCTTCTTCACGACCGGAGAAAACCCGCGCTATCATACGCCGGCCGACACCGCCGACACGCTCGACTACCCCAAGCTGACGGCAATCAGCCGGATGATTCACCAGGTCGTGCTCAAATCGGTGAACGCCCCAACCGTTCCTCGCTGGCAGTCGAACCCCGATCATCCGTTCGCCGAGGCGGTGACCATTCGCGACGTGCTCCGCATCCTGTCCAAGAACAGCGAGCCGTTGAAGATCGGTGGGCCCCAGCTCTTTCTGATCAACAACACGCTGAGCACGCTCGACGGCATCGTGGCCCGCGGCGCGATCACGCCCGACGAGCGTGGCCGCGTGATCCAGGCGGCTCGGATCGTGCTATTCACCGTGCTCTGAGCTTAAAACCGAGGTTCGGCGTGCCGTCGGGGTAGGGGGGCGCGCCCGTTCGGTAGGGCGGCGTTCTCGCCGCCCTGCCCGGCGCGACCTCGAAAGGCCGGTGCAAAGGGAAACCCCACCCGTCCGGCTTCAAAGCCCCGAAGTTCGAGCGCATCGAAAGGGTCTTGAGGATGCGGATCGGCGAATTCGCCGGCTGGATCGTGGCCCGGCCGGGTCTGCGCCTCGGGCGCCAGGGCGGCCCGCATCGACAGATAACGAGCCCAGGCTTGGCTGGGACTCACGTCCGTCGTCGTGGCCAGGCCGAGCGGTGTTTCCTCGATGCGCTGCGTGTTCGCTCCGGCGATCGAATGAAGGTAGGCGATGACATCCCGGGCTTCGGTTTTCTGGCCCTCCGACCAGAGGATCTGGGCACGCACGGAGAGCAGGGAAAGGCGGTGGTCGAGATCGGAGACGTACGGGTCGAGGGATTCGAGGTCGGCCGCCGCCGCTCGGAAATCACCGCGGAGATAGTTAAAGAAGAGACGAGCCTCGATTTCGGACGAATCCACCGCGCGTGGCGCGGCGCCCGGTCCATCGGCCGGAGGAGAGCAGAGCGAAGACCCGAGCGTGGCGATTCGAATCAACCGGGAGTTCACCACATCGAGCGCCGTAATCTCACCGGGGAGCGGCAAAAGAGTGGGCCGCTCTACGGCCCGACCATCCACCGCGGCTGGTGGGAGCTCTGCCACCAAGAGGTGCGCCGCCGTATCCGCCAGAACTGTAATCCATTCCTTGCGCGACGTCGCGTCGGGGACGATCAGCGAGGTCTGTTCCATCTCGTAGTCGGTGAGGGCCGGCGGCGACAAGGCGCCGGGCATGCCGAATCGCACCGCCACCGATCGACCGTCGGGCGATACCGCGAGGGCCCCGATCCGTTGACTGACGTCCAGCGGATTGTAACGCTTATGAGTCTCGTGGTCACGCGGTATGCTCCAGACGAGGTCGGAGTCGCGGCCCACCAGGTCGACCGAGAAGAAGCACCGTTCCGCCTCGCGATCGAAATCGATCGCCACGCCGCGCACGATCGCCGCCCGCCGCACAGGGTCGGGAGCCAGGCTCAAGACACGAGTCACCACGGTCGTGTCCAGGTCCAGGACGCAGCGCGACAGCTCGAGTTCCGGCGACCTGGACGTGGGCCTCTCGATCACAGCCAAGATCGACCGCCCGTCATTGCTCCAGAACGGAGTCGCGGTGACCGGACCGGTCGTCACGACCTTACGGGCTGCGCCGAAACTTTGACCCCGGCGCTCGACGACCTCGAGATTGTTGTGGCCGGTTTCACGGCGCACGAATGCACACTTCGAGCCATCGGGAGACCATGCCGGTAGCATGGCGTGGTCCAGGATGTGCAGTTGCTTCTTCGTATCCGTCCTCACGATCATGATTGAGGGCTGCCGGCCAGGACGGGGGATGGCGAGGTAGAGCCCGTCGGGGCTCCAAGCGCAGACCAGGTGCCCGAACGAGGCTCGCGTCTCGGCGTCCAGCTCGAAGTCGGATGAGGTCCAGACGACGTCCTTCCGATCAAGTCCGTTCTGAACCACCACTTCAAATCGACCGTGCTGGCCGGCTTGATCCGGCTCGATCGATTGCGGCACGAACCGGCCGAATGCAACCGACCTCCCCCGTGGACTCCACGACGCCGTCGTGAGCGGCCAGCGCGATTCCTCGATCAGCACCGACGATCGATCATCCTGACGCGAGGCCCAGATTCGATAGACCGGCGCGGGATCCGGAACCCTCCGGCTCACGAGCCCCGCCGGCGCTCGACTCTCCCAACGATCGCGCGACGTCTCGAACAGCCACCCCGGCTGGAGCAGGTCAGCCTCGGGGCCCGCGACGACCGTGTAGCACAACCATTGAGAGTCCGGCGACCACGACATCGGAGAACTCATCCAACCCGCCACGAGCGTTGATGTCAGAAGACGAAAAACACCGAGGAGGCCGTGCGGGATGAACAGGGAATTCATGGACTTGACCCACCAGGGGGAAACCGTTGTTCGCGTGGGGCGGATGGATCGGCGTGACCGGAGAATCGACTCGAACATTCGCGCGCTCCGTGCTCGTCTTGATATCGCGCGCGTCACGTCGGATAGTATAACCCCTCATTTTCGGCCTGGATAGCGGACCAGAGGGGCCGGTGCTGCCCGGTGGACGCTGGACGGCGGCGACGTGCTGCCAGGGTTTTCCCTCTCGATCCGCGATTGGTTCGCCGAGGCGGAGCGGAATGCACCGCGGGAATGAGGGTTGATCGGAAGGATGACGTAAGATCCAGCCTGGCAAGGTCCTTCCAACCTGGACGCGCGCATCGGTGGCGGGGCAGTCCCTCCCCCATAGAAACCGTCTTGCGAGGCAGACAGGTTGGTCGAGGGTTCTCTATTTCGGGCAAGGAGTTATGTCGAGGAGTCGAGCGTGTCCTCCCACGCGCCTCTTGAACCAATGGACTGCATCCTGCTAAATTGCTTGATCAAACACGTGACACCTGTGAGGCTTGCTGAAATTCTCTGCCGTCGCTCGAGGTGTTCCGTTGCATGGGTCTTAGAACATTCAACAGGAATTACCATGCGTTTTGTCTTGATCGATCGAATCCTCGACGTGCAGCCGGGCCGCGGCCGGCTTTCAGGAAGTAATACGTTTCCGAGTCCGGGACCGTTGCTGGTTGCGCTCAAGAACCTCTCGCTCGCGGAGGAGTACCTGAGCGATCACTTTCCCGGCTTCCCGGTGATGCCGGGCGTCCTGATGTTGGAAGCGCTGACTCAAGCGGGCGCGTGGCTGATCCGTGACATGGAGGATTTTGCGCATAGCATCATCATCCTGAAGCAAGCCAAGACAATCAAATACGGGAGTTTCGTGGAGCCGGGCAGGCAACTCGAGCTGCGTGTCGAGCTGACCGGGCACGACTCGCGTGACTGCTCGTTCAAGGGAGTCGGCTCGATCGACGGCCAGGAGATGGTCAAGGGCCGGTTTACATTGACACGATACAACTTGAGAGACAGAGATCCCGAGCTGCACGCGACCGATTCCTCGATCGTCGCGGGGCAACGCGATCTGTATTCGACGCTCAGGAAAGGGTCGGTCGGTGCGCGTGCCATCTCGCGCCGCCCCGAGGCAGCGGAGTTGCAAGCCCCGGCGTAGGCCGCCTTGACAGCTTTGCCGGGAGCACCCACGCAGGGTGCCTCTCCCTCTCCTCAGCCGATTCAGCAAGCGGATTTACGCGAGTCGCGCGTGAGCTTCTCCTGGATCGACGCAGTCCCCGCCTTCCGAGCCCCGCCTGATGGTGTTGCAACGATTGGCTGTTTTGCTCATGATATGTGGCGAATTCCGGCCCCCGATTCCGGGAGCTTGTCTCCCAGGGGCTGGTGTGCGCAACGACGTTCCCCAACAGTCGCCCATCTGAAGTTCGGCACGCGGTTTCGCCGACCTTTAAGAGAGGCGACTCGAATTTCGGCGCGTTCTTCGCCTGCTTCCGGTCCGGGACTGGAGGGGTAGTCCCATCTTGTTCCTGAGGATATTATGCCTACTTACGACGAGATCTTCGATAAAGTCCAAGTCACGTTGGTGGATGCACTGGGCGTGGAGGAGGATGACGTGACCCGCGAGGCCACGCTGCAGGGCGACCTGGGCGCCGAGTCGATCGATTTTCTGGACATCGTCTTTCGCCTGGAACGAAATTTCGGGATCAAAATCCCGCGCGGCGAGCTCTTCCCAGAAAACCTCATGGCCGACCCGGCGTGGGTCGCCGACGGCGTGCTGACACCCAAGGGCGTCGGGGAACTGAAGGCCCGCCTTCCCTTCGCCGACCTCTCCAAGATCGAGGACAATCCCGCCGTCGATCGGATCGGGGACCTTTACACCGTCGACATGCTGGTTCAATATGTTCAGAGCAAGCTAGCCGCTTGAGAGGTGCTTGCAGCCTCGCTCGCAATCGTGATCGGTGAGCTGGACTCGGCTGAACCGAGTCCAGTGTCGCGAGCGGCTGCTGGCTCGGCAGAGAGCCGCAATCTCTCCGCCGGTTGGCATCGGTTGTCTGGCGGCTTGCATTGAACCCTTGGTTACTAGGGCGGGTGCTGTACGCGATGCGATGGATCTGGATCGATAAATTCCTTGAGTTTCGGAGCGGCCAGTTTGCCCGGGCCATCAAGAACCTGACCCTGGCCGAAGAGCATCTGCACGACCATTTCCCGGGTTATCCCGTGATGCCGGCGTCCCTGATCATCGAGGGATTGGCTCAGACCGGAGGGATCCTGGTCGGCGAGGCCGGAGGCTTCGCTGAGAAAGTGGTCCTCGCCAAGATCCCGCGCGCCGAGTTTTACGGAGTTGCCTGCGCAGGTGACCAGCTCATCTATGAGGTTACTTTGACGGACTTGAGAAGCGAAGGGGCCGTGGTCTCGGGCAAGGCGTTACTGGATGGCGAGTTGCTTGCCGAAGTCGAGATCGTCTTTGCCCACCTGGACAACTCCCGCGCCAACCAAATCTTCGGGCCCAAGAATTTTGTGTTCACTCAGCAATTGCTGGGCGTTCTGGATCTGGCGAAAGCGCAGCAGCGGGCTCGTGAGGCCGATCAATCCTCGGGCGACACGACCGAGTCCAACGGGCAACCGCATGTCTCGCGGCCGGTCCCTTGATTCCGTCATCCCGCGACGGGTGGGTCGGATAATCGGATCAGGCAGAACCAATTTCCGGGTGGTCTGCGAAAAATTTGAGTGTTACGTCAAGTTTATGCCGCCGCCTGCGCCCTTTGAAGCAATAATAGTGAAGTGAATCGACGGGAGTGAGCAATTCCAGACTTGGCGACGATCGTGACCTGCTCCGCCGAATTTCGACGAGTGATTCATGCTTGGTTCCGAACGCCGTGTTGTCATAACCGGTCTGGGCTTGGTGACTCCCCTGGGCGATAGTCCGGACCGCGTTTGGACGTCGCTGTCCGAAGGTCATGGGATGGTGCGTTCGCTCGAGGCGTTTCGGGTGGCCGGGCTGCCCACCGACGTCGGCGCCGAGATCCGTGATTTCGACCTGATGAAGAATTACGCCCTGCCCAAGTACCGCAATGCTTTGCGCAAGAGCCGGAAGTACATGGCTCGGGACATCCAGCTCGCGGTTGCGGCGGCTCAGTTGGCGGTGGCTGACGCGGGACTGGTCGACGGCGGGATCGACCCGACGCGGATCGGCATCGATCTGGGGGCGGGTTTGATTTCCAGCGAGCTCGACGAGATGGCGCCGGCCATCGAGCATGCGTCACAGGGGGGAAGGCCGTTCGACTTCCAGGTCTGGGGTCGGGAATCGGTCGGGATGATCGAGCCGATCTGGCTGTTGAAATACCTGCCCAACATGCTGGCGTGTCACATCTCCATTTTGATGGATTGCCAGGGGCCGAGCAACACGATCACCGAGGCGGATGCATCGTCGAACCTGGCCATTGCCGAAGCGGCTCGGATCATCGCCCGGGGGCGGACCGACGTGATGATCTCGGGGGGGGCCGACTCCAAGATCCATCCGCTCAGCCGGGTGCGGATGGATTTGCTCGACAACATGTCGCGGTGGACGGGTGAGCCGGGCCAGTCGTGCCGCCCCTTCGACCGGAGGCGGGATGGGTGGGTGCCTGGTGAAGGGGCGGGCATCGTCATCCTCGAGGAGCGTGAGCACGCCTTGAACCGCGGCGCGCGGATCCACGGCGAGGTCCTGGGTGGGGGCTCCGGCTGTGACGCCATGCCCGCCGGTGGGCTTGACCCGGACGGGGGTGGCACCCTGGTGGCCGTCACGGCGGCGCTCGAGGAGGCGGGCCTGGGGCCCGCCGAGATCGGCCACGTGAACGCCCATGGTTCGGCAACCAGGGTTTCCGACCTGGCCGAGGCCAGGGCGTTCGAGCGGATCTTCGGACCCAGGGCGGTCCCGGTGACGGCCTTGAAGGGCTACATGGGTAACCTGGTCTCCGGCTGCGGGGCCGTCGAGATGATCTGTAGCCTGATCGCCGTCAATCGAGGCAGGATCCCGGCAATCCTCAACTGTGAACAGCCCGACCCGGAGCTTGAGCTCGATCTGGTATTGAAATTGCCTCGTCCGACTCGCAATCCGGCGTTCGTCAAGACGAACCTGACACCCAATGGCCAGGCGGCCGCACTCGTGATTCGAGGCTGCCCGGCCGAACCCGTTGGTTCCGCACAGGTTAGATGAGCTTCGCCCGGCGAGGGCGGGGCGAATTTCGAGGATCGTTTCCATGCGGCGAGTTGTCGTGACAGGAATGGGAATGGTCACCCCCATGGGAGGTGACCTGGAATCGAGCTGGTCCGCCTTGCTTGCCGGCAAGAGCGGGGTGGGCGCGATCTCGCTGTTTGACGCGCGGACGTTCCCGACGAGAATCGCCGCTGAAGTTCCGGACTTCCGACTGGACGATTACCTCGACGACCCCGCGCGCTGGCTCGAGCATTCGCGGAACAGCAAGTTCGCCCTGGCCGCCGCGTCCATGGCCATGAAGGACTCGGGCCTGCTGGAATCAAAGCCCGCCGTCGACCAGAAGCGGTTCGGGGTCTACCTCGGCTCGGGGGAAGGTCAGCAGGATTTTCCGAGGTTCGTCAGCCTGGTTTCCCGCTGCACTCATGAGGGCCGCGTGGAGACGTCGGAGTTCACCCGGCTGGGGCTCAAGGAGCTTCACCCGGTACGCGAAGCCGAGCAGGAGCCCGGAACACCATCCGGCCATCTGGCCAGCTTGTTCGGAGCCAGGGGACCCAATGCCAATTGCCTGACCGCCTGCGCCGCCAGCTCGCAGGCCATCGGCGAGGCCTTCGAGCTGATCCGCCGCGGCAATGCCGATGTGATCCTCTCCGGCGGCACTCATAGCATGATCCATCCGTTCGGCGTCACGGGATTCATCCTGCTCACGGCCCTCTCGACCCGTAACGATGAGCCCGAGAGAGCCAGCCGGCCATTCGATCGCGACCGCGATGGCTTCATCCTCGGTGAGGGGGCCGGCATGCTCGTCCTCGAGGAACTCGAGCACGCCAGGGCACGGGGCGCCCATATTCACGGAGAGATCGTCGGCTATGGGTCCAGCGCCGATGCCTTTCGAATCACCGACAGCCACGATGAGGGCCGGGGCGCGATCGCGTGCATGAGAGAGGCACTGGAGGGCGCGCGGCTCGACCCCCAGGACATCGACTACATCAACGCGCACGGCACCAGTACGTCGGTCAACGATTCGATCGAGACGCTCGCCATCAAGCGAACCTTCGGCGAGTCCGCCTTCTCCGTGCCGATCTCCAGCACCAAGAGCATGATGGGTCACCTGATCGCCGCGGCCGGGAGCGTCGAGGCGATCGTTTGCCTGCTCACGATCCGGGATGGTATGCTTCCCCCAACCATCAATCTCGAAAACCCCGATCCCGAGTGCGATCTCGATTACATTCCCAACGAAGCAAGGGGCAAAACCGTCGACGTGGCTCTTTCCAACAGTTTCGGTTTCGGTGGACAAAATATCACACTCATCCTGAAACGCTTCTCTGATTAACCGACCGTCGCCCCCGAGCCGTCGAGTTCGACGGGGGGGCTTCCGTTGCCGATTCCTCACGGCTCTGTCGGTCAGGCTTTCCAGCCTGACGCCTGACAGCATCCGGCGTGACGGAACCGACTGCGGCGCGGTCAGGAGTGCATCCGTGATTGGCCTACAAAGTCCCCTCTCCCTGCTCGTGCTTGGGCTGATGGTTCCCGTACTGATCGGAGCCCTGCTCGTCCTTTACATAGTGATCAAATACTCCCCATTGATCAGTCGCCACTTTGAAGCCCAGCCCCCGTTCATGCCGTTGCGAGTCAATCCGCTCGACCTTGGTGAAACGGTGGACTTCATGACCGACGACGGACTTCGGCTCGCGGGAAGTTATTTGCGCGCGCGGACGGAGCTCCAGTCGGGTTTGATCGTCTATTGCCACGAATATCTCAGCGACCGCTGGAGCTTTCATCCGTACGCCGACCACTTTCGCGACCTCGGATTCGACCTGTTCACGTTCGACTTTCGAAATCACGGAGCGAGTGATCCGGAGCCGGGGTACGATCCGATGCAATGGGCCTCCGACCGCGAGGTCAACGATCTCCGGGCTGCACTTCGGTATCTGCGTTCACGTCCCGATCACGACCCGGCGGGTTTCGGGCTGTTCGGGGTCAGCCGGGGCGGGACCACGGCTCTGCTCGCCGCTGCCGTCGAGGACGATGTCTGGGGAGTCGTAACCGACGGCGCCTTTCCCACCCGGGGAACGATGATTCCCTACATCATTCGGTGGTCCGAGATCTATGTGAAGAGTGAATTCATCCGAATGTTAGTTCCAGTATGGGTTTACATCATACTGTCGTGGAGCGCTCGGCGGCAAGCGGAACGGCGGCTGAATTGCCGGTTTCCAAGCGTGGAAGCGGCGGCTGCGCGGCTGGCGCCGCGGCCCTGGCTGCTGATCCACGGCGAGCGAGATTCCTTCATCAGTCCTGAGATCGCGCGGGGCCTGTTCAAATGCGGCAAGACCCCCAGGGAGCTTTGGCTGGTGCCGGAGGCCCGCCACAACGGATGTCGGGAGTGTGATCCGGCCGCGTACGCCGCGCGTCTCGTGGATTTCCTCAAGCGGTTTGCACCTCGGCGCCCCCAGCCGGCCGAGTCGACGGTTTTCTCGGGGCTCGCCGGGTTGCCGGAAGAAGCAGTGGTCAGTGGTCAGTGGTCGGTGGTCAGTAGAGTAGGCAGTAGGCAGTAGGCAGTAGGCAGTAGGCAGTAGGCAGTAGGCAGTAGGCAGTAGGCAGTAGGCAGTAGGCAGTAGGCAGTAGGCAGTAGGCAGTAGGCAGTAGGC
>JBIOJM010000239.1:0-15860 GCA_044450785.1 Isosphaerales bacterium
GACGTTCCGTGACTTTCAAGCCGCCATCCAAGAGGTTCTGGACGGTCTGACGACCAAGTATGCCGAGCCACTGGCCTCGTTGATGACGCTCAATTTCCAGCAATTCGATGATGTCGCACTTATGGCCGCGTAAGGTATAGCGATTTCGCTCGATCACGCTAATTGATAGCGACGCTCACTCGAATCTCAAATAAGTTGCTCAGAATTTGCGGATTTCGCGCCGATTATCTTGCTCCCGCACAGGCGTCGTATTCCGCGCTGATCGCAGCCCTAGTGCGCGCAGAAGCTGCGAGTTGGTGGACGAGGCGACTTCGAGCACCAGCCCATCGCGTTACCCGCTGAATAACTGAGGCTGTTCGTAGTCGGTCGGCCACTGCGAACCCGGTTCTTTTCCCGGGCGAAGTCCCGGAAAAAGCGTAGGAACTAACGGCATCAATCGCCTCCATGCCGATGCGATTAGTTGTTCAGTCGCAGCGATCGAGCATCAGTTACGCTTTTCTGCTGTCAACGATCTACCACAACAGGCCCATCCAGGTCGCCTTCGTCTTCTCATAAGCCACTTTCCCGGTCAGCTCATCGGCCTTGGCCTTCTCGATCTCGCTTTTCAACTCCCCTATCGCGTGGACCTTGGTTTTTTCCTCCAGCGTCATCCTCTTCTTCCGGACCTGCTCCAAAACGAAGTTCGCCCGCTCGACCGCCTGCTCGGCTGAGACGGTTGCTGCCCCGGGGACATTCCGCTTCTCGGCCATGCGTTTTGACCGGTCAAGTCGTTCCTGCGCCCGCTTCAAGTCCGCCTCGGCCAAAGAGATCTCGCCTTGGACTGTTTCAATATCCTGCTTGTAAATGCCCTCGATGTACTCCACGACGGCGATCTGGGCCACTTCTCGGGTGATCTTGGCGTGTTGGTAAGCGGCCTGGGCCGCTCTCAAGCGGATGCGGTGTTCGACCCACCCAAAAACGCAGCCGGATATCAGGACAAGAACCATGAGCACAAGTATGCTCATACGGAATCGGCGCCGGTGCCCAGGTTTTGGGATGTTTTGGCCTGACATCTCAACCCATCCTTCAGCGGTTCTTGAGGAGATGACCATCGCACCCTCGACTGCGAAGTATCCGGCTCTACTCGATGGGACCGATCCGCACTCAACACTTCGTGCGGTTGCCCCACCATGACCGGAACGCAGACGGCGGAATGGTCAGTCTCCGTAGTGGACGCCGACACTTCGGCCGGCCTTGTTAAGGCGGGTCAGCCTCCGGGTTGTAAGCCGGTTTCGCTCCTGGTTTGAAACCCGGCTCATCGAGCCCCCGACGGGACGGTTGTTTTCAGATGAGATCATCGAGGGCTGCGACCGTCTTCTTCGCTCGGACGACCTCCGGGTCACTCGATGATCGGACCCTCAGCAGTGTGCGTTCAAGCTTGTCCTTGGCCACTCCGAGCTCACGTTCCAGCCGCGTGATGATCATGGTGCGCGACTGGCGGATGAACGAGGGCGCGGGTGATGATTCAAATGGGGGCGCCCCGCGCGGTGCGACTGACCGCGACCTCTGCGGTTGCTCGACAGCCGGCGCCGGGTTTGGGCCCTTTTCCTGCTGGGCGAGCACCCCCGCTGCACCCGGCAGACGCGCAGCACCATCGGGCCATGCCGTTCGACCAAGGCCGCGAAGGCCAGCTCGGCCGGCTCACCGTCCCGGGTCGTAAACCGTTCCAGCAGTTGCCCGTCCGACAGGTTACCGATGGCCCCCAAGTTCAACAGGGTCCGAAGTCGGCGGACAACAGCCCCGTTCGGTCGAATCGCCACTTGCTCAGCCCCCGCCCCCACTTGGCGTGCTCACTCACTCTATAGTCATTAATGCGCCGGGGGCCGCTGGCGGTTCAAACTTTTTCAGAAACTATCTGGAGGTTCGGCTTCGCGAACTTCTTCAGGAACGCGTGGAGCAAGATGATTTGCTGGCTTGCCAGGGTACCGTGGAATACCCGCCCGATCCCTTCCTTGGACTTCTCACGAATCGTCGCCATACCCCCGTTCCAGCCGATGCCAGCCGAGACGATCAAGCCGGACGATCGAAGAATGGCTTCGTGTCCGGCTCACATCAGACCGGTGCAATCACCACCCGAGCGGCCGTCTCCGCCAGACGATCTGACCACGATTGCCGCCGGGGTCGGTGAAGAACGCGGTCTTCATCTCGTCGTTGTCCACCAGGGTCTCGGTCTCGAAGACGATCCCGAGCTGCTCGAGCTCGGCCCGCTTGGCGGGGACGTCATCGACCCAGAACGCCAGATGACAGACCCAGCGCTGGTTGACGGCGGGCGAGCCCGCCGGCCTGCCCAGTACCTCGATCGCCATCCCGTGATCGTCGGCCAGGAAGAACGCGGGAGGATCTCCGCAGCTCTCGACGATCACATGGAGACCGAGATTCCGAACATAGAAATCCTTGAGAGCGGTTGGGTCAGCCGCGTAGATCGCGAAATGCTCGATCCGGGACATCGGTGGGGTTCCAGATTCCAAATTCGGGATTGGAGGATCCAGGTGCGCGGATTAGCGCCTTGTTTTTGACCGCGCCAGGGAAAGGATGGTCTTCCACTGGCGTTCACTCACCGGCTGAACAGAAAGCCGGCTCCCCTTGCGGAGCAGCTCCATTCCGGCCAGCTCGGCAACGCCGTTCAGGAAGGGAAGGCCGAGCGGTGGCTCGATCGCCTTGACCGCCTTGATCGAAACCTGGTACCAGGTCGGACTGGCGGGGTCACTCTTGGGATCGTGATGCTGGGCCTTGAGGTCGAAAGCCGTGGGATCGGGATGCGCGGCCCGGACGACTTCGGCAATTCCGGCGATGCAGGGGGGATCCGCGCTCGAGTGGTAAAAGAGCACGCCGTCGCCGGCCTTGATTTGATCCCGCAGGAGGTTTCGCGCCTGGTAATTCCTCACGCCATCCCACCCGGTGGTCCGATCGGGCTCGGCCATCAGATCCGCGAACGAATAGGCAGTCGGCTCCGATTTGAACAACCAGTAAGCCATGTGCGCGCTGACCCTCGTCCTCAAATTGACCGAGACTCGAGAGACAGTCTCTCCATCGGTCTCGCTCCTCAATCGACTCGCTTATACCAGACGCTGCACCCGGCTTGCGAGGTCGCACCGTTCGGCTACTTCAATCTGACTTCCGTTACCAGCCCGATTGCTGGACTTCGCGAATGGCCTTATAGTTCAAGTAACCTGGAGCCGCGCAGCCGCTGTCCCCCGAAGAAAGGCGATCCATGCTCGCTCCGCACCGTCTCGATTTTGCGTGATCCGAAGCCGAACAGAGGAGCCCTTCTCATGCGTCCCGATGATGTGTTGGAGTGGAATCGCGCAGTTCCGTTTAAACCGTTCCGCATTTGTTTGAACAGTGGCCGCACTTACGACATTCGACACCCGGAGATGCTTCGCGTTGGCCGCACGACCATGCACATCTATTCGTTCAGGGGAGAACCCAAAGACCCATACGAGCATCTGGAGATGGTAGGGCTCCTGCTGATCGAGCGAATTGAGCCGATCGAGGCTCCAGTCCAAGCCTGATGACTCGCCTGATCCGCAAATCCATTCTTGGCTTTCGCCTTGCCATCCCGCCGCCAATCGGCTAGTTCTCCTCACTGCAACGTATGCGAAACGTGCATCCGCGCGAATGCAAGGAGGCATTGCATCATGGGAGCGCGCCGCGAGATTCTCGCGTTCTGCGTATTCCTGGCTGGCTGTGACGCCGCATTTTTTTACGAAACGCTGATCGGCGGCAAGGTCCTGAGCCCGGCGGACGTGCTGTTGGTTTCCGCGAGCTTTCGCGCAGAGGCGGCTGGGGATTATGAGCCGGCCAACCGGCTGCTGATGGACCCGGTGCTCCAGTTCCAGCCCTGGCTGGAGTTCAACCGGCGGATGTTTCGGAGCGGGCGATTGCCGCTCTGGAACGGACATGCCGGCTGCGGCGCGCCTCATCTGGCCAACGGCCAGAGTGCGTTTTTCGATCCGTTCCACGTGCTGGCCTACTTCGGTCCGACGCCGGAGGCCTATGCCTGGATCGCGTCGGGCCGGTTGTGGACAGCCGGTCTGGGGATGTTCTTGCTGGCTCGCTCGTGGGGACTCGGCTTCTGGGGACGCTGGTTCTCGGGGCTGGTCTATCCATTCTGCGGCTTCCTGGTCGTGTGGCTCTTGTTCCCGGTGACCGCCGTGGCGATCTGGATGCCCTGGCTGTTCCTGGCGACGGACCGGGTGTTTCGGGCTCCCGGGTCGAGGGCGGGGGGCTGGTTGGCGGTCGTGGTCGCCCTGGTCATCGTGGGCGGACACATCCAGACGAGCGCTCACGTGCTGCTGGCAGGTGGTCTCTACGCGCTGGCGAAGGCATGGTGGGAGCGCCGGAGCGCGGCCGGAGTGCGGCGAGCATTGGTTTGCTGGACGTGGGGGACGTGCCTCGGTTTGGCCGTGTCCGCGGCCCAGATCCTGCCCCTGGGGTTCTATCTCGCGAAGAGCTCGGTCTGGGGCCAGCGTCAGCACGAGCGTCCGGCCCCGTGGGTGATGGCCCGGCCGCGGTTGTTGGACGCGGTTTGCACGGCGATCCCCTACGCCTATGGGAGTCAGCGCAGGGGACAGCCGAACCTGGCGAGGGCTGTGGGCGTTCACAACTTGAACGAGTCGGCGGGCGGGTACGCGGGGCTCGCAACCCTGATCTGGCTGGCTCCGCTGGCGATCGTGACGCGTGGTCGCACGCGTCAGGTCGCTTTTCTGACGGGGCTGGTGGTGTTCGGGGCCATGGGGGCCTTCCGATGGCCGCCGATCGATAACCTGCTCCGTAGCCTGCCGGTCCTCGACGTCACCGATAACCGGAGGCTCACGCTCTGGGTCGCCTTCGGTTTGACCCTGCTCGGCGGGATCGGCCTCGATCAGATCGGGCAAACGCACCGCCTCTCGCGGGGCTGGCTCATTCTCTGGGTTGCGGGGGCGCTTGCATTCGGGTCGTCGGCCTGTGCCATCCGCTCGTTCGAGACACAGCTCCGGGAGCGCGCCATCCTCCATTATGAACGCGCCGCCGCAACCACGCCGGGCGCCGATCCGGCAACGTACAACGAGCGAGCGGACCGCCAGGTGAGACAGGCCTTGTATTTTCTGCCGCGCTACCACGTTGTCGTGGCCATCGAGCTGGCCGTGCTGGCCGTGCTCGCCGCTTCCCTGCGGCGGGCAGGACGATGCCCGGGCCCGATTCAACCCGCGATGATCGCTCTGACCTTGTGTGATCTGGCCGTGCTGGGTTTTGGCCTCAATCCGGCGATCGGTCGTGAGCTCCACCAGTACGAGCCGCCGGTGATCACCAGGCTGCGCCAAGGTCTGCCGCCCTTGGGCCGCGCCCTCGGGCTGGGGGAGGAATTGCCGCCCAACGTCCTGATGCGCTTCGGCCTTTGCGACGTGCGTAATTACGATTCGGTGGAGCTGGCCTCCAGCCTGGCGTGGCTTGCCCCGCTGTACCAAACCGGCAGTGCCCCGCCGTCGAGCCGGAGCGAAATCACCTGGGACAGGGTGGCCGCGGCGCGGGGTCGGCTGGTCAGCTCGGGAGTTGGTGCGATCGTCGCGGCGGTCCCGCCCCCCGCGGCGGCCTTCGATCGCATCGAGCAGGTCGGGCACGTCTGGATCGCCTGGTTGGAGGACGAACCGTGGGCCACGGTCGAATCGCCCCGGACACAGCTCGAGGCCCGTCGGGACCACGGTTGGGCCCGCTTGGTTGTCGATGCCCCAGCGGGCGATCGGGTGGTGGTGAGGGAAACCTGGGACCCGGGATGGAAGGCCCTGCTCGACGGAGAGCGCGTCGCGATTCAGCCGAAATGGGGCGTTTTCCTGGGTGTCGACGTTCCAACCGGCCGGCATGAGCTGATTCTAAAATACGATCCGAGCGAGGTTCGGGTCGGCCTGGCCGTCTCGGCCGGTTCGTTGGTTGGCTTGATTCTGGTGTTGACAGAAATTCGTTTGTTTTGGATTCCTGGAAGAACGACGAGAAGGGGCTTGGACGGAGCTGAGCCCCCGCGTTAGAATCGTTCCATAACATCTTCCGGACTCGATGACCGGCTCATCAAACTGAGGGATGTATCGCTGATGGTCCACTTCACGTGCGATCTCTGCGGCAAGGAATTGACCGGTTCCGGCGACTGCCGGTACGTGGTCAAGATTGAAGCCTACCCCGGCTTCGACCCGACGGAAATCAAGGAGGACGATCTGGACGATGACCCGATGGAGGCGGTTGCCGAAATTCTTCAGCGCGACGAGGCTCTCGTAGCCGAAGACCTCGCGACACCATTGCAAAAAGGCTTCCGATTCGATCTCTGCCCTTCCTGCCATGAGAAGTTCGTGAAAGACCCCCTGGGGAAAGACACGATCCGTTCCTTCGATTTCAGCAAGAACTGAGCGCAATCGAGCTTGCCGAACGGCCAGGGATCTCCGGTCGAGCGCGGCGGTGCGCCTTCAGCGTACGACGAAGAGAATCACGTTCGTGATCACGGAGACCGCCAGCAGCATCGCGATGGTGGCGATGATGTTGTTTCGATTGTTGACGTAGGAAGCCAGCTCCACCAACTGTTCCTCGTTGGGCCCGCGAACGTTGCCGTCCGACTCGCCCTCGGCCAGGGCGAGCAAGGTGTCGGGTTTTTGGCCGGCGATCATCGGGCTCTCGCCGCGCAGCAGGCACTTGAGATCGAGGATCAGATCGTCGGGAGTCTGGTAGCGCTGCTCCCGGTTCTTGGCCAGCATGGTCTCGACGACCATGCCCAGCCCGCCCGAGAGCTTGGAATTGAGATGGTCGGGCGGGATGAGTGCGACGTTGGGATCGACGTGCTTGCGCATGACCTCGCTGGGGGTTTCGCCACCGTAGGGCACCTTGCCGGTGACCATGTGGTAGAGCGTGGCACCCAGGCTGTAGATGTCGGCCCGGATGTCGATGTTCGTCTGTCCGCGAACTTGCTCGGGGCTGATGTAATAGGGGGTGCCGATCGCCATGCCGGCTTCCGACAAGCCCCATTTTTCATCGTCGGTCAGTCGTGCCAGGCCCAGGTCGGCGAGCTTGACGTCTCCGGTTCGCGTCAGGATCACGTTCTCGGGCTTGATGTCGCGGTGGATCAGGCCCCGCTGGGCGGCGTGTTTGAGCGCCTCGGCGATCGCCAACGTGATCCGCAACGCCTCCTTCTCGTCGAACGTCTTGTCCTTGTCGAGATAATCCTTGATTGTCGGCCCCTCGACATACTCCATCACAAAGTAGTAGTGGCCGTCGATCTGACCTGCATCGATGGCATTGACCACGTTGTTATGCGAGAGCCTGGCGGCGATCATCGCCTCACCTTCGAATCGCTTGATGAATTCCTTGTTCTGGGCGAGCGGGTCGAGCAGGATCTTGATGGCGACGACTCGGTCGACGCTCACCTGCTTGGCCTTGAACACCACGCCCATCGAGCCTTTGCCGAGCTTCTGGATCATCTGGTAGCCGGGGATCGTGAATTTCCGCTTGTCCTCACCGGTCTCTTGTGCGAGCCGCGTCATCTGGCTACGGGTGAGGACCTTTGCCTCGACCATGATCTCCAGCAGGCTCTTGGCCGGCTCCTGGTCTTTGGCCGCCAGCTTCTTGCGCTGGGTCTTGCAAGCCTCGATCTCGTCGGCCGTGGCCAGGCCGCGGCGGAGGATCGACTTCTCGAGCTGAGATTCATCGAGATTGGAGGAACTCCGGGGATCCTTCTCAGTTGTGTTGCTCTCGACCGGACTGGCCATCAGACGGTCTCCCTGCGTTCTGATCCGACCAGATGAGGCGATCGGTTGCTGCCCGCGACGGTTGATCGCGACAGCTCACGGCGAGCACCGAGCTCGACCGAAGTCGCGAGGCTGCAAGGACGGGCGTCCTCAACAGTGGCTTCGGTGCATGAAAGTATGTTTCCGACCACCGGCTTGTCAACGTAAATTCTGGACTTCTTGCGTGATCTCGACATGGACGCGACCTTGGGTGACATTCGAACACGACCGATGAGTGATTCCAATACTTGAGAGGGGAGACAACCTCCATTATGATGGAGATCGCGTATTCTATCTACGACCGATCCACGGCCAGGTGACAACCGGGTCGGCGGACAGCGGCTTTCGATCCGAAGGTGATGCTGGCGGAGGGCGTTTTGATCAAGCTGGGCGTCGTGGCAGGCGACGGTGTCGGCCCCGAGGTGACGGCTGAGGGCCTCGAGGTGTTCTCGGTGGTCGCCCGGCTCGAGGGTCTGGACTACGAGCTCGTACCGTTCGAGCTGGGCGGCCAGCGCTATTTGCGGACCGGGGAGGTCCTGCCGGACGCCGAGATCGAGCGGCTGCGCGGCTGCGATGCCATTCTGCTGGGGGCCGTTGGCCATCCCCAGGTTCCGCCCGGGATCCTCGAGAAAGGAATCCTGCTCCGGCTCCGGTTCGATTTCCACCAGTACATCAACCTCCGGCCGATTCGTCTGTCCAGGGGGGTGGAGGGGCCGATCCGGGGCATGGGGCCGGACGACATCGACATGATCGTCGTTCGCGAGAACAACGAGGACCTCTACGTCGGCGCGGGGGGATTCGCGCGCAAGGGAACGCCCGAGGAAGTCGCGATCCAGACCTCGATCAACACGCGGGCAGGCGTCGAGCGTACGCTTCGCTTCGCCTTTGATCTGGCCCGCCGCCGCGGCGAGCAAGGCCCCTTCCCCGGGCTCGCCGCCGCGGATCGCCGCCAGGGCTTCATGAGGCAGGTCACACTCGTGGCCAAGACCAACGTCCTGACCTTTGCCCACGACCTCTGGATGCGCGCGTTCACGGAAGTTTCCGCCGACTACCCCGACGTCAAGAGCGACTATCAGCACGTGGACGCCTGTTGCATGAGGATGGTGGTCAATCCCGAGCGGTTCGATGTGATCGTCACGACCAACATGTTCGGCGACATCATCACCGATCTCGGGGCCGTGCTCCAGGGCGGGATGGGACTGGCGGCCTCCGCCAACCTGAACCCGGATCGGACCGCTCCCAGCATGTTCGAGCCGGTTCACGGGTCCGCGCCCGATATCGCCGGTAAGGGGATCGCCAATCCCCTGGCCGCGATCCTCTCGGTGGCCATGATGCTCGACCACCTGGGCCATCCCCGCGCGGCCGGCCGGATCCGCGGTGCCGTCCAGCGCGTTCTGCTCGAGCCCACGCCCCGGACCCCCGACCTGGGCGGGGACGCAACAACCGCTGCCCTGGGCCGAGCTGTCCGCGACGCTCTCTGCTAAACTGACCACTGACAACTTTAAGAGAGAGATGGCAACAACGGATCGGATCGGGTAGCTTGGTTGGATAGAGAGTGTCAACGCGCCGGGAGGGTGTCCCATCGCATCATGTCCGAGGGAACTTTGATGTGCAACAAAATTGACGGTTCACGATCGAGAGCGGCCTTCACACTGATCGAGTTGCTCGTCGTCATCGCCATTATCGCTGTTCTCGTCGCCCTGATCATGCCCGCGATCCAATCGGCGCGCGAATCGGCCAATCGGGCAAAGTGCCTGAACAACTTGCATCAACTGTCGATCGCCGCCCAGGAATACCACGATGTGTTCAACTCGTTTCCCGCGGGCTGGTACTGCGCGACGCCGACCTACGACGCCAACGGCAATCTGACCAGCGGCGACATCAACTGCCAGTTTGTGTACACGCCCTACCAACCTTACATGTGGAGCGGCTTCGTGGGGTTGTTCGTCAAGATGGAGCAGACCAACCTCTTTAACGAGATCAATTTGAACCTCAGAACAGACTGGCCCGACAACGCGACCGCGATCCGCCGCACCATCGACGGGTTCGTGTGCCCTTCCAACCGCCGCCCCGAGACCGTCCAGTCGACCACTGGCTCGGTGGCCCAGCTCGGTCCTTCCGACTACCGGGCCAATATGTCAGGCGGCATGATCATTCCTTCGAGCGCGGCCGGCTGCCCCACGCTCGATCCGACCAATGTTTATTGCTGCAACTACGACAATGGGCTGATGTACCAGAATTCCAGGGTCAACATGGCGGACATCACGGACGGAACGTCCACCACGGTCATTTTCGGCGAGAGCCTGGCCCCCACCGCCGTCTGGTCGCAGGCGACAAGCTGCTGCGTTCGAACGAATATCGATCGGACGATCAACAAGCCCATTCTCTTCAATGGCCTCAATTACTACACCTACTGGATGAGCAAACACCCCAACATCGTCAATTTCGGCTTCTGCGACGGCCACGTCGGGTCGGTCACTCAACAGATCAACAAGCTCGTGCTGAACAAGATCATGAGTCGCAATGGCGGCGAAACGGTCTCCGCCGACGAGATCAAGTGAGCGCGGCCGGTAACTTCGGAGGTCAACGTACGAAGGTGCTCCGTAGCCCGGCTTTCTGCCTCTTCTTCGTGCTGTGCTCGGTGGGCGCCCGGGCCGATTCCCAGGAGATGGGGATCGAAGTGGAACCCTCGCGCGTGGTCCTGGTGGGAAGGGCCGCGCGCCAGCAGCTTGCGGTGACGCTGCGTCAGGGTGACGGCTCGCTCCGGGACGTGACCTCGCTGTGCCGGTTCTTGATCGAGCCGGTCGGCATCGCGGTGGTGGCGCCTGGCGGCGTCGTCCTGCCACGGACCGATGGACAGGCCGCTCTCCGGGCGATTTACCGGGATCAGGCCGCCCAGATCGAGCTCCGGGTCGAGCGAGTGGCATGGACGCGGGCGGCGAGTTTTCGGACCGACGTCGCCCCGCTGCTCTCCAAGGCGGGCTGCAACATGGGGGCGTGCCACGGCAATCTCAACGGCAAGGGGGGCTTCCGGCTGAGTCTGAGAGGCGACGACCCGACGTTCGATCATCAAGCACTGACCCATCAAGAGCGCGGCCGGCGGTTGAGCCGGATCGCGCCCGATCACAGCCTGATCGTGCTGAAGCCGACCGGTACGTTTCCCCATGAAGGGGGCCGGCGATTCCGTCGCGACTCGATCGAGGCCCAGACCCTGCTCGGCTGGATCGACTCGGGGGCGAGCGACGATCGGGCCGTCGCTCCCCACGTCAAGTCCCTGCGGGTTTTTCCCGCCGAGCGGACGAACGCGCCGGGCACCTTCCTTCAGCAGCTCGTCGTCACCGCCCGGTTCGACGACGGTTCGACCCGCGACGTGACGCGCCAGGCCGCCTACGACGTCAATGACCCCACGCGCGTGGAGGTCTCCGCTCAAGGCCTGGTCCTTGCCCGCGCGGCGTGCGAGACGGTGGTCGCCGTCCGCTACATGAATGGGCGCGGGACCAGCCGGCTGGCCTTCCTGCCCGACCGGCCGGGCTTCGTCTGGCGCGGGCTGGCCTCGAATGGTCCGATCGACGACCTGGTCTTCGCCAAGCTGAGGGCCCTGCGGATCAACCCCTCGCCGCTCTGCGGTGATTCCGCTTTCCTGCGGCGAGCTTACCTCGACGCGATCGGGCGGCTCCCCGATCCGGCGGAAGCTCGCGCGTTTCTCGATGATCGAGACGCTGACCAGCGCGGCCGGCTCGTCGATCGCCTGGTCGATCGCCCCGAGTTCGCCGATTTTTGGGCATTGAAGTGGGCCGACCTGCTCCGGAACGAAGAGAAGACCATGGGCGAGAAGGGCGCCTGGGTGTTGGAGCGCTGGCTGCGCGACCAGATTGCGAAGGATACCCCGCTCGACGAGCTGGTCCGCAGGATCGTCGCCGGCCTGGGCTCGACCTGGCAGAATCCTCCCGCGAGCTTCTACCGGACGAACCGCGACCCGATGACCGCCGCGGAGAGCGTCAGCCAGGTCTTCCTGGGCATCCGCCTTCAGTGCGCGCGCTGCCACAATCACCCATTCGACGTCTGGACGCAGGACGACTACTTCGGCCTGGCCGCCTTTTTCACCAACATCGCGCGTAAGCAAAAGAGCAACATCCGCAAGGACAACCTCGACTCGCACGAGATCAACGGCGACGAGATCATCTACCTGGCCGGTCGCCCCCGGATCGTCCAGCCCCGGACCGGCGCGATCCTTGAGCCGAAATATCTGAACGGACCGGGTGTGGATCGGCCGGGTGGCGAAGAAGAGAACGCCCTCGAAAAGCTGGCAGACTGGCTGACGCGGCAGAACCCTCAGTTCAGCCGCAACCTTGCGAACCGGATCTGGTTCCATCTTCTCGGCCGGGGCATTGTGGAGCCGGTCGATGATTTCCGAGACTCGAATCCACCTTCCAACCCCGCTCTCCTGGACGCCCTGACGGTTCATTTCGAGGCGAACGGCTCGAGGCTCAAGCCGCTCGTCGCCTGGATCATGAAGTCGCGGACTTACCAAATGAGCGCGACCCCCGACGCCACGAGCGCCGACGATCAAGCGAATTTCTCGCACGCGGCGGTCCGGCTGGTCTCCGCCGAGGTCCTGCTGGACGCCATCAGCCAGGTACTGGACGTCCCCGAACGATTCCCCCATGCGCCTGGCTCGTTGCGTGCCGCCCAACTGCCTGGTCCGGCCACGGACAGCACGTTCCTGAAAACCTTCGGCAAGCCGGACCGCCTGCTCACGTGCGAGTGCGAGCGTTCCGAGTCGACCACCCTGGCGCAGGCGTTCCAGATGATCAACGGCGAGACTGTCCGGCGAAAGCTGGAATTGCATTCGAACCGGATCGGCAAGCGACTGGACTCGGGCGCGAGCGATGCCGGCCTCCTGAGCGAGGTCTATCTCGCCGCGCTCTGCCGTGAACCGACCGCGGACGAGCGCCATGCCATGGCTGCCCACATCGGGCACGCGCGTGATCGCCGCGCCGCGTGGGAAGACGTCGTTTGGGCGCTGATCAACAGCAAAGAGTTTCTCTTGAAGCATTGAGGGTGTGGCCACGGCCGGAAGGTCGCGGGCCACGAATAGGGAGGCTCCAGAAATGACGCCGGGCTGCCCTGAGTTCCTGACGGCTTGCCGGTTCTCACGCCGCCGGCTGATCGAGGCCGGCTCCGCGGGGATCGTGGGCCTCTGCCTCCCTTCATTGCTGAGGGCCGAGCAGAGGCCGGCCTCCTCCGCGCGCGCCAAGCACATCATCTTCCTGCACCAGTTCGGCGGCCCGTCGCATCTGGACACCTTCGACATGAAGCCGGACGCACCGGCCGGGATTCGGGGTGAGTTCAAGCCGATCGCGTCCGGCCAGCCGGGCTTGTCCGTGACCGAGCATCTACCGCGGTTCGCGATGGTGATCGACCAGTTCGCGCAGGTTCGGTCGGTGAACCACCGGATGAAGAATCACAACTCGGCGACTTACTACAGCCTCACCGGTCACGCTCCGCCGGTCGACGACATCCGGCTGCGCGACACCCAGGAGCTCTACCCAGCCTATGGAAGCACGGTCGCCAAGCTCAAGCCGGTCGAAGACCAGGCCATGCCCTCGTTCGTCTCCTACCCCCACGTTCTGCGCGACGGTAGCGTCACTCCCGGCCAGCACGCCAGCTTCCTGGGCAAGGCGTACGACCCGTTCTTCATCGCTCGAGACCCCGGCCGTCCCGAGTTCCGGCTCCCCGAGCTGAGCCTGCCGTCGTCGCTGCCCTTGGACCGGCTCGAGGATCGCCGCGGTCTCATGCAGCTCATCGACCGGCAGACCGACCTGTCATCATGGTCGGAGACGGCCCGGGGCATCGACGCCTTCTATACCCGGGCCCTGACGATGCTCAGCTCCTCCAAGGTCAAACGCGCCTTCGACCTCTCCGAAGAGCCTCCCCGGCTCCGCGACGCATACGGCCGCACGACCTACGGCCAGGGCTGCCTGCTGGCGCGCCGGCTGGTCGAGGCGGGGGTGCGGTTCGTTTCGGTCTACTTTGCCCCATATATCGGCGGCGGCAACGGCGGCTGGGATACCCACGGCGACAATTTCAACCAGCTCAAGAAGCGGCTGCTGCCCATCACCGACCTGGCCGTCCCGACCCTGATCCAGGACCTGCAGGCGCGCGGCCTCCTGGACGAGACGCTGATCGTGTGGATGGGCGAGTTCGGCCGAACTCCCAAGGTCCAGAACACCAAGCAGTTCGGCCCCGACGGTCGCGGCCACTGGCCCGACTGCTACACGGTCCTCCTGGCCGGCGGCGGCATCATCCCGGGCGCGATCCACGGCTCGAGCGACCGCATCGGCGCCTATCCGGCTACCGACCCGGTGAGCCCCGACGACCTCGCCGCGACCATGTTCTGGGCCCTGGGCATCGACCCGGCCACCGAAGTCAGGGACACCCTGGGCCGGCCTTTACCCATCGCCGCCGGCCAGCCGATCACCCGGCTGTTCGGGTAATCGAAATCGAGCAAATCACTCCAGGAAAAGGCCATCGCCTCGGTAAGGAAATCGGTCTCGGCGGCAACTCTCTTGTTGATCCATGAACAAGCCGAGTCCCTTGCCCACACCTGAGTCCGAGGCAACCAGCTCACTGGACTGGGGAGCGACGCTGGTCGCGCACGAGGGCTGGCTGCGGCGGGTCGTCGCCTCGCGGCTGAACGAGACCCAGGCGGTCGAGGAGGTCATGCAAGACGTGGCGCTTGCGGCCGTGGCCCAGCACGCCCCGTTGCATAACCCGGCTCGGGCGGCCGTCTGGCTTTATCGGCTGGCCGTGCGCCACGTCCTTCTCTATCGCCGCAAGGCGGGCCGCCAGCGGTCGTTGGTCGACCGTTACGCGGCCCGGAAAGCGGTCAGCGGGATCGACGCGTCGCCCTCGCCGCTGGGCTGGCTGGTGCGCGACGAGCGCCGGCAGCTCGTCCAACAGGCGCTGCGGCGGCTCCCGCCGCGCGACGCCGAGCTGTTGATGTTGAAGCACGCCGAAGGCTATGGGGCACGCGAGCTGGCCGAACGGCTCGGCGTCGCCGTGGCCACCGTCGAGACCCGACTCCATCGCGCCCGTCACCGCCTCCGCGCGGAACTGGCCGATCTGGCCGCCGAATTCGAGGCACCCGACCATGACCGAGATTGACGCACTCCCATCACCCGACGACGACCTCATTGACCAGATCGTCGATGGGGCCTTGACGCCGGCCGAGCTTCGCGCTGCCGTCGACCGCATCGATCGCCTACCTGACGGCTGGAAGCGCTGCGCGGCCGGGTTTCTCGAAGCCCAATACTTGCGCGAGTCCTTCCGGGCGATGGGCGAGCCCGCAAAACCGCGGGCCGAACGCCAATCCTTGCACCTCCCTCCGGCCGTCGCTGGAGCGAGACGAACAGCCCGCCGCTGGGTCCGCGGCGCGATGGCGGCGGGCATTGTCGCCGCTTCGTTCGCGATCGGCTGGCTGGGCCACGCGGCACGGCCAAGGACGGAGGCTGGACCCACCATGCCCGGTCCGTCGACGGCCATCCTCACTCAGCCTGCGCGTATTCCCCGACCCCCACTCGTGACCACGACGGTCGTTGATGACTCGGGGCTAACCCGTTCTCCCGCACAGCCCGCGCTCGATGACCGGTTTCGCAACGAACCAGCCGAGCTCATCAGGACCGTGGCACGGCTACGGATCGGCGACGAGAGCGCCGGGGCGGAAGTTCCGATCCTGGCCGGGCCGGGAATCACCGAGGAGTGGCTCAGGCAGCAGCCGCCACCGGTCTCCGAGCACAACCAGGTCGTTTTCCAGCGACATGGTTATCAAGTCGACCAGCGCCGCCGCCTGATCACCACCGTCACGGCCGACGGCCGGCGCGTGACCGTCCCCATCGATCAGGTCTTGATCCGCTATACCGGGAATCAATCTCTCTAAGGAACAGGTCGGAAATAGCTTCCCGATTTAGCTTCTCTGGTTTTCCGGGTGCCACTGGCTCTGCCAGTGCCCGCCCAAGCATGGGGACACTGGCAGAGCCAGTGGCACACAAATACGAAGTCGGGAAGTTATTTCGGGCC
>JBIOJM010000240.1:0-15750 GCA_044450785.1 Isosphaerales bacterium
GGGGGCGGCTCTGGGTGCCGCGCCCCCCACCCCCCCGCCCTCTCCCCGGGGAGAGGGAGCCAGAAACAGTAGATCGGCCGCTGCTGTGTTGTGGCGGGGCCTACGGCCCCTCTGCCCCTTGTTAGAAAAACTCCTCCCTCGGAGAGGGCCAGGCGGGGTTGATCAGCCGGAGCCACCCGCCCAGCGACTTGACCCCGAGGCGCGTATGCAGCCGATGCGTAAACCGCTCTACGGAACGCGGAAGAACCGAAGCGGTCCATTCGAAATGTTTTGTTCGACATGAGTGTTCATCTTGTAAGTATGTCGAAAGACTGCGAGACAGCACGTTGTTGGCTTACTTCCCCTTCTCCTTCTCGGGCGCGGCGTGGTGCTCGCCGTAAGACGGTTCGGTGACGGTCTTCAAGAGCTTCTCGATGACCTGGTCGGAGTCGACCCCTTCGGCGTCGGCGTTGAAGTTGGTGAAGATGCGGTGCCGGAGCACGGGTCGAGCCATGGCGCGGATGTCGGAGGCGGAGACGGCCATCCGGCCGTGAAGCACAGCGCGGGCCTTGGCGGCGAGCACGAGATACTGTGCCGCGCGCGGACCGGCTCCCCAGGCGAGCCACTCCTTGATGAACGGCGGCGACTCGGGCTCCTTGGGCCGTGTCGCGCGGGCCAGGTCCACGGCGTAGTCGACCATGTGGTCGCTCGCCGGGATCTCGCGCACGAGTTGCTGGATCGCCAGCAGGTCGCGCCCCTTGAGCACCGGCTGGATTTCCTCATGGATCGCCTGGGTCGTGGCGATCACGATCCGGCGCTCCTCGTCGCGGGTCGGATAGCCGATGTAGATCGACAGCATGAACCGGTCGAGCTGGGCCTCGGGAAGCGGGTACGTCCCTTCCTGCTCGATCGGGTTCTGCGTGGCCATCACGAAGAACGGCGGCTCCAGCTCGTAGGTCTTCGTGCCGGCGCTGACCTGAAACTCTTGCATCGCCTGCAAGAGAGCAGCCTGGGTCTTGGGCGGGGTGCGGTTGATCTCGTCGGCCAGCACGATGTTGGCGAAGATCGGGCCGTGGAGGAACCGGAATGTCCGCGTACCGGTGGCCGGGTCTTCCTCGATGATCTCGGTGCCGGTGATGTCGCTGGGCATCAGGTCGGGTGTGAACTGGACGCGGCTGAATTTGAGGTGGAGGGCCCTCGCCAGGGTGGAGATGGTGAGGGTCTTGGCCAGGCCCGGAACGCCGATGGTCAGGCAGTGGCCGCGCGCGAAGAGACAAATCAGCATTTGCTCGATCATCTCATCCTGCCCGATGATCACCTTGTGAATCTCGCGCCTGAGGAGCTCGCCGGCCTTCTTCACCCGGTGGACGGCGTCCTCGGGATTGATTCGCTCCTTTTCCTTGTCCTTTTCGGCGGCGGGCGACGTCGGTGCGTTCATCGGCTTGCTCCGGCCCGGGTTGCAGGCGCGTCGTGTGATCTGATCGATCAGAGGTTGGACAAATAATCCATGACGTTGTCGACCGGAGGCAGGGGCGCGGCGGTCTGGGGTGTGGGCGCCGGTGTGGTGGCCTGCGCATGGGCATCCACCGTCGCCTCGGGTGTCTGAGCGGCGGAGCCGTTGGCGAGGAACGCTTCGAGCACCAGCGCGGCGAGCACGGCCGCGAGCAAGCCCTCCCAGAGGTTCGTCCCCTCGCGGAGCTGGTGGATCGCGCCGCTCAAGTCCTCGGGCCGCTCGCAGTAGACCAGCGGATGCGGGCCGAACCGGGCCTGAAGCTCTTCCCGGCTCAGGGTCGCCGGATCCGACTCGCCCGGGTCGATGTTCACCGCGACGACGACCTGCTTCTCGCCCCTCGGGCCCGAGTTCCGGCCGAGGCGGAACAGGTAGACACCGACGTCGTGGGTGTCCGCATAGCGGAGGGTCGGGCCGTCGGCCTCTTGCGGGCGGAGGCGGATCAGCTCGCCCGAGGGGCGGACGACCTCGACCTCGCTCGCCCGGGCAGGGCCGCTGCCGAGTGGGATCACGGCCGGACTGCCGGCGATCACGGGCGGGCGGGCGGTCTCGGCCCCGGCAAGGTGGAACGTCAGCCGGGCGAACAGCGGCAGGAAGAGCGGCTTCAAGGGCAGGTTGGTCCAGTCGGCCGTCATGCCGGTTCCGAGCAGCAGGACCGACCCCGCCCCGACGCCGAGCTCGACTAAGAGCGGCTGGCCTTGATCGAGCCGGGCGAGCACACGGCCGGTCGATCGTGGTCCCCACGTCATCGGCACGTATTGATAGACCAGCACGGAGCGATAAAGCGACGCCGGCTCCGTCAGTGGGGCGAACGGGGGGTAATCCTTGTCGAGGAAGCCGATCGGCACCCCATCGCCCTCGGGACCGGCGGGCTTCTGCGCGGGTTCGAGCGGAGCGGGAAGCAGCTCGCCCTGCGCCAGCGAGTTCATCCAGTTGTAGGCGCCGGACTCGACGTTCTCGCCGCAGACCCAGACGAGATGGCCACCGCCGTGGACGTAGGTGCGTAGCCGTACGGCTAGCTCGGTGTCCGGCGCCCTAAGGTTCACGGCGTAAACGACCGCGAATTCGGCGAGCGACCGGACCGCCCCCGCGCCTTTGCCCGCCGCTTCGTCGGGAGTCACTGAGACGACACGCATCGCCCCCGTGCCAGGCCCATCGGGCGCGAGCGCCCGTTCGAGGTAAAACGAATCCTCGGCGTAGGGGACCTCCTGCCGCCGCGGCTTGATCACGGCCACGGGGACCTGCTGGTCGACCGTGACCGCGAAATAGAGCCGGTTGTCCAGCGGCGAGGCGTCGTCCTCCGCGAGGCGGACTTCGCCCTTGTGGACGCCGCCTCGTTCCGGGACAACGCGGAACTCGTAGCGGACCGTTCCCCCGGCCGGCAGGGTGAGCGTCGGGCTCACCCCCTGTCGGGCGCCGTCGAGGAAGAGCTCCAGGTGTTTTTGCTGCGGCACGGGCGACGCATTGAGAACCTCGGCCGAGACGCGCACCGGGACGCCGGTCGCGGGCGCTGGGCTCTGGAGGCGGACATCCTGGAGCGCCACGTTCAGCATCGGATCGCGACGGACGTTGACCACGACAACAGGGGCCTCGCCGCGCTTCGGGGCGTTCGCCTCGCTGTCGTTCTCTTTCGCCGCCTTCAGCCCTTCCCACGCGAGGGCCTGGTTGTCGGTGATGACATAGATCTCCCTGGCGGCCGTGTCCGCCTGGTCGACGAGTTTGCGGGCTTCTCGCAGCCGGGCGGCGAGATCGGCTCGCTCGTAACTGGGCTTTGCCTGCGCCAGCCTTTGGCGGACGGCCTCGTGGGAGTGATGGAGCCGTCCTTCGACCGGGTCGGGCGGACCGCCGGTGAAGAGGAGTGCGATCGGGTCGCCCTCGCGGTGCGAGGCGAGCACCTGCTCGGCCGCGCGGCGGGCCGTCTCGAACCGGGGGCGGCCGTCGTCGGTCTGGCCCATGCTCGCCGAGTTGTCGACCACGAGCGCAACGGCCAGTCCCTTGCCGCCGCCCAGCAACGCCCGCAAGCCCGAGACCGCCGGGCGCGAGAGCCCCAAGGCGATCAAAACCAGCACGGCGACCCGCGCCATCAGGAGGAGCACGTCGTCGAGGTACTTGCGCCGCCGGGTCTTCCGCACGGAGAGCCGGAGGAACCGCAGCGTGCTGAACCGGATCTCCCTGGCCTTTCGCCGGTGGATCAGATGGATCACGACCGGCACCAAGCCGGCGAGCGCGGCGAACAGGAAGAATGGCGCGGCGAACGTCATGGCCGGGCTCGCCTCTCCAGGTAACGCGACAACGCCCGCTCGTACGGCTCCGACGTGTCCATCAACACATGGTCGATCTGGCAATCGGCGCAGAGCTTGCGGCAGCGGTCGATGAACTCGGCGATCCGCTGACGGTAGTCATCGCGAACGTAGCTCGGGTCAACTTGCACCGTCTCGCCCGTCTCCATGTCGAGGAAGCTGGCCGTGTCGCGATAAGGGAACTCGATCTCGGCGCGGTCGAGGACCTGAAACACGATCAGCTCGTGCCGCTTGTGGCGGAAGTGATGGAGCGCGGTCGCGATGGCCTCGGGATCGTCGTAGAGATCGCTGATCAGGACGATCAAGCTCCGCCGCTTGAACCGGTCGGCGAGGCGGTGCAGCGTCGCGCCCAGGTTGGTCGCCCTGCCGGGCCGGACCGCTTCCAATCGCTTCATGATCTCGTCGAAGTGCCGCGGCGAAGCTCCCGCGGGGAGGTCGAGACGGACCTTGGTGTCGAACGTGGTGAGCCCGACGGCGTCCTGCTGGCGCATCATGACGTAGGCGAGCACCGCCGCGAGGAACGAGGCGTACTGGAGCTTCGTCAGCCCGCCCGCCTCGCCGGCGAACGCCATCGAGCCGCTCGCATCCAGCAAGATCTGGGCGCGGAGGTTCGTCTCTTCCTCGTACTGCTTGAGGTAGAGCCGGTCGGTGCGGCCGAGGACGCGCCAGTCGAGGTGCCGGAGGTTGTCGCCGGGGACGTACTTGCGATGCTCGGCGAACTCGACGCTGAACCCCTTGTAGGGGCTGGAGTGGAGGCCCGCGACGAATCCCTCGACAACCCCGCGCGCGGCGAGGCCGAGGTTCCTCACCCGCGCGAGCGCGGCCGGCTCCAGGTAGCGATAGCCTCGGCCTTTCATCGGAGCTGATACCTCTTGCGCAGGGCCCACTCGGCGGTCAACACGGCCACGAATACCCCCCAGTACGGACCCGCCCAGTAGAGCGGCTGCTCGAGCGCGACCCTCGACCGCCGCTCACGCCGGTCGAGCTCGTCCACCAGGCTGTCCGCCGTGCTGATGTGGCGATAGCGGCCACCCGTGGCCGCGGCGAGCTTTGTCAGGGTGGCGTCGTCAAGGTCGAGCCGGTCGAACTCGAGATTCGGGCGGCCGACCTCGAATGGGGCCTTCGCGGCATGGAGCACGACCGCGTTCAGGGTCGCGTCGACGAACACTTCGTACGAGCCGGACCGCTTCGACTCGAAGGTCCCCGAGTAGCGACCGGCCGCGGCCGGATCGGGCGTCATCGGGATCGTCTCGGCGGTACCCTTCGGCCCTTGCACGCGCGCCACCACCTCGGCCTTGTCGGTCCCTTCACCGTCCTTGTCGCGCACCACGGCGAGGATCGCCACGGGGGCGTCCGGCTCGTAATACGCCTTCTCGGTATGCGCAAGGACGCCGGCCTCGGCCTTCACGGCCTCGGTCCGATTCGCCAGCCAGCGGACAGTTTGCCCCCAGAACCGCAGGAACGGCGACTCCTGGTCGAGTGCCTTGGGGGCTTGCTGCCAGTTCCTGGTCGTGTCGCCGGTGAAGACGGCCGCGCGCCCCTTGCCGAACGGCTGCACGGCCAGGACCGGCATCGGCGCACCCCCCGCGCGCTCGGCGGAGTTCACCGCCAGGACCGTCGCGCCCGGCTTCGCGCCGGCCACCCGCACGCAGCCCTCCAGCGGCGGCAGCCCGGACGCCTGCGCCGGCCCCGCGGTCGTTGGGAAGAACCTGCCGATATTCGCCAGGATTGGGTGCGCGCGGCCGTCGGGCGTCAACGTCGGCAGGAACGGCTCGGTCGCCTGGGTAGCCTCGCGCGTGCCGACGAACACCGGCAACGCTTCTTCCAGCGGCGTGCCGCCGTAACCACCCGGCCCGAGGCTGTGATAGCCACCCACCATCAGCAGCCCCGCGCCGTCGCGGACCCGCTTCACCAGGGCCGCCATCGAGCCGGGCTTCCAGTACGAGCTGTCCAGGTCGCCGAGCACCACCACGTCGAACTTGTCGAGCACGGCCGGGTCGGACGGAATCCCATCGAGCTTCAATCCGTCGATATTCGTGCGCTGGAGGAAGACGCCGGGGCGGGTCTGCACCAAGGCGCAGAATTCGAGGTCGGGGTCCTTGGAGAGAAACCGCTGCACGATCGCGCCGTACTCGGCTCGAAGGGTTCCTTCGAGGTAAAGAACGCGGATGTGCGAATCGACCACCTGCGTCACGGCTGCGCGGTGGTTGTTCTCGGCGATCTTTTCGCCGGGGACCGCCGGCACGTTCACCGTGTAGGTGTGCCGTCCCTTGACCGTGGGCACGAACTCGAACGGGACGTCCTGGAGCGCGTCGCCCCCTCTCAGCTCGATCTCGGTCCGCTCGATCATTTTGCCGTCGTCTTCGAGTGCGACCGTGACGACCTGACCGGCCAGTCCCGACTGGCCGATGTGGGCCAAGACCCTGGCGCGGTTGTTGACGGGGAGCTGCTCGGGACACTCGAGGCCGGAGACGCGCACGTCCCGAAACGCGGAGCCGTCTCGGAGACTGCTGCCGACGCCCACGGTGTGGACCACCCGGCCCAGCTTGGACGCAAAGGAGATCGGGTCACCGGCCGCGTTATGGACGCCGTCGGAGAACAGGAACACCGCCGCGACATCTCGCGCCGGCGCAGCGCCTGCCGCGGCCGCCAGTGCGCGGGAGAGCGACGTCGCCTGGCCGTCCGGCTTGATCCGGGCAAGGTCGCCCGCGCGCTCGAGGGGTGTCGCCCGGTCGGCGAAGGCGAACAGGTGCACGTCGAAGTCACGGGCGAGCTTCCCCGCCCAGTCGAGCACGCGCACCCGCGCCTGGTCGAACCGCGACATCCCGGTCGCGTCGTCGGCCGTGGCCATCGAGGCCGAGACGTCCACGAGCATGATCACGCTCCGCCGCCGCACCTCTTCCTTCTCCATGCTCAGGACCGGCCGGAAGATCAGGAGGACGACCAGGGCAATCGCCACGGTCCGGAGCCCGAACAGAACGCGCCAGCGGCTGGCGGGCAGCCGGCGGAAGGCCCGGCGGTAGAATGCGCCGGCGAGCGCGATCGAGGCGGCCAGGACGGCGAACATCGTCCAGACGCTGTACCCCGGTTCGAGGGTCAATTGAACCACGGTGCCACCTCGTTCCGCTGCCGTCTGACGCAGTTAACCCGCATTGGGAGCGCTTGCTGCTCCACCTGTCATCATGGCCGACAAGAGTGCCGGTCCTCAAGACAGCAGCTCAAAGTGTGTCATCTCTCGACAAATCGACCGGTGTAAGCAACAATCGAGCCGAACACTGTTGCGTGGTGCTTGATTTCTAATAAAACAGCCTGCGCGCGCCGGGTCATGGTTTTCTGTCTACTACCGCCGGCTTTAATTCTCATGGCTGATCGATTGCCCAGGACAATCAACCAGGCCTTCGGGTCGAAGACTGGCTCAAGACTTTGGGCATTGAATCGCTGTGCCAGTGGGATGTGTTGGTCTTCCTGTACCGCCATCAGTCCGGCCTGGTCAACGCCGAGCACATCGCGCGCTTACTGGGCGACGCGACCGCCGAGGTCGTCGCCGCGCTGGACAGCCTGGAATCCTCAGGGCTCGTGGAGCATTCGCGGGTCTCCCAAGGAGTGCGCTGGTACCAATTGACCGCGCCGGCAGACCCCACGCCTAGCGACGCCTTGAAGCGGCTCATGACCCTCGCTGACAGCCACACTGTGCGTCAGCTCCTCGGTCGGAGGCTGCGGGGCAGCGACCGACCTGACCAGAACAAGAACGATTTGCGTTCGCTTGGAGTGAAAGGTAGTGAAACATGACTGACAACGCTCTGATCCAGACGGGCATTTACGGCCTGGACCAGATCTTCTTGGGCGGGATTCTCAAGGGCAACCTGATCCTGGTCGAAGGCGCTGCGGGCGTGGGCAAGACCCTGATGGGCGTGGAGTTCATCTACCGGGGCATTACCGAGCACGACGAGCCCGGCATCATCGTGGTCTTTGAGACGTCCCCGAAGAAGCTCATCCGGGATGCCACCGGCTTCGGCTGGAATCTGGACGAGCTGCAGCAGCAAAACAAGCTGAAAATCATCTTCACGAGTCCCAAGGTGCTCGACCAGGAGCTGCGTTCGCCGGACAGCCTGCTCGTGGAAACCGCGGCAGGGATGGGCGCGCAACGCATCTTCATTGACGGCATTTCGCTGTTACGCACGCTCGCGACTGACAACGGCGCCAACGGCAACTGGGCCGCCTCCTACCGCGAGCTGTTACAGCAGTTCATCGAAGGGCTGCACCGCGAGAACCTGACCGCGATGCTCTCCCACGAGGTCTTCGCCCACCAAGAGGAGTCCGCCGCATTGGAAGTGGCGGAATTCCTCGCGGACACCGTGATCATCCTCAAGCGCGAACATCACCACCGGAGTATCCTCCGCAGCCTGGAAGTCATGAAAAGCCGGGGGCAGGACTACGAGGCCGGCAAGCACACGTTGCGTATCACCGCCGGCAAGGGGTTGGAGGTGTTCCGCCGCGTGCAGCTCCGGGCGCGTGGCGTCCCGGTCCAGCCTACCTCCGAAAAACGCTCGCCCATCGGTTGCGCGCCGCTCGATGCCCTGATCGGCGGCGGTATCTACGACGGATCCACCACCATGGTCGTGGGCATCTCGGGCGCCGGCAAGACCGTGCTCGGCGTGCAACTGCTGCTCGAAGGAGCATTGAAACAGGGTAAGCGCGGCATGCTGGTCTCCCTGGATGAGCACCCGGCACAAATCCTGCGCAATGCCGCGACCCTCGGCATGGATCTGAAAGAGCAGATCGACACGGGGATGATCCGGGTCCTCTACGATTCTCCTCAAGAGTTGGAGATTGATGCTCACTTTGATCGCATCATCCGGACTATTGAGGAGTACAAGATCGAGCGGCTGCTCATTGACGGCATGACGAGTTACAGCAGCGCCCTCGGGGATCAGGGGCTGTACCGCGATTTCATCCACTCCTTGGTGGCCTATACCAAGAACAAGCTAATGACGACCTTCTTCAACTATGAGAATCCGGAGCTGTTCGGCGTGTCAAACTACATGCCGGATTTTGCCATCAGCTCCATCGTGGATAACCTCATCCTGATGAACTTCGTGGAGCTGGGCACCTCGCTGCGCCGCGCCATCACCGTGGCCAAGGCGCGCGGCAGCGAACATGAGTTTGTCACCCGCGAGTACACGATCGGGCCAGGCGGTATCAGCCTTCTGCCGATGGAAGAGGGCAAAGCCCTGCCCACACAGCCGTTCCAGAGTTATTATGGCCTCTTGAGCCGTGCACCGACCCGGCGCAGCCGCGATTTGCAGCGAAGCGGGGAGGGCGCCGCCGACGCCGAAGCAACGTAACACTGCTGTTCTTGGCCTGCAAAACGGAAAGGAAGCCATGCCCCTCGCCGAGCATCTGGTGCTGGAGCACAACGGCAACCAGGACAATAGCGAGCCCTCTGCGCAGCCGATCGGCGTCGAGCTGCCGCCGGCCATCCGTGCCGACCTCTTGGACCCGACCCTCTGGCAAGATGGGCTGGCACCATACGCCCGAGGCACGAACCTCGCGGTCGCCCTCGCCGATGCGGCCGGTCGCCAGCTCGGGTCGATCATCAACCCCCGCCCGACGTGGAGTCTCTTGCACGCAAATACCCCCCCTTCTTCGGAAGGGACGGCAGGGGGTGTGGGGTGTCCTTTCTCCCTGGCGCCGCTATCGCCGTGTCGCTGCGTTGCCGACGCCTTGGCCAGAGGCGGCTTTGTCGTGGCGCGCGACCGACTGGGGCTGGTGCATTTCGCCGTGCCGCTGGTGCTGGGCGAACATCCCTTGGGGGCGCTGGTCGCGGGCCAAGTGTTTGACCAGTACCCCGAACAACTGCCGCTGGAGCAAGTGGCCAAGCAGCTCGGTCTCTCACCGGCACCGGCCTGGCAGGCCGCTCGCCTGGAACATCCTGTCAAACGGGCCACCCTGGAAGTGTATGCCGACCTGCTGGCGACCCTGGGCCGGACGTTCCTCCAAACGCGCTATCACACGATCATGGCAGCAGAAAGACGAGGGCAGGAACGCACGGCGGAAGCCAACGAGGGCCGCGCCCGGCTCCTCAAACAGGTCATGTCGGCACGGGAAGAGGAGCAGCGCCGGATCGCGCGGGACCTCCACGACGGCATCGGCCAATCCCTCACCTCGTTGCTCCTTGGGCTGCGTGTGGCGGCAGAAGTGCCTACGTTGGAGGAAGCGCGAGCGCGGCTGGGGGAACTCCGCGGCATCACCGCCTCGCTCCTGGATGAGGTCCGGAGGCTGGCCCGGGGCTTGCGCCCGAGCGTTCTGGACGATCTTGGCCTTGCGGCAGTCCTCGAGCGCTACGCGGCCGATTACACCCAAGCGCACGGTATCGCGGTCGATGTGTACGCACCGGACCTGGCCTTGGCCCGTTTGCCGGCGGAAGTGGAGACGGCTTTGTACCGCATCGCCCAGGAGACCCTCACGAATGTCCTGAAGCACGCGGCGGCGAAGGCGGTCAGCCTCGTGGTCCGGCGCGAGTCTTCAGGCGTACATTTGACGGTGGAAGACGACGGACGTGGGTTCGACAACGATGCCCTGCTCCGGACGCCTGGCGCCGGCAAAGGTCTGGGCCTGCTCGACATCCGCGAACGGGCCGCCCTTCTGAACGGCTCCGTCACGCTTGAGTCGCGGCCGGGAAGCGGAACCACGGTCCACGTGTGCATTCCCCTCAGGGAGGAGAACCATGGCGAAGATTCGCGTCCTGATCGTTGATGACCATGCCATCGTCCGGGCCGGACTCCGGATGCTCATCAACCACCAGCCGGACATGGATGTCGTGGGCGAAGCCGCCGATGGGCATGAAGCCTTGTGCCAAGCCCGCGAGGCCAACCCGGATGTGTTGACGCTCGACCTCACCATGCCGGGAGGTGGCGGCCTCAAGATCCTGGAACGCCTCCGGCAGGCATGCCCGCGGACTCGGGTGCTGGTCCTGACCATGCACGAGGACCCCTCGTATCTGCGCGCGGTGCTGGCCGCGGGCGGATCGGGATACGTCGCCAAGTCGGCCGTCGATGGCGAGTTGATCGCGGCGATCCGCTCCGTCGCCCAGGGTCGCACCTTTGTGACGATAAACCTCAGCGAGAGTGAGACCAATCAAGTCCTCGGCGACCGGGCAACCCGCACCGCATCGGCCCCCCGAGCGCCTGTCCAACTCCTGAGTCCACGTGAGCAGGAGGTGCTTAAACTCCTGGCTCAGGGGTATACCAACCAAGAAGTCGGCACGCGGTTGTGCCTGAGCGTCAAGACCATTGAGACCTACCGCGCGCGCATCGTGGACAAACTCGGTCTCCGCAGCCGGGCCGACCTCACCCGTTACGCCTTGGAGATGGGTCTCCTCAACCCGGTCCCATCCTCTCCCGGTTAGCCGTCGGCGCCGCCTCCTCTGTGAGGGTTTCCCTGGCAAATCGACGCGATACAGGGATTACCCTGACAGGCGCCGCTCGCTTTTCCCTCAGGTCAGGTCTGATTTCTAGTAACTATCCTGATACCGCCGGGGGTCCGCGCCTCGGTAATATTGCGACATTCCCAGAACAGCAGGGAAAGAGGCCTGCTGGCAACCGGCAATTGGACCCTACAACGTCATGGAGGGGCCGGTGGCTGCCAACGACATCATGGAGGGATCGATCATGCTAGTCCTTTCTCGCAAAGTCGGCGAAAGCATCCTGATCAGTGAGTCCATTCGGGTCACCGTGGTGCAATCCACCAACCACGGCCGCATCCGCTTGGGGATCGAGGCTCCTCCGGAGGTCATCGTGCTCCGCGAGGAACTGACCAAGCTCTGCTCCAACTCGTCGCCAAGCAAGAACGGCAAAGCGGAAGCACTGCCTCCTTCCGCCTGGCTGGCCTGAGCAGACAGGCACAGCCAGATTTGCCCGTGCGAAAACCACCCGACCCACTGTCAGGGACAGGCAACGGCGTGATCCCGATGACGATTGCCCCGTCCTCTCAAGGAGCGAGAGGGGCCGGGTGGGAAGTTGGCGAAAACTGTAAGAAGCCCGCGCGAGAAGTCAAGGGCGGATCGGGCTCATCGTCGCCCTTGACGAGTGTGCGGCTGTGAGCAATCATCGCCAGCACCGGGCGGACCATCGGACCCGACATTCCTTCGAGGATTCGGCTTGCAGTTGGCGCCAGGGGTCACGGCCTCCAGGTACAAGACGTCCGGACACGCGGCCACGATCCCGGGCATGGCCTCGTTTCGGGGTGCGTTCAACTACGTGAGGCGGCGACGGGGGATTATTTGGACCGACGGGTCCGCATAAGATTCCAGCGGGAGCTTGATACATGAGGCCAAAGGCCCTACTTTCGAGGTTGCTACTTTCGCAGCTGGCCCCGAGCGGATTCGTGTTCCGCGGGCCGGACCGGATTCTACTACGGGTCAGCAGAACAAGAGTTAGGCGGGTAGATTCCGACACCATCGCAGGAGGCTCTGGTGACCGCCGCTAAACGATTCGTGATACTCTCGGGGCCGGCGTGCGCTGGTAAAGGGCCTCTTCAGGCTGCACTCGCCCGATTTTACCCCGAGCTGGTGCAGGCTCGGCCCGTGCTGTGCCACAGTCGTCCGCCCGGGTCCAGCGACGTTCATGGCAAGACCTTCTATTTCCTTCCGCCAGCCCTCATCAAGTCGCTTGAGAGCAACCCGGATTTCGTCGTCTCGAAGGTGCGAAGCGATTGGCAGGCGATCGACCTTATCCAAGTGGAAGACCTGCTGAGGAGTAACGATTTAGTCTTCGCCGAGGTGTTCCACACTTTTGGGCCCGGGCTGCGAAAAAGGGCTACCTCAAGAGGATTTGAAACCATTGGGGTATTTCTCTTTCCCTTACCGCCGGAAACACCAGCCGAGACAATCATCCAAACCATGCGCGCGAGGTTGACGAGCCGTGGCAGAGACTCGGCTACGAAAACCAATGAGCGAGCCGAGTCGGCACCGATCGAGATGAATGATGCACATGCATACGCTCACCGTTTGTTGAATCTGGCAGGTGAAGACAACGTTGAGGAGTGGGGCGAGTTCGGAATGAGTCAGGGCAATCCCGGTAACAGAACTATCAAATCTCTCGACGACCTTGGGCCGAATGCCAAGTGGCTGGTCGAAACCTTCGTCAAGATCTGTCGTGGTGAACTGGCTTCGGGGGATCACTCCCGGCTGAGCGCCTGACTCGCCACTGAGCTTGGTCGCTGGTTAGCTTAATGATGTGTATTGTCTGATCGACAGCTGCGTCTTTCCATCCAGATGACGCATTCAGGTTGCGATGACCCGAGTCGGCCGTGGCATGGCTCCGAGCGCCGGCGCGGCGAGCAGACGAGCGTGGAGCCGGACATTCGTCCTTTTTCCGCGGATAACCTTGCAAAGCTAGAGCCTATCTCTACAATTGCAAGGATGATCGCCAGGCGCATCCACACCCAGCTCGTGGAGATGATCGGCCGTTACCCGGCGGTGGTCTTGCTGGGACCGCGCCAGGTTGGCAAGACGACTCTGGCTCTGAATGTCGCCGCCACTCGACCCTCCTTGTATCTCGATCTGGAGTCGCCCGGCGACCAGGCCAAGCTGACCGATCCCGAGCTGTACCTCGCCGAACATGAAGACAAGCTGGTGATCCTGGACGAGGTTCATCGCCGGCCCAACCTCTTCCAGCCTTTGCGCGGTCTGATCGACAAAGGCCGGCGGGGAGGACGGGGCACTGGACGTTTTCTCCTATTGGGTTCGGCCTCGATCGACCTGCTCAAGCAGTCCGGAGAGACCCTGGCCGGTCGTATTTCTTATGCGGAGCTGGCTCCGTTCGACATCTTGGAGTTGGGGAGAGAGAGCATCGATCACCTATGGATACGCGGCGGGTTTCCGGGATCGGTCCTGGCGGAGGATGACGCGATTAGCGTGAGGTGGCGTCGCGATTTCATTCGCACCTACCTGGAACGCGATATTCCCCAGTTCGGAGTGCGCATTCCGGCGGAAACCCTCCGGCGGTTCTGGACAATGCTCGCGCACAACCAGGGAGGCGTACTGAATGCGGCTCAGTTGGCGCGCGGCATTGGTGTGACCGGCAGCACTGTTGCCCATTATCTCGACCTACTGGTCGATTTGTTATTGGTTCGTCGGCTTCAACCCTGGCACCGCAACGTCGGCAAACGCCTGGTAAAGTCGCCCAAGATTTACATTCGAGATAGCGGGCTGGTTCACGCGCTGCTCGGGCTCGCGACCAAAGAGGAACTGTTGAGCCATCCGATCGTCGGAGATAGCTGGGAGGGGTATGTTATCGAAACACTGCTCGGTGTGGCGCCGCCGGGAACGGAAGCCAGCTTCTACAGGACCTTGGCCGGAGCCGAAATGGATCTGGTGCTGGCGTTACCGGGCGGACGCGTCTGGACGATCGAGGTCAAGCGGGGTGTGGCCCCCAAGCTGGAGCGCGGGTTTCATCACGCCATCGCCGACCTGACGCCCGAGGAGAGCTTTGTCGTCTACAACGGCCGGGAGCGATTTCCGCTCAGTGATCACACCGAGGCGATCAGTCTCTTCGATCTCGCTCGGGCATTACAGGCGGTTAGTGGCTAGTGGATACTCAGGGTGAACTGGGTCGCTCGGACGGGAGGTCCAACTCACACTATGGCGACCTGGGCGTGCAAGATGTTGTCCCAGCCCACTGTGACCAACTAACCAACTTGGCGGGTAGTCACGACGTGCGAGTGGTCGCTGTCAAGATTCATGCCTAATATGGCGATTTCAGTTGTCCGGGGCCGCGATCCTGATTTTCTGCGACATCAAGCTCTCACAGCGGCCCCGGCAGGTATGCATCATTAGATAGCCAAGGATGTGTGTTGTATAATCGACATATGCGTCTTCCCTAGCAAAGGACGCACCTTGAAGGTCTGGAGCCCCAGTGACGTAGGTTCAAGGGCTCCGGTGGCGATGACTCGGAGCCAAGCCGGATTGCCGCGGATCTCAGCGCGCGTTATGGTAGTTCTTTGGTTTTCTCCCGACGCACGTTCAATCCAGACCTTATGACGTCCAAGACCGTCACGACCAATCCAGTGCCCGTGAGCACGGCGATGCTCGAACAGATCGCCGGCCTCGATGCCAAGAGCATTTCGCCCGAGACCGCGCGCCATCTCCTGCACCTCTCCTTCTCCCGGTCACACTAGGAGCAGGTCGATGCACTCTCGCAAAAGGCGCGGGCGGGATCACTGACGCCCGCCGAACGCGCCGAACTTGACGAGTTCATTCGCGTGGCTGACCTGCTCGCGATCCTACAATCACGCGCCCGCCAGGCCCTGAAACGCGCCGGCCTCGCGACATGAGCCCATGGCTGTACCAGCAGACCTTGATCGGCGAGTGCGGGAGCGGGCGCAGGGGGTCTGCGAATACTGCAGACTTCCCCAAGCCGTCTACCGTCTGAACTTCCAGATCGATCACATCATCGCCGAGCAGCACCGTGGCAAGACTCAACAGAGTGCTCAGGAACGAGGGTCTGATTCCACCGATCGATTGAGATGAGATTCGAGACAGCCTCCCCCTCAGATCTCTGGACGCCGCGATGTCTGAATTCGCTATAACCGAACTCGCGAGACGGCGAACTGCCGGTAATTCGAGCCGGCGCGCGGCTCCAGGCGTTGATAGTGTGTTTCGGTCTTGTTGCGGGTCACTTCCGCAGTCCTTTCGACTTCTGTGTCTGGGCCTTTTGCTTCTGCTTCCCTTCACTCAAGGCGTCGTCACCCACATGGATCGAACGGACATACACCAAGGACTTGAGCAAGGTGCCAGCCGGCCCCTTGTCGCGTTTGTGGAGCACGAATCTCTCGGGCTCGCCCCCCGTCTCGGGTGCCACGTACACCAGCGCCGACAGCGGACCCCGGAGCGTCCGCCCGACGCGGAGCGTGATCGCGTGCAGGTATTCCCGCGATGGGTACGACCGGCCGGTGTAGACC
>JBIOJM010000241.1:0-15739 GCA_044450785.1 Isosphaerales bacterium
GACAGCGCCGACGCCATCGCCGAACGGACATTCACACGCCACAGAGTCGATAAGAGCCAAGTCGGCCAGCGACTTCGCGAGTACCTCATGAAATGCTGGAGCGCGTTCGTCCGAGGGGTCGAGACGTTTCGCAAATACCAAGGCAAGAAGAAGGCGGAGGGCCGAGACCGCAAGGACGAGTACGCGGGAATGATGGCGAAGGACGAAGGGCGGAGGATTGCGGACTTTGGACGCTGGGCACCGGGAGCGGATGCTTCGGATCACGTTCCTGATGGCTCGTACGGTGCGCGAGATCGGATGAGCCCGCGGGGAGAAAACAGCGAAAATGTGACGAACGAAGCCAAATTCGATGAAAGCGCAATCGTTATACAAAATGAAAAACCTGTTGCAGTTGCGGCGAATTCTGGCGTTGATTCGGGACTTGACAAGCCGGAAGAACGGCCGGGGAGCGCCGAGGGAAAAGATGCTTCCGATCACGTTCCTGATGGCTCGTTCGTTGTGGGAGGTGGCGAGCGGGAGGCTCTCGACCAGTCAATCGATTCGGACGCTTTGCCTGATCCGGGGGCGCAACCGGGTTGCGGCTCCGGAACGGCCAGTGCCATCCAATCAGCCAGCGCCAACATGATGGCCGATACCACCCTTTCGGACGGTGTCACCCTTTCCGACGGTACCAGCGCTTTGGCCAGTGTCACCCTTTCGGACGGTACCACCCTGTTGGAGGGCTCCCAGCTTGATGCGGGTGTCGGCGACCCGGGCGGAAACTCACACGACGTGAGCGATGCGGACGCGGTGGCGAACCGCGGTGATGCGATGAGCCCGCGGGGGGGAAATAGCGAAAATGATACGAACGAAGCCAAATTCGATGATAGCGTGATCATTATACAAAATAAAGTCCTTGTTGGAGTTGCGGCGAATTCTAGCGTCGATTCGGGGCTTGACAAGCGGGAAGAACAGCCCGGGAGAGCCGAGGGGAAAGACGAGTTGCTCGGGGATATTCTGGCGTCGTCGCCGAGGGAGGCTGAGATTCTTCGGCCGCATCTTCCGCGGTCGCCGTGAGAGGGCTACGGAATGGGCCGGGAATATCTCCCGACTTCAGCTTGGCAACCATTCGGCGCGACTCCCCGGCCTCCGGCTGTGCGCCTGCGGCCACCCACAGGGTCGCCGACGTCTGCTGGACCGCAGTGGACCGATCGGTCACGGACAAACTTCCGAAGAATTTCGTTGACAACCACCAAGCTTCGGCGATATTTGTAGTCATACGACTTGGTTCGTAACCTATCCGGGAAGTTAATCGGGTCCTTCGGGGTTCAATCGAAGGGCGGTGGTTCCATGAATGCCGCGACGATCTTCGTCTTCCTGCTCGCCCAGCTCGGCCAGTCCCCCTCGCAGAAGGGCGACTCCGCGTCCCTGCAGGCTGCCCGGAGCAAGCGCGAACGGCTGCTGGAGATCTACACCAACGAAGCGGCCGGGTATGTCATTTACCACGACGCCAGCCGCAAAGAGAGGGTCGAGCTCCAGCACGAGCCCGTCTACGTCTGGACAAACCCGGTCCGCGACAGCGGGCAAGACGGGGCCGTTTTCGTCTGGACCTGCCGGGGGCGAGCGGAAGTCCTTGGCTGCTTCTTTTCAGCTCCCTCGACGGGACCGCGCAAGCTGTACCACGAGTTTCACTCGCTGTCGCTTTTGGTGCTCGACGTGAGCCGCACCGGTTCAAAGAACTGGACGCCCGAGGCCCCGGGGATCGAGCTGACGCCGATCGCGGACGCGCCGGGGCCCGGGCGATCCGCCTCACAACGTCTGGCTCAGATGCGCGCACTGACTCATGACTTCTCCGCCTCGACCAAGGACGACAAAGCGGCGCGCTGGGAGCTGCGCCTCCTCCCTCAGCCCTTCTACCGTTACAAGAGCACCGACCCCGACGTCCTCGACGGCGCCGTGTTCGCCTTCGTCACTTCGGCGGGAACCGACCCCGAGGCACTCCTGGTCCTCGAGGCACGCAAGCCGGCGGACAACGTCGGCCCGGTCTGGCACTACGCCGTCGCTCGGTTCACGGACCTGAACCTCTGGGTACGGCACAAGGGCACGGAGGTCTTTTTCGCCCCCTATATCCCGCATGGCTTGCCCCGGCAAGATCCCAAGCACCGCTACCGCGTTTTCCACGACCGGAACCTGGCTCCCGTCGAAGAGAAGGCCCAATGAGCCGTTGGGATGACACCGAACCATCCTCGTGGACTCGAGACTGACCCATGCCCCGACCTGGCTCGAAAGCATGGCCCCGAGCGTTTCAGCTTGCTGCCGGTTTACTCGCGGGCTTGGCCGTCTGGCTCTCGGACGGGTCGGTGCCCCGTGCCGACGACGCGTCGCGCGCGCAGCCCGGCCAGTCCTCGGGGACCGTCGGAACGAGGCGGGCGCTGATCGTTTGTGGTTTGCCGGGCGACGACGAGCACCGCAAGCTCTTCGCGGAGACCGTCGAGAAACTGCACAAGGCACTGACCGGACGGTACGGTTTCCCTGCCTCCGAGGTCCTGGTGCGGTTCGGCGTTGCGAGCCAGCCGGGCGACGGGCCCGCGCTGGCGAACGTACGGGGGCTGTCGAACCGAGAGGGGATCGCGGCCGACGTGGACGAGCTGCGGAAGCGGCTGAGGGCCGAGGACACGCTCTGGGTGATCGTCCTGGGCCACACCCACTACGACGGCCGGCATTCCCACCTGAATCTCCCCGGCCCGGACCTGGACGAACGGGCGTTCGCCAAGCTATTCGAAGGCCTCAAGCCGCGCGAGCAAGTCTTCTTCATCACCACGGCCGCGAGCGGCTTCTTCCTCAAGCCTCTCGCCGCGACCGGCCGGATCGTCATCACGGCGACCGAGGCCGACCAGGAGGTCAATGAGACGCTGTTCCCGCACGCCCTGGCCGACGTGCTCGCCGCACCCCCGGAAGGGACCGACCGCGACAAGGACGGCAAGGTCTCGGTTTTCGAGTTATACCTGGCCGTCGTGGCCGATGTGATGAAGCGGTACGCCGACGACGAAAACCTGCCGACCGAACATGCCAAGCTCGACGACAACGGCGACGGCCACGGCAGCGAGCTCCAGGAAAGCTACCTGCCGCCGGAGCTCGGCGGCCGCGCTGGTCCGAGAAAAGAGCCGAAGATCGGGCCGAAGGACGACGGCGCCCTGGCGTCGAAGACCTCCATTGATGCACCCACCGTTCCGAAGGCGTGAGTCGAAGGGGCCGAGTCATTGAACCGGACGTCGACCCGCCCGCACCGCGACTCCTTGACCCCGAGAGGCCCGCAACTGATGGAAGCCCCGCGAACCCGTGACGCCAAGCTGAACGATCCCACGGCGGTCTCGAACGAGGACGCCGCCGTCGTGGCTCGCCTGCGCGAGGCGCGCCTCCGCGTCCGCGATGAGATTGCCAAGGTGATCGTCGGCCAGGAGACGGTCATCGACCACATGCTCGTCGGCCTGCTCTGCCGCGGCCATATCCTCTTGCTGGGTGTGCCCGGGCTCGGCAAGACGCTGATGGCCCGCACCCTGGCGCGGACGCTCGAACTGGAGTTCCGCCGCATCCAGTTCACGCCCGACCTGATGCCTTCGGACATCACCGGTATGGACATCATCGAGGAGGACCCGGCAACCGGCCGGCGCAAGCTGGAATTCCTACCCGGGCCGATCTTCACGAACTTCCTGCTCGCCGACGAGATCAACCGCACGCCTCCCAAGACCCAGGCCGCGCTCTTGCAGGCGATGCAGGAGCACGAGGTCTCGATCGGGCGGCGGACCTATCCGCTCAATCCGCCGTTCTTCGTGGTCGCCACCCAGAACCCGATCGAGATGGAAGGCACTTATCCGCTGCCCGAGGCCCAGCTCGACCGGTTCATGTTCAACCTCAAAGTCAAGTACCCGACTCCCAAAGAGGAGCTGTTGATCGTCAAGGGGACGACCGGCACGCACACGGCTGAGGCGCGGCCGGTCTTGAAGGCCGAGGAGCTGCTGCGACTCCAGGACCTGGTTCGCGGGGTGCCGATCGCCGACTCGGTCATGAGCTACGCCGTGCGCCTGGTCGTCGCGTCGCGCCCGGGTGAGTCGAAGGAAATCGACGGCATTCACAAATACCTGCTCTACGGGGCGAGCCCGCGGGCCTCGCAGTACCTGGTCCTGGGCGCCAAGGCACGGGCCATCCTCGCGGGCAAATACCACGTCGATTTCGATGACGTGAAGAACCTTGCCAGCCCGGTCCTCCGGCATCGGCTCGTGCTCAATTTTCATGCCCGCGCCGACGGTGTGGACGCCGATGCGATCATCCGCCGGCTGGTCGAAACCGTCAAGCAGGAGGCCTGAGCCGCGATGCCATTCGACCCCCGTTCCCTGATCGATCCCGTGTTCTTCTCGCGACTCGAGTCGATCGAGCTGCGCGCCCGCTCGATCGTCGAGGGGTCGATGCACGGTCTGCACCGCAGCCCTTATCTCGGCATCAGCGTCGAGTTCGCCTCGCACCGCGAGTACACCCCCGGCGACGATATCCGGCACTTGAACTGGAAGCTCTACGCACGAAACGATCGCCTTTACATCAAGGAGTACGACGCCGACACCAACCTGAACCTCTACCTGCTCCTGGACGCCAGCGCCTCGATGAGCTGCGCCAACACCGGCAGGAGCAAGCTGCACTATGCGGCGTCGCTCGCCGCGGCGCTGGCGCACCTGGCGCTCAAGCAGCGCGATGCTGTTGGGCTGACCGTGTATTCCGACTCGGTGACGGCCCACCTGACTCCACGCGCCAAGCCTGGCCAGTTCGACGAGGTGCTCGCCACGATCGCCGCCGCCGAAGTCCGCCCGGCAACCGACAACGACCGCGCCCTGCACCAGGCGGCCGAGTTCGCCCGGCGGCGCGGCATGGTCGTGCTCCTCTCCGACCTGTTCGGCGATCTCGCCACGATCGTCGGCGGCCTGGACCACCTGCGCTACAACAACCATGAAGTGATCATCTGGCACATCTTGGATCCCTGGGAGCGAGACCTCTCGGTCGATGGTCACATCCGCTTCCGCGATCTGGAGAGCGGCGAGACGCTGACCACGCAGGCCGAGGGCATCCGCCAGGCGTACCGCCAGGCCGTGGACGAGTGGCGACAGGCGCTCGAGGTCGAGTGCCGCAAACGCGCCATCGACCGCATCGAGCTGACCACGGACGATCCGCCCGACCGCGCGCTTTTGGACTACTTGGTCAAGCGGGCGAGGACTTTCTGAACTCTGTTCGAGGCACAATGCACTTCATTCAGCTCGGGATGCTCGGCGCGCTGGGCGCCCTGGCGATCCCGATCATCATCCACCTGATGTTCCGGACGCGGGCCCGCCTGGTCGACCTGGGGACGCTTCAGTTCCTCAAGGTCGTGCTGCGCGACAACGCGCGGCGGCGGAAGCTGAGGCGCTGGCTCCTCCTCGTGCTGCGGATGGCATGCTTGGCCCTGGTCGCCTTCCTGTTCGCCCGGCCGTACATGCTCGCGACCGAGCCGGCCGCGGGAGACCGCCTGGTCGTGGTACTGCTCGACCGCTCGGCCAGCATGGGCCTCCAAGGGGGCGCCCGGCCGATTGATCAGGCGCTGGCCGAGGCGCGGACGATCCTGGGGCGGGCGAGCCCGGGGACTCAGTTTGAAGCCGGCATCTTCGACCAGAAGGTCCATCCCGTGGCGTGGCCGGCCGACCTCGGCAAATCCGCACTCGAGCCCACGGCGGCCGGCACGGACTACGGCGCCGCCCTGGCCTGGGCGCGCGACCTCCTCGTCCGCTCTCGGAAAGGAATCAAGGAACTGCACATCCTCACCGATCTCCAGCGCTCCGGGCTCGACCGCGGTGAGTCCGTGAGCCTCCCCGTCGACGTCGAGGTCCATCTCCGGGACTTCGGCCGTGCGTTTCCCAAGAACGTCGCCGTCACGGGCGTCGCGATCGCACCTCAGACCGTCCGGCCCGGCGAGCCGGCCTCCGTCACGGCGACGGTGTTCAACGCCTCACCCCTGCCGGTTTCCAAGTGCCTCGTCCGGCTCCACATTGAAGCCGGCCGAAGGAAACGCGACATGGAGCGGACGATCAGCCTGGATGGGGCTGCGGCGACGAGCGTCGCGTTCCAGCTCAACGAGCTGCCCGAGGGGCTCTGGCGCGGACACGTCGAAGCGTCAACCGGCGATGAATTACCATTCGACGACCGGCGCTTCCTGGCCGTCATGGTCGCGCCGCCCGCGCGTGTGCTGCTCGTGGATGGCGACCCTGGCCGGTCCTCTTACGAATCGGAAACCTACTTCCTTCAAGCCGCGCTGCGGCTCGCGCCGCCCGGCGAGCATTATGCAAAAACTCCATTCGATCCACGGACGGTCGATCTCGTCGTCGGCACGGGCCTGCCGGACCTGGAAAAGACCGAGGCCGTGGTGCTGGCGAACGTCGAGGACCTCGGCGCGTCCGACGTGAAGCGACTCGGCGCGTTCGTCGATCGCGGGGGTGGCTTGCTCGTGTTTACCGGCGACCGCGTCCAGCCCGAAGGGACGCGCGTGCTCGAGGCGGCGGGCCTGGGTGTGGGCGACGTTTTCGGGCCCATGACGGCCACGGAGCGTCCCTGGCGGCTCGAGCGATGGGATGTGCGGCACCCGGTCTTCAAGCCATTCGCCGACCCCGAGCATGGCGATCTTCGGCGGCCGGCGTTCACGGCAATCACGCGCATCAAGCCGGACCACGAAGCCCGCGTTTTGGCATGGTTCCGGGGCGGCGAGCCCGCGCTCCTCGAGCGAACCAACGGACGGGGCAAAGTCCTTTGGTTCACCTCGGCATGCGACCGGGCCTGGGGCGACTGGCCGCGCGGGCGGATGTACCTGCCCATGCTCCATCAACTGGTCGCCTACGTTTCCGGCCTGGCCGACGGGGGCCGGATCCGCCAGGAGATCGCCGGCGACGAGCGGAAACCGGGCGTTCTCGAATCCGATCGCCTCGTCCACGTCGTCAACCCTGATCCGCTTGAATCCGAGACAGCGCGGTGTACGCCCAAGGAGTTCGCCGGCCGGTTCGGCTTCCGGCTGCCCGAGCCGGCGGCGCCGGCTGTGGTCGGGCAGAGCACGCAACGGATCGCCGACGAACGCTTGCGCAGTGACGAGATCTGGCCCTGGCTGGCATTGACATTGGTGGGCTTGCTCCTGGTAGAGAACTTCCTCGCCAACCGAACGGCAGCCTGACGTGAAAGGAACGCCCATGAGCCTCGCGACAACCGAACCCCCGAAACCGAAGTTCCTCGGTCGCTTCGAGCACGTCTGGGCATCGCTGCGCCGCTACCAGGTCCGCCAGGGCCTGGCCTGGTCGTTCCTGACCGTGGTGCTGGGCCTGACCGCGCTGGTGATGGCTGACTACAGGATGGAATTAGCCTGGAGCGGGCGGGCGGCCGGTCTCATCGCCTTGGCGGCCGTGACGCTGGCGGTCTTCTGGGCCCGGGTCATCTCGCCCTTGCGATGGTGGACCAGGCCGCGAACCGCCGCCGAGATCGAGAGCCGCTTCCCTCAGCTCGGCCAGCGCATCCGGACCGTCGTCCAGTTTGGCGGGCTCTCCGAGGAGCTGATCCACTCCGAGGGCGTGACCCCGAGCCTGGTGGATGCCTTGGAGCAAGACACCGAAATCCAGGCGCAGCCGCTTCCGCTTGATCGGATCGTGCCATGGCGGCGTATCTGGACCGTCGCGGCGCTGGCGGCCGCGCCCGTACTGCTCCTCTTGATCGCCTCGGTTTTGAACCCGGAGTGGCGCATCGCGCTCGAGCGCGCCTTACTGAGCCGCCGGCCGTACACCACGCTCTTCGTCGCGCCGGGGAACCTCACGGTCGAGCAGGGTGACAGTGTCCCGATCGCCGTGGAGCTGCAGGGGCGGGTCAAGCGCGACGTCGTGCTCTACACCCGGTCTGAACGTCAGCCGAACGCCGTGTGGAAGGCTGCCGCGCTCGACGCCCCGGACCGCGGCCCCGCTTCGAAGCGCGCGGCCAAGCTGGAGAAAGTCGAGGGACCGCTGGACTATCGTGTGACCGCCGGTTCGGCGTCGAGCCCGACTTACCGGATCGGGGTCCGATACCCGCTCGTACTCAAGTCGTTCGACGTGGCGCTGCGGCCGCCCGCCTACACTGGCGTCAAGCCGAGCACGGTGAAGGGGGGCGACCTGCGGGTCATCGAGGGAACCGACGCGACGTTCCAGATCAACTTCGATTCCCCGCCGGCGGAGGCGTCCTTGGTCGTGACCGACCTGTCCGTCCACTCACGGAAAGACAAGGCGGCTCCCGCGCCCCAGGTCATCCCGCTCAAGTCCAGCGGCACGACCTACACCGCGCTGCTCAACCTGACAAAGGGCCTTGCCTATCAGATCGTGGCCAAGACACCCGATGGCCGGGCCACGCCCAAGAATCATTACAAGATCGAGGTCCTTGAAGATCGCGCGCCGCGCGTGTCGTTCGAGCAGCCCGACCTAGCGCTGGAGGTCCATCCAATCGCCGAGGTCTTGAACCGCATCCGCGTGGGGGACGACTTCGGCCTGACCAGGGCCGGGATCGTCTTCCAGTTCAATAACGGCGACGAGCAGACGCTGATCGTCAAGGACTTGAGGGCGGAGCCGGCCAAGAGCCGGACCACCGCGGCGCTCCAGGAGATGCTGCTGCTGGAGAAGCTCGCCGCCTCGCCGACTGACTCCTTGACCTACTACGCTTTCGCCGAGGACAACTACCCTGCCGGGGCCAAGCGCACCGAGACCGACCTGCGCTACCTCGACATCCGCCCGTTCAAGCGCGAGTACAAGCTGATGGAGGGCAGCGCCGGCGAGGGGGATGGAAGGGAGCTCACAAGCCTGGCGGAGTTGATCGCCCGCCAGCGGTTCAACCTGAACCGGGCCAACCGGCTGGCCAAGCACAAGCCGGCCGACAAGACCTTCGCCGACGACCCGCTCAAGATCGCCGGCTTCGAGGAGACGCTCGCCGGGCTGACCCGCGAGCTCACCGAGGGAGTCGAGGGGATCATCGGAGAGCGGATCGAGCCGCTGCACGCGGCCGAGGAGTCGATGCTGGCGGCCGTCGGGGCGCTCGACCATGGCCAGAACGCGCGTGCTCCAGCCCACATGGGGGCTGCCCTTCGCCACCTGATCGAGGCCCGCGATTCACTCCGGATCGCGATCGGCCAGGACCCCGCCGCGAGCCGGGCGATGCGCAGCTTCGACCGCATGCAAGCGCAGAAGATCCGCAAGCCAAAGAAGGACCAGGAAGAGGCCGAGGAGCTCGCCCAGAAAATCGAGGAGCTCGCCCAGGACGAAGACTTCGTCTATGCGACTCTCGCCGGCCTCATGATGGAACAACAAGAGGGCGAGGCAAAGAAGGCCGACGATGACAAGGCCGGCGAGCCCCGGAAGAACAAACGCCGCGAGGCGATGGAGCGGCAGGAACAGATCGCCGATAAGGCCCGCGAGCTGGAAGAGAAGCTGAAGAAGCTCGAAGCCGCCTCGGACCTCGCGAAGGTCCGGATGGCCAAGGCGGCGGAGGCGACGGAGAAAGCGTCCGGAGCGCTGGTCCGTGGCAACACCAAGGAGGCGACCGAAACGGCCAAGGCGGGTGCCGCGATGCTCCACGAGCTGGCCCGGCAGGTCAAGGGCGAGCTCGCCCGCGAGGTCGCCGAGGAGCTGGCGATGGCCCGCGACCTGGCCGACGAGCTCGCCGAGCGCGAGGCCGAGCTGGGCAAGCTGCCCGACGGAGACCCGGCGTCGGGCGCGGACCAAGACGGCAACGACGGCCAAGGCAAGTCCCGGACCGGAGGCAAGGGAGAAACTAACCGCGGCGGCCGGGGTGACTTGACCGACGCCGAGCGACTCGAGCGGTTGGAGGAAGCCGCCAAGACCCTGGAGCACTGGCTGAAAGATGCAAGCTTGCGCGCGGAGGGCGAGTCGGCCGAGCGGATCCGGGAATTGCTCGAGGAGAGGTCGATGACCCAGGTTGTCGAGCGCATGGAGCGGATCGGCGAGCTCTACTTGAGCGGTCAAAGGCCGGCGGCACGCCGCGAGGCCAACGAGCTGGCGCGGAGACTCGAGCTGCTCGCTCGTCAGCTTGACATCTTGCACAGGGGCATCATCGCGCCGGAGCTCGCCGCACTCGTCGAATTCGACAAACGCGTCGCCGAGCTGACGGCAAAGCTGAAGACCCTCAAGACTGACGCGGAGATCGCCGAGTGGCGCCGACTGGCCGCCGCATTGATCCGCGACCTGCGCAAAGCCGGACTGACGGACGGGGCGACGGCGCTGGCCGATGCGTTCGAGGCGGGAGGCTGGGATTGGGGCATCGGCGATCACCACTACCGGATCGCCCCCGCGAGTTACACGACCGTGCTTTCGTCCGTCAGCCTGTTGATCCAGGGCAGGATCCAGGACCTGATCTTGAAGGACATCGTGTCGGCCCGGGATGAGGCGACACCGCCCGAGTTCAAGGAGCTCGTCGATCGCTATTACGAGGTGCTCTCAAAAGAAGGCGGCAAGAAGTAAGGATGAGCGTCAAGTCGACAATTCAGTGGGCAACACCCTATTCCCTCGCCCTGCTGCTGGCGTCGGCAATGGCGGCGTTGGCCGCCTTCGCGCTCTTGCGCTGGGCCTCGGGCCGCCCGATCGGGCCCGCCCAGCGCCCCGGGCTGCTGGCCTTGCGACTGGCGATCCTGGCGATCCTTGGCCTGATCATCATCAACCCGGTGCGGGTTGATGAGACACCGGGGACGGTGGAGCGTCCCAAGCTGTTCTACCTCCTCGATACGTCGCAGAGCATGGCGATCGGCAAGGACACGACCCGCTGGGACCAGGTGGTGCAAACGATTCACGACGCCGGCCAGGCCCGGGACCCGCGTGCCGGGGCCCAGGTCAGCATGTTCCGGTTCGGAAGTCGCCTGGCCGCCGTTGATGCGGACCTCGGGCGGCCGGCGGGAGCCGAGCCGGCCCCCGTGAGCGCGCCCGGCGCGGTGCTCGCCGCAGGACCCCCGCAACCCACCGAGCCGCCCCCGGCCCCGACCGATTCCGACACCCTCCTGGGCGCCTCGCTCGAAGGTCTCACGGACCGGTTCGGCCAGGCCCCGCCCCAGGCCGTGGTCGTCTTCTCGGACGGCCGCGCCCGCGACCTCGATCGCGCCGACGTGATCGCGCGCGCCTACGGCAAAATGAAAGTGCCCCTCCACGTCCTCCCGGTCGGTGACGAGAACGTCGGCGGCGATGTCGCCATCGTCAGCATGGTCGCACCAAATCAGGTCCGGAAGTTCTCGAGAGTGGCCGCGCAGGTCTACGTGCGGAGCTACGGCTACAAGGGCAAACGCTCCGAGGTGAAGATCATGGCCGCTGGGCCCGACGGCAAGCCGGCCGCGGTGCTGGCCCACACCCCGATCGTCCTCCAGGATGGCCTGGCCAGCTACTCGCTCGTCTTCGAGTCGGGCGACCAGGACCGCCGCATCGAGGCGCGGATCGACCTGCAGCCGGGCGAGGTGTCGGCGTCGAACAATGCCTTCGGCGCCGACCAGGCCATCGACCACACCAAGATCCGGGTGCTCTACCTCGAAGGGGCCATCGACCGCTACGCCATGCAGCCGCAAGGCCAGTCCGAACCCCGCGGGGCCTACTCACCCCTCCAGGAAGCGCTGATGGAGGACCCGGACGTCGAGTGCACGGCCGTGATGCCCGGCGGGGCCGGCGGCGACTTCTCGACGATGGTTCGTACCAACGAGCGCTACCGTGGGCTCCCCGAGACTCCATCGGAACTGTTCGCCTTCGACGCGATCATCCTCTCCAACGTCCCTCGCGATGCGCTTGGCGATCAGCACCATACCTGGGTTGAGGAGTGGATCGGCCGGCGGGGGGGTGGGCTCTGCATGGTTGGCGGTCCCCACAGCTTCGCCTCCGGCCAGTGGAACGACACCTCGGCCGGCAAGATGCTCCCCGTTGAGCTTCTCCCGGCCACCCGTGACTGGGATGAGGCGCCGACGACGGTCAACGTGGTCACCGAGGGTACAATCCACCCGATCTGGCATCTCTCGTCCGACCTTGCACAGAACCGCGCGGAGCTGAAGACCCTGCCCAACTTCCTGGGAAGCAATCATGTCGGCCGGGTCAAGCCGGCGGCCGAGGTGATCGCCTGGACCACATCGCCCGGCGCGAACGGCTCACTTTTGCCCGCGGTCGTGGTTCAGGCTTACGGCCGGGGCCGCACGATGGCCATGACCACGGCGATCACCCGCCGCTGGGCGGGCGAGTTCACTCAGTCGTGGGGTGGGTCAGACGCGCGTTACTACAAGAAGTTCTGGCGCAACGTCGTCTACTGGCTGACCGAGAACTCGTCGATCGGCCGCCGTCGTCTGCTGGCCGAGACCGACAAGCGGCTCTATCGGCCCGGCGAGCCGATCGTGCTCCACGCCCGGACGTTCGACGAGAACGCGGCACCGACGCTCGACTACCGTGTCGCCGTGACCGTCGAGCCGAGATCCGCGGGCGACGTCACGTCGGACAGCTCCCCGCTCCGCCGCCCGGCCGGCGGGCCGCAGCCTGCCGGAGCACTTGCGCCGTTCCTCCCCTGGAGCGAGGAATTTGAACTGGCGCGCGAGACCTCCGAAAAGTCGTACGGCGCGACGCTGCCGATCGCCGAGGCAAAGTCACTTCCTTCCGGAGTGACCCTGACGCAAGGGCTGCGGATCGAATTGACCGCCTACGAGAATAACACCCAGGTCGACAGTACGTCGCTCGAGGTCCAGGTCATCGACGACCCGTCCGAGCAGCAGAACCCGCTGCCCAACCACGACCTGCTGCGCCGGATTGCCGCCCAGTCCGGCGGCACGGTCCTGAATGGGGCGAAGGACCTGACGGCGATGATCGAGCGACTGCCACGGAACGCCGGGCCTCCCGAGGTCAAGACGACACCCGCGTGGAGCGTCTGGTGGCTCCTGTCGATCCTGATCTTCTTGCTCACCATCGAATGGGTCTGGCGCCGGCGTGTCGGCCTGGCGTGAGCGGCGACCACGCCGGGAACATCTGACGGATTGACGGGCGGCTCGCATATTAGAGAAAGAGTAAGATGACGAGTAGGATTTGGAAGAGGACTAAGAGTAAGAGCAAGAGCATGAGCAAGAGCAGGGCAGGCGCTTGCACGAGATCCTACTCTTAATCTTGATCGAGCTCTTCATCCTCCGGAAGTGGAGGTTGTCCACCATGAACCCGCCAACGCTGAAACCAGTGATCGTCTCGGTCTGCGAGGACGAGTCCCCCGCTCCGAGCCTGCGGAGCGTCGTCCGCAAGTCGGCTCTTCTCAACCTGATGATCGTACTGACCTCGTTCCCGGTTCTGATCTTTGCTGGGGGACCGAAAGCCGTCGTCCCAACCCTGGCAATCATGGCAGGAATCAGCGTCTTGATCTGGACCGCCACGTTCGCGCTGTTCTCATTGATTTCGCTTCCGCGGATCTTCCGGACGCCGGTCTCTTCGGTGACACTTCGTGATCCCCCACTTCCAGCGGAGGAGGCGGGGGTCGCTGATCGGTGGCTGGACGGCCCAGTCTGACGAACACGGGCAGCAAGGGCTGGGAAACGATGAAGTTGTTGCCGATCACGCTGAAGCGGGCGAGGACAAGTCGCTTGAGGAACGGAAACCGCATTGCTCCCTGTTGCGCTGCGTAAAGAGCCGGGCGAGCACCTTGCTACGGCAGGTCCAATGTGAGCCTGGGGCTGTTCTTCTTGGCATCCTCGCTCGCACCGACGTAGGTCGCTGCCACCGTCGAATCGGCGGGGACGATGACCAGGCATAGCTTGCCGCCCTTGGCGATCCGCTCACGAACGGCATCGTCCACGGTCAGTGAGAACGATTCCGTCTTCCCGGTCTCGATCTTCTTGAAATTCCCTGATCCCAGGGCGTGCAGAGGTTTGATCTGGCTCCCTACCCCGTCAGAAGCGCTGGGGTCGAATTTCAGATCCGATGCGGCATCCGGCTCCGGTGCCAGGAAAAACCGGATCGCTCCATCCTTGGCAAATCTCGGGATGCTCTGGACCAAGGTCAGCGTCACGCTCTTGACTTTCTTGTCATGGACCTCCTTCGGAATCTCAAAGTTCAGCACGCCAAAGCTCGCAAACTTCTGGTTGTCTTTGCCCTGAATGTTGAAATACTTGGTCCCGGCTTCTCCAGTTCGTGGTCCGCTGGGCTGGATCGTCAGGCTTTTGGAGGCGACCACCTCCACCCCCGCTTGGGCGCGAATGACCAGGAGGCTGGCAAGGAGATAACAGGCAGCAGACATCGAGAGAATTCTCATCATTGTGCTCCTCGGGATTGAAAACATAAGCGACGGCGCTGGACCATCACGAACAGGAAAAGACCCAAGCGGGGCGGATGCCGGGTCGATGCTGAAACTCGGGCATGGTCTTCGGCTCGTTGATGTTGACGACTGGAAGCTCTTTCCGTTCTCAGTGCGATCAGCCTATCCTGAGAGTACTGGCGCTGCAACGCCCCAGAACTTCGGCGATGGCATCCCGAAAATCGATCGACCGGAAGAATGCTCTGAGGGGTACGATCCCCGAATAGACACCCTCGACGTTCATTCGTGCAGCCGGTGCGGCAAACCTAATTGTCGCCAATGAGTTCCCGATGAGAATCCTCTTCCTCCACGGCTGGACCTCGGTGCCAGGCGGCGTCAAACCGACCTTTCTCAAGGACCACGGCCACACGGTCTTCAATCCCAAGCTCTCCGACGAGAACTTCGAGGAGGCCGTCCGCACCGCCCAGGAGGAGTTCGACAAGCATCAGCCCCACGTTGTCGTGGGATCGAGCCGAGGCGGGGCCGTAGCCATGAACATCGACAGCGGCAATGCCAGGCTCGTCTTGCTTTGCCCGGCGTGGAAACGATGGGGGACAGCCAAGACCGTGAAGCCCGGCACGGTGATCCTCCATTCACGGGCCGATGACGTCATCCCGTTCGGCAATTCCGAAGAACTGGTCAGCAACAGTGGGTTGCCAGCGTCGGCGCTGATCGAAGTTGGGAACGATCACCGCTTGGCCGACCCGGAGCCGCTGGAAAGGATGTTGAAGGAGTGTGGCCCCTCCTGATGCTGCAATGTCGCGTTGAAATCACCGTCGCTCAATTGAAGACGCTGAAAACGAAGAGATCCGATTGGTGACTGGGATCGAACGGCTCGGACTGACGAGCCGTCTCCAGAGGTTCAGCCAATTTCCAGGGCTCAAAGATGGTCTTGATCTCAGCCACGAAGGCAGGGATCTCCAAACGGAATTCGGCGTCGTTCTCAGCAGCTTCGAGGAAGTTCGGGAACTTTTCGCCGATCAGGAAGTCAAGGGCTTTCTGAGTGCCGAACTCAGCCTCGATCTGGCGAGCCGCATCGCACTTCAACGTGTTATGATGGTCCCGGAACATGGCACTGGAATCAATAGGTCGCTGATCATGAGGAGATTCTGTGATGAACGGAAAGCACCTCCCGGTATCCTTGGCATTCCTTCTGCTTCTCTTCGTTTTCTGCCTGCCGAGCTATGGAGAGGATGCCAGACAGCCGTCCGTTGATCTGGTCAAGATCACGCCTGAGCAGACCAGCGAAATTCTCGCAAACCCCGGCATGGGCTGGGAGACATTTCACCGCTCAAATCGACATGACAGGAACCTTCCGTCATGGATTCCCTCGACAGTCTATTACATTCGGTGGGGTTGGGGTGAATTGGAACCTCGACCTGGGAAGATC
>JBIOJM010000242.1:0-15728 GCA_044450785.1 Isosphaerales bacterium
CCTTAGTCCTTAGTCCTTAGTCCTTAGTCCTTAGTCCTTAGTCCCTAGTCCTCAGGATGGCGACTCTCATGGCATGGCATAGTCGATCAACTGCGCGATCGTGCTCCGCAAGTCGCGGCGGTGCACGATCCGGTCGATAAAGCCATGCGCGCAGAGGAATTCGCTGGTCTGAAAGCCGCTCGGCAGTTGAACTCGGACCGTTTGTTCGATGACGCGAGGGCCGGCGAATCCGATCAGGGCCTTGGGCTCGGCCAGGATGAAATCACCCAGCGAAGCGAAACTGGCCGCGACGCCCCCCATGGTTGGGTGGGTGAGGACGCTGAGGTAAAGGCCCCCCGCGGCGTGATAACGGCCCAGGGCTGTCGAGACTTTCGCCATTTGCATCAGGGAGAAGATTCCCTCGTGCATCCGGGCTCCGCCCCCGGATCCCGACACGATCACCAGGGGTAGTCGTTGGCGGGTCGCTTCCTCGATCGCCCGAGTCAGTTTTTCGCCGACGACCGAGCCCATGCTCCCCATGATGAAGCCGCTGTCGGTGATTCCAAAGACGATGCGGATGCCTTTGATGAATCCTTGGCCGACGACCGCCGCCTCGAACAAGCCCGTACGAGCCTGTTCTTCCTTGACTCGCTCAGGGTAGGGTCGCCGGTCGTTGAAGCCAAGCGGATCGAGCGGCTGCAAGGCGGAGAACCATTCCTCGAAGGTGTCCGGGTCCATGAGATGGGCGATCCGAACCATGGCGGACAAAGGAAAATGGTGGTGGCAATCGGGGCAGACACCCAGGTTCTGCTCGACTTGTTTGCGGAAGAGGGTCGCCTGGCATCCATCGCAGCGCATCCAGACGCCTTCCGGCACGCGTTTCGCCTCGGAGTGCTCGTGCCAGGCGTTCGGCGCTCGTCCGTCCCGCGATGCCATCGCTTGGCTCCTTCGTCATGGCCGATCAAGGTCTCGGCCCGACGTCCTTCCGTCCATTCCCGACCCGATCGACCTGGCGCGGGCCCTCTTCCCACATCTCGCCGCGCCACGGGATGATCAAGACGCCGTTCCGTTTCGCAGGAGGAAGGGGGCGATCTCGATCAGTTCAAATTCAGTGCTCGACCTGTGATCGTCGATCTGAACGAGCGGCTCGCATTTCAAGTAGCAGATGACCATCCTGGCCAGTGGCTCACCCACGACCAAGCCGATCGCCTCGTCATGATGGCGCCTGAGCAACGGCCGGAACGCCGCCTTGATTCGTCCCATTGCGTTTTCCACCGTCTCACCCTGGGGCGGACAGATGGTTTCCGGGTCGTCGATCCACTGCCGGAACAACTTCGTGTTTCGGCGCTTGATTTCATCGATTTGAAGACCTTGCCACAATCCTTGGTCCAGGTTGCGGAATTCGTCGATTCGTTTCGGGCGGATCCCGAGCGCCTTGCCAACGATCTCCGCGGTCCGAATCACATTTTCCGACGGCCCGCAGTAAAGGGCCGCGAGAGGAGAGCCGGCCAGGCTTTTCTCCAGCTTGGGAACCATCCGTGCAATTTCGCGTTGCCCGCGCTCACTGAGCGGGATGTCGAGGATCCCTTGCAGGCGATTCTGCTCGTCGTAAATCGTCGCGCCGGGCCGGATCAAAACCACTTGGCACATTCTTCGGATCAGACAACAAAAACCGTGCCGGCCACCGCGTACCCTGTCGAACGACTCGACGCTGGGCGCGGGCCCGACTGTGTCGACCGTATTGCAGTTAATATAGGCGCGAGGCCGATCGTCTGTCAACGTGGAGCGCGCAGCGCTTCACATTGAGACGAGAGCACTTGTGACCAATCGTCGCGCGGGTCTCCACCTCTTTTTCAGGATCCTTAATCCCTGATCGAGCAGGGGCTCAGATCGGTGCCACACCCTCCGGGCGGCTCTCCCCGTCGTACTGGAACACTCCTTCGACATCGACTCCGAAGGCCCGCGCAAGGCGGAACGCCAGCAGCAGCGAGGGGGTGTATTTTCCGGCCTCCAGTGCGATGATCGTCTGCCTCGTCACGCCGGCTCGGTCGGCAAGCTCCTGCTGCGTCATCTCGCCGTGCTCGAACCGCAGCCGCCGGATCTGGTTTTTCAAGGGCCCGAGTTGTTGATTAGGCGCCATCCGACCCTCCCCAGCGATACTGGAGCAGGGTGGCGATGGAACTGACGCCAAGCACGAGGATCAAACCGTAGAACGGGCTGATCGCGACCAGGAAGACCGGTACGGCACCGCTCGATCCGTAGGAGAACGCGGCCGACATGCAGGTGACGACGAAGACCACCCAGAAGACGCTGTAGGCGATCACCGAGGACCGCATTAGAATCAGGCCGTCGCGCTCATCGGACACGACGATTCCCCGCCTCTTGCGGAACAGAAGAGGCGTGAGCCCCCAGAACCCGAGGAAACCCAAGCTCCCTTGTGCTCTCTGGATTCCAAGCACCGGAGTCAGAGCGAGGACCCCGCCCAAGCTCAACACAACGATTGTCAAAGTGAACCAAGCTAGTTTCTGGCCTGAGGACATCGCAAGCTCCTCTCAAAGCTGAACCGAACCAAGATGTCATGTACGCCGCACATAATGTAACTCATACAGTTCTTATTGTAAAGTTTGTTTTACATTTTTTTGACGTACACAAAAGGTGCCAGCCACCAAAATTGGGTATACTACACTGTGCGCGATGAACTGATTTCGTGGCAATTGCCTTTGTGAATTCCGCATATTACTCATATTTGGTGGCTGGCACCTTTTCTTCCAGCATGAGAGCCGTTGCGCCGCGAACCACTGGCTCCCTTTCCTCGGGGAGCGAGATACGGTTCATCGGCCGCTGGGGGAGGCTCTCGGTACCGCTCGCCTCTCACCCCAGCCCTCTCCCGTAGGGAGAGAAACCCCTCCCCGTGAGGGAGGTCCCGGCCGTGACGACCGGCCCTCCATCCGGCCGCGCGCTTTTCCCACGGATCAGATCCCGCACCCTCCCCGCTCCTTTCCTCCAGGCGGACCAAAGAACACTGGGCCATTTCCCGATCCCAGGCTTGTCGGGCATGATGGATCACCCGAGTTCCGCAAGAAATCCCCGAGAGGCCGGTGATGAGCCAAAAAGTCGACGAACGTGTCCTGGTCGTTCCCAGCGCCGAGCTCGACCGCCTGGGCCGGTTCCAGGGATTCTCTCCCGACGCCGACCGCTATCTCGCGGCCCTGCTTGTCCCCGAGCTGATGCAATACCGGCCCAGGTCGGAGGTCGAAGACGACCCCGGATTCAAGCAGCTCATCCCTTACGTCGTCTTTCGTTGTGACGCCGCCGTGTTCTGTTACACCCGAGGCAAGTCGCAGGGTGAGGCGCGGCTGCACAAGCTGCGATCGTTGGGCGTTGGCGGGCACGTTTCCGAAGCAGACGCCGAGGGGCGCAAGAGTCTCGAGGCCTACGAGTCGGCGATGAGGCGCGAGCTGGACGAAGAGGTATTCGTCACGAGCCCCGGCCTGGTCCGGCGGGTCGGGCTGATCAACGATGATGCAACGCCCGTCGGCCGAGTCCACCTGGGCGTGGTCCACCTGTTCGAGTTGGAGCAGCCTCGCGTCGTCGCGCGGGAAGAGGGGCTGGCCGAGGCCGAATTCCTGCCATTGTCGGCGATCCGGACGATCCGCCAGGACTTTGAAACCTGGTCGCAGATCTGCATCGACTCATTTCTGAGGACTGGCTGAGATCGCGCCGAAATCGAGCGAGCTGGAGCTTTGCGGGCTCGGGCCAGCGCCTGGCTGTCGCTGGTCGAGCCAGTCGATCAAGGGCGGAAAGATCTCCTTCGGTGCATGACGGCTCCAGACCAGGTCGCAATGGCCGTAATCGGCCACGTTACCGTTCGACTTGCCAAACCTCATGATTGTCTTATCCGGGCTGCCGAGGCCGGCAAACGTAAGCTCGGTCGAGGGGACGTCCGACATGATGTCGCCGTCGCCGGCGATCATGAGGGTCGGAGTTGTGATCTCACCCAGCCTCGCCGAGTAATCGACCCTGCGATCCGCGGAGAGCATGTGACCATACTCGAGATAAGGGGCGAGCTGGCGCAAGGCCCCCGGCCCCGTGTCCTCGAGGGTGTAACCGTAGAACCGGGAGACTGTGATTTGGTCGACGTTCTCGTTCGAGTAATAGAACCGGTCGATGCTTTCCATCCCCGGCACTCGGAAGAACGCCAGGGGCCGGCCCAGGCGACCCGGGCTGGCGAAGAGTGACAAGACCCGCAGGCCACGGTTGGCCTGGAGCATGTCAGTCTGGGGAAAGTCCGCTTGAATGATCGTGCTCCCCATCCCGACGAACGTGGCGATGCGCTCTGGATGGGGTGCCAGTTGCAGGTAGGGAAAGACCAGCATGCCGCCCAGGCTGTGGCCGATCCAGTTGACGCGATCGTGTCCGGTCTTGCGATTGACGTAATCGAGGATGGCCGGAACGTCATATCTCACCAGGTCGTCGACGTTCCAGCCGCGCTCGCCTCGCTCCCTCAAGAAGGTTTGGCGTAGCACTCCGTTGATCCGATCGCACCGGCCCAGATGGGCGTTTTCGCCCGAGCCTCGGATGTCGAAGACGAAAACCTCGTAGCCCCGGGCGGTCAACTGGTAGGGAAGATGGTCGTTCGTGATCGTCCAGAAGGTGGCATTGAGTCCCAGGCCGTGACACAGAATCACAGGCAGTTTACCCGGGTCAGGATGCTCCGGCCGATAGTGCCGGACGCCCAGCCTCCAACCATCCTCGGTGTATGCATAGCCGTCGGTGCAGGGGCGGAGGTCCGGGCTGGGCGCATTTTGGCGCATCGCGGCACAACCCGCCAACCCACACAAGACCGCGCACAAGAGTCCGCAGGCGAAGTTGGTTCGCCCCCGACGGTGCATGGCGGTTGGATTCCCTTCCTTCTCTCCTTCGACATGGCCGGGAGCGTCCATGCTGCCCGGTACTGGCGGATTCTATCCAACCTTGGATCGTTTGGGAACGCCATCGCGGAATTTAACACGCGTTCCTCGCCATCAACGAGACACTAGTGGCATGCAATTCATGACTTACAGCACTCGGCGCGGGTCTCGACGAACCTGAAGGGTCGCCGCTTGGGATCACCGGCGGCTAGCGCCGTGCCGCTCACGGCTTGGCGCTGGTGTCCAGGGACCTGAACGTTGCCGCGGCAAGAGCCTACACCGTTCGATTACCCCTGGAGGGGGCTCGGCCCTGGAAGGGATCTTCGGGCCATGCGTGCTTGGGGTAACGGCGTCGAAGGTCCTTCCTCACCTGGTGATAGGTGGTCGTCCAGAAGCTGAGCAAATCGTCGGTGATCTGGACCGGCCGATTGTTCGGCCCAAGGACGTGAAGCAAGATGGAGACCCGTCCTCGTGCCACGCGTGGAGTCTCGATCCAGCCGAAGAGCTCCTGGAGCCGCGCTGCCAGGATCGGCGGCTTTCCCGGCTGATAAGCCAGGCGGACCTGGCGCCCGCTGGGAATCGCGAGCGACTGAGGGGCGCTCTCATGCAGCTCGCGGGTCTGGCCCGGAGTGAGCCGGCTTTGCAGGAAGGGAATGAAATCGGCCTGTTCGACCTGATCGAGCGCTGATTTTCCCTGGCAGATCGAGCCCAGCAGTTCCGCGAGGACATGATCGGTGAATTCGGGCCAGTTCAGTTCCGGGAGGGACTGCCTGACGAAATCCAACCGCGCAAGCCAGAGGGCGGCCTGGGGATTGCCTCGAAACAGTCCAGGCGCCTGGGAACAAAGGGCGTCAGCCAGAACGGGCCCGGCCTCGTCCGCGCTCGCGGAGGGATTGACGTCTTCGCGGAGGAGCAGGTCGTGATACCACAGCCGGGTTGTGGAGATGACACGCCGTCGCGATACGTCGTAGCGCGTCAGCCGCTCGCGGCGCATCTGGTCGGGAAAAAGCTCCTCGAGCCATTCGAGCCGCACCATGCTGGCCAGGCCGACCTGGATCTCCAGCAGCCCGGCGCGCCCAACTTCTCGTGCATCGATGGCCAGGTACAAGTCCGCGTCCCGGACGACCGATTCCGGGCCAAGCCGCACACCGCGTCCGCCGACCATCACTCCGGTCCGCTCCACGCCCCGGCGTTTGACCACCCGATCGGGATAGGCCAGCAGAAGCCATTTGAGCATCTGTTCGTCGCCGGCCTCGTCACCGGTCTGGGCTGTCGCACACACTGGGCGGCGATCGCGGCCCTCGAGCTGGTCGCGCAGGAGCGCGACCTGGCGCGCGGCGGCCGGATCAATGCCGCGTGACCGCAACGACGGCGCGAAGCGGGCCGACTCGGCCTCGGCCAGCGAATCGAGGCGTTCGAGGATATCGGAGCAGCCGCTCACCGTTTGAAGTCGAGCACGATCGACGGCGGCGGTCGCGGAGCCGTCGCGGGGCCGGATGTCTTTTTCCGACAGGAGCGCGGCGATGGTCGCGCCGTCTCGAGCCCGGGCACATCGCCTAGCCTCAACCAGCAATCGGCCTAGCCGCGGATGGACCGGCAGGTCGAGCATTGCTTCACCCAGGGGCGTGATTCGGGGCGGGTCGCCGGCGAGTCCGCCCAGGAGGACCAGAAGCCGGTGGGCGCTCTTCAGGCGATCCGGGCTCGGAGGCTCGTACCACTCGAACCGGCCCTCTTCGGCAAGGCCCCAGGCGTGCAAGGCGAGCACGGTCGACGAGAGGTCGAGGCGGTGGATTTCCGGCTGCTCGAACTGGGGACGCCCGCGCTGGTCGCGCTCGGACCAGAGGCGGATGCAGCGGCCCGGCCCCGTCCGGCCCGCTCGACCCGCCCGCTGGTCGGCCGCGGCCCGACTGATCCGGCCCAGCTCCCAGCGATCGATGCCCCGTTCTCCATCGTAACGCACGATCCGCGCCAGACCGCTGTCGATCACGGTTGTGACTCCGTCGATCGTCAGCGAAGTCTCCGCCACGTTGGTGCTGAGGATGACCTTGCGGCGATCGCTCGGTCGAAGCGCGCGGTCCTGGTCGCTCGACGAAAGCGAGCCGTGCAAGGGCAGCACCACTGCGCCGGCAAGGCCGGCCGCCGGCTCGAGCTGTCTCCCCACCCGGCGTATCTCGGCCAGACCCGGAAGAAACACAAGGAGATGGCCCCTGTCACGCGGATCGGACAACCGTTCCTCGACGGGCGGAACGATCGCCTGGGCGCTTGCCGGCCACTTCGCCGGCCAGTATTGCACGGACACTTCATGAGCTTTCCCCTCGACCCGCACGATCGGGCAGTCGTCGAGGAAACGCGCGACGGGCACGGCGTCGAGCGTGGCCGACATGACGACCAGGATCAAGTCGGGGCGCACTTCCCGCCTGACGTGGCGCAGCAGCGCGAGCGCCAGGTCGCCATTCAGGCTGCGCTCGTGAAATTCGTCGAGGATGACGGCGCCGATTGTCTCGAGGAAAGGGTCGGCCAGGAGTTGCCGGGTCAAGATGCCCTCGGTCAGGAATCGAAGGCGGGTTCGGGGTGAGAGCCGCCGCTCGAAGCGGACCTGGTATCCGACCTGGTTGCCGAGGCCCCAGCCCTGTTCCTCGGCGATCCGCATCGCGGCGACCCGCGCCGCGATCCGTCGCGGCTGGAGCACGATCGCGGCCGGGTGATCGGCTGGAAGCAGCCCGGCCTGGAGGATGGCCACCGGCACCCGCGTCGTCTTGCCCGAACCGGGCGGCGCCACCACGACCAGCGAACGCCGGGCAAGTCCCTCGATGATCCGGGGAATACTCGCGTCGATTGGAAGCTCAATCATGGGATGCTCGTACAGGGGTGCCGTACACGCTCTCGCTGCTTTGGAATCGATCACACGGTCTTCACGGGCACCAGGCGGCCGTGCACGAACTTGTAGAAGGTTCCCGAGGGAGGCACGGGATGGAGCAGGTGCGTCCGGCGATGAGGAACGCCCGCATAGATGACGTTGGTCGCCTTCGACGGCTTGAACCGGACGTGGCCGGCCAGGCCGATGAGCTGATTCGTACCGGGACCACCGATCAAGGTCGTGGATCCGAACCATCCGTGCTCTCGGGTGGTTCCACCGCCGCCTGTGAGGTAGTTGATCCGGCCGCGGCCGCCGTCAATGGTCGTGGGCAGTGTTACGCTGGGATCGATGATGATGTCGTTATTAGCATGCTTGCCGCCGAAGACGATGATCCTGTTCACGGTGTTGATCCCGGGCTGGATCGCGTCGAGCTCGCCGTTAACGTTAACCTGGATGACGCTTCCGCCGGCGGCCGAGGCTTGAGCCACCTCGGACACCTCGATCTTGTTCGTTCCGTGATCGGAGCGCGGCAAAGGAGTGACCACCAGGGCCGTGCCGATCAGGTTGACCGCTCCGGTGTTAGTGGCCCCAACATTGATCGTGACCGTGCCCGCGTTGCTGGTCAAGGTTGTGGGAAGAGTCGTCTGCGGTCCGGTGCTCGTCACTTTGTACTGGAGTGTATCGGGACCGAGATAATTGCTGGCCGGCGTGTACGTGAAGGTGCCGGTCGACGCGTTGAAGTTGGTGACCGTGCCGTGCGTGGGCTGCGAGAGGAGCGAGTATGACAGTGTTCCCGGATTGCTGGTGACGGGATAGCCGCTCGCGCCGTTCAACTGGACCTGCTGAGAGCCGTTCTCAGCCACGCTCGCCGTCGTAACATTCGCGAACGGTTTGAAATTGATGGTCGGGGTGGCAGGGCCAGCGTAGGCATTGATCGTGACCGTGAAGGACTGAACAGCCGTCGTTCCGTCCGTCGGGTCGGTCGCCGTGACCGTGATGACGGCCGTCTCGCCTGATTTCGCCTGAGATGCGTCGACGACCAGCACGCCGTTGGGGTTGGTCGTGGTCAGCGTCGTCCTGGTGATCGTGAGCGGGTTGACCGGCTGCGAAACTTCACCAGATGATGTGTTCGCCATGACTGGAATCTGGGTCATCTGGCCCAGGGTGGTCTGCCCGGTCAGCATCTGACCGAAGATCGTATAGCCGTAGTCCAGTTGAGACACCTGCCCGGTGTTGATGAAGAATTGCGTGTCATTGCTGTCGGTTCCACCGCTGTTGGCGAGCGCCAGCTCGTTCGTGCCTGAGAGCGTGAGTTGCTGGAGGTTTTCATTGGGGTACGGCGTTCCCGTCTGGCCGCTGCTGCCGGAACCGTCCAGGGTGGCCGCGCCTCCCTGGACGACGTAATTCCCCGTACCGCCGAAGTTGCTCACGATTCTCGGGAAATACTTACCGCTGGAGACATAGTAATTGTCGTTGGTGAACTGGGTGATCATGTTCACGGTATTCGGCGTGAAGTTTTGGAATAACTGAAAGGTCAGGGAGCCCGCGAAGCTGTTCGAGGTGTTGGGGTCGGTGTACGATACGCCGACGGTCCAGAACGGGCCCTGGACGATCGATGCGGCGATGTCCGGGTTACTGGAAGTGACCTTGAAGGTCTGCGCGTCGGTGGTTGTGCTCTGTGCGAGCAAGGCGACAACGGCTCCTTGCTGGGCAGGGACGGTCATGTTCGAGATCGATTGCAATGTCGCGGTCAACAACCGGCGGTCTTCCAGGACCTCCAGGGACGGTTGCCGGCTCAACCGACGTGCCGGCCAGGAAATCGATCCCTCGGTGTGCTGCTGTCTCACCTGGGAGCGGCCTCCCCGAATGCGGTCCCACATACCATACCTCCTGCGGAAGGATGCACCCGGTCTCCCGCCCGGAGCTCGAAGCGCTCAAGCGGCGCAATGTCCCGGGCGTGCCCCCTTCTGTATCGGTTGTGCGGTTTGTCTTGCTTAATGCGACCCAACGGAATGCGACTTCAGGGGAGACGGGCTGGCCAGGGGCAGACGCGAAGGAGCGGCAAACGGGGTATTGGATGATCCCTGGCATTCGATCCCAGGTTGTTCTCCTGTTTGGAGTTGGGTGAGATGCTCGAGCATTTGTTATTGACAGTTGGGCTTGAACTTCCTATATTATTCCCAGGGCAGTTGGAATGCATGCATTTCCCTATCTCGTCTCATCTCGCGATCGATTCTTGAACGCAAGGCACGGAAGTGTTAAGAGGGGACGAACCCCAAACCGTTGAGCACGCGTCGATGCCGATCCCCGAGCCGACCAGACCCCGCGAGGAATCCGAGCCCACGGCCGCCGGCTCGAGTGACGAGCCGGTTGTGGAGTCCTTGGCGATCGCGCCGTCCACCGAATCGTCGACGGTCCACCGGGGAACGACCAGTTCCGCGCGGAGGAAGCTGGCAGCGTCGGTGCCGGCCGCGTCAGCGGCGGCGGCGTTGCCCGTTCCGGGCGAGGTCATCGATGGGTTTCTGCTCGAGGAAGCCATTGGGGTTGGAGGGATGGGCGCGGTGTTCCGCGCTCGCGACACCCGGCTCGACCGCGAGGTTGCGCTCAAGCTCTTGCCTCCGGATCAAGCCGCTGACGCGGAGATCGTCCCGCGGTTCTACCAGGAGGGGCGATCGGCCGCCCGGCTCGATCACGAGAACATCGCGCGGGTCTTCAGCATCGGCCAGGACGGGCCGTATCATTACATCGCGTTCGAGTATATCGAGGGCGTGACCGTACGGCAGCGGGTCGAAACGTCAGGGCTTCTGCCGGTGGGCGAGGCGGTCCAGATCGCACTTCAGATCGCGCAGGCGCTGGTGCACGCTGCAGAGCGGGGGGTCGTTCACCGCGACATCAAGCCCTCGAATATGATCATCAGGCCGGACGGCCGGGTGAAGCTGGTCGATATGGGTTTGGCGCGGCGGTTCGAGCGCGGCGGTGACCACGGTTTGACCCAGAGCGGGATGACGCTCGGCACGTTCGACTACATCAGCCCCGAACAGGCGCGCGATCCGCGCGACGTGGATGTGCGCAGCGACCTGTATTCGCTTGGCTGCACGATTTTTCACATGCTGACCGGCCGCCCTCCGTTTCCGGGAGGGACCGCTCTTCAGAAGCTGATCCAGCATCATGAGGAAGCGCCGCCCGACGTCCGCACGCTCAATCCCAGGGTGCCGGTCGTGCTGGCCGGCATCATCGCCAAGCTGATGGCAAAGGACCGCGATCGGCGGTATCAGACTCCCGAGCACCTCGTCCGCGACCTGCTGGGCGTCGCCGGCTCGATCGGGCTCGCGACGTTCTCTCCGTTATTTGCGGCCGGGCACGATGATGGGCGCCAGTCCGGCTGGGAACGGCACCTGGTGTGGCTGGTGCCGGCGGTCGGTCTGGTGGCCGTGGTGGCGGCCCTGGCCTGGTGGGGCCGAGGGCTCACCGGATCCTTCGCGCCGTCAAAGCGTTCGAGCGCGCCCGCGGTCGCCCGTCGCTCACTTGCGCCCAACGTCGCGGGTGATGCCGGGGCGGAGGGCCCCGCGGCGCCGGCGGATTCGGTTGCGTCCAGCGCCCTGACGACGAAGAGCGCGCCGGCCTATTTGCGCAGTATCCCGGTCAACTCGAATGAAGACCTGCTGGAGGTCCTCGCCACCGCGCCGCCCCGGTCCGTGATCGTGCTGTCCGATGACGGTCCGTTTCGACTGGGAGGGCGCACCTGGTCGTACCGAGCGTCGGCGCCGCTGACCAATGCCGATTTGACGATCAAAGCCGAAGCGGGGGTTCGTCCCGTCCTGACGTTCGACACCGACGCGCTCTCGGCCGATCGGTCGCCGACCTGCCTGCTGCACTTCATCGGCGGTCACGTGACGATCGAGGGCGTGGAGTTTGAGCTGGACGCCGTTCTGCCGGACGAGCTTCTGGCCGCGATCCGGACTGATGCCACGGAGTTGACGATTCGGGGTTGCACGTTCCGGCGGGCCAATTCGCGGGAAGGGCGCAACGTCGCCGCCCTCCACGTCCGTACATTCGCTGCCCCGGCCGCCGCCGGCGATCGGCCGCCGGCCGTGTTCGCCGATACATGCCATTTCGACGGCGGTCAGACCGCTATTCTGGCGGAGGGCCCCGCCGATATCATGCTGCGCGATTGCACGATGGGACCGGGGCAGCCGTCGATCTGGTTGGATAACACGCGGTCGAAGGTTCCGGTCGCCGGTGAGCTTCACATCGTCAACACGAGCGTGCTGGCCGGTCCCGGTCCCGTCTTCCGCTTCGATGGCAGCCAGGTTCGCGTGTGGATCGACGACAGCGTCATCGCGCCGGCCGGCCGATCGTCCGCGACCCTCGTGATGATCGACAATCCCCGGGATTTGGCCTGGCGCGGCCGTTCCAACCTCTATGGCAATATCGGCGTCTACATGGCCTATTCGGGCAAGGGCGAGAAGCAGGAGCCCATCGTCGACTATCCGCGCTGGAAGGACACCACGGCGGGGCCGCGCGAGACCCGTACCACGGTCGCGACGACCTCGGTCTGGGATGCTGCCGACCCTTCGCAGGCGCAGGCGACCGAGACGGACAACCCGACGCGGGTCTTCCTCCTGAATTCGAGCTTCGCGTCCAGGACGGACGTCGGCGGGGCGCGCCGGGGCCCGTTCGGCTCGATCCTCAAGAACGTGAGGATCGTGGAGCGGGCCCGACCCGACGATGACGAAGTCCTCTCGCCGTCGCCGCGCGGGGCCGGCACCGAATCGGTGGCACGGAGCTCGTCCGAGCCCGCCGGCGGGAAGGACGAGAAGAACCCGGTCCCCGAGCCGATGCCGGTCGCGGCCGCGGGTACCGATCCGTCTCTCGCAGGGTCGCCGGACGATCCGATCAACCTGCCAACGATGCCTCCCATGGTACCAGCCGCGTCGGTGGTGCAGGCTACTCCGGCGGGATCGACAGTGGGCACCGGCCTTGGGGCATTGCCGACCACGGAGCCACCACGGGGCGAAGAGCCGGCGCGGGCCGCCGGGCCAACGAGCGATCCGGCGGGCCCGAATCGCGAGCGGAAACCCACGATCAACGATCAAGACGTGATTCGCGGCGCCCTTCAGTTCGTCACGATGTTCAAGCGGCTCGGCAACCGGGGAGGGACTCTCCGAATCGCCGCGGGGGCCGATCTCGATCTGCCTGCGATCACGATCGAGGGAACAGGCCGTTACCACTTGCAGGCCGAGCCAGGCACCAGGCGGCCGCGGCTGCGGTTCCATCCTTCACAGGTCGTGAACCGCTCGCCGGCGAGCTGGATCGTGATGCTGAACCTTCGCTCCGGGTCGCTTCACCTCCAGGGGATCGATCTCGTCGTGCCGGATCAAGAATCGCTCCGGACCGATCGCCTGGCCGCGGCCGGCCTCCTCCCCGGTTGCGAGCTCACGATGACAGACTGCACGCTGACGTTGGCCGTCAACCGCCCGGAGGCGGCCCTGTTCGTGATTCAACCGGAGATCGCCGCGCCGAAATTGCAAGACTCCGGCGGAGCGGCGGGCCAGACCGCGGTCATCCGTGTTCGCGACAGTTTCCTTCGCTCCGGGGGCGAAGGGGTCGCCGTTACCGCCGGCCGCCGGCTCGACCTCGATCTTTCCAACGTTCTCGCCAGCACCGAAGCAAGCCTTGTCCATGCTTTTGGGGGTAATCGTGCCGGCCGCGTGGATTCACCCGCCGTGAAGATCCGCATGAATCAGGTGACCGCGCGAGTCAAGGGAGGCCTGGTCCACCTCGACAGCACGCCGGACGAACCGGAGGTTCCCTTCGCCGCCATCGTGGCGGAAAACTCGATCGTCAGCACGGCCAACCGCGACGACCCGTTGTTTCGTCTGGACGGCCGGGATCAGCTCGATGACCTGGGCGACAAGATCCGCTGGGAGGGCCGAAAGGTCGCCTACGATCGAATCAAGACTTATCGCCGCGACGAGGTCGTGCGGACCGGAGCTTCCCCCAGGCTCTACAACCGGGCGGACTGGACGAGCGCCTTCCTGCCCAAGGACGAGGCGTCGATCCTGGGAGAGGTCAAATTCCTCCGAGAGACCGACCCCTCCCAGGCCGCCTGGAAGCTCGATCGCGACGACCTTCGCCTCGCGCCCCAGAGCCCCGTGGCTGACATCGGACCTGATGTGAGCCGGATCCCCCAAGCGCCCGCTTTGATCGAATAGTTTTCAGTTTTCAGTTTTCAGTTTTCAGTGAATGAAGTAGAATCTTCCCCCGTAACTTCTCCGCGCCGTGCGCGCATCTTCAAGACATTCGCGGGCATGGTTCAGATTGCGTGTTTCGCGGGTAACATGAGCTGGGGTTAAAGTAAAGTCGCCTTTCGCTCCGCGAAAGGGCGTGCTTTCGCGGAGCGAAAGACGACATAGAGACCCCGCGGGCGTCGACCCCAGCAACCCTCAACTGTAACGTCCTCTTGAACCAGGCCGACATTCGCGCTTCCCTAAACTGCCTACTGCCTACTGCCTACTTGCTTTGCGGCTCTGCCGCGTTGGGCAGCAGGCGGTAGGCAGTCGGCAGTTGCGAGTGAAAAAGGAACACGAAATCACGCTTCCTCTCACTGAACACTGAACACTGAACACTGAACACTATTTTTCGCCCCGCCGATCATTGAATTGAGCAGGTGAGCGGCGGCGGCGCGATCGTTGGCCAGCAGGCATGATCGCGCCTGGGTGAGGACATCGAGCTGCGTTCCACGAAACGGGACAGCGCCTCCCTGGGGCGGAGGATCGGGGACCAGCCGTTCGACGATCGCGGCGATCAGGCCCGAGATTCCATCACCGCGTTCCGCGGACACGGTCGCGATCGCGCGGTCGTCGAGGCCGGCGTCGCCGGCCGCCCAGGCCGGAGGCAGGTCCGATTTGTTCTTGACCAGGAGCGCGCCCTGTGTCGTCTCGATCAATTCCCGGTCGATCGCCAGCAGCGGCTCCGATCGATCAAGGACCAGCAGAACCAGGTCGGCTTGATGTTGTTCGCGCCGGGACCGTTCGATTCCCAGGCTCTCGACCACGTCGTCGGTTCCGCGCAGGCCGGCCGTATCGGCGAGCTCGACCGGCCAGCCGCCGAACGACGTGGGCGAGCGGACGACGTCTCGCGTCGTGCCGGGCGTCGGATCGACGATCGCGCGAGGGAAACCAGCCAGCGCGTTGAGCAATCGGCTCTTGCCCACGTTGGGCCGGCCGGCGATGACGACCTTCCACCCGGAGAGGAGCCGCAACCCGGCGGCCGCGCGGCCTGCGAGTGCTTCGAGGCCGGCCAGCGCCAAGGCCGGTGCGTCGTCGATCGCCCGGATGAGCCGCGCGAGCTCGCCGCTCAAGGCTCCGTTGGCTTGATCCAGGAGAATCTCGGCGGTCCGGAGCGTGGGGGCGCGGGCGAGGTCGAAGAGCGCGTCGGCGACCAGATCGGCCGAGGCGTGCTCTCGATCCGCACGAGGGGAGCCGCGCCAGCGCCGGGCCCCGGCCGCTTCCAGGGCGGCCTGGACCAGCGCGACCGCCGCGGCCCCTCCGTGGCATTGAATTTCCACGGTAGGCGGCTCGGCCTCGACCACGACGGCGACGACTTCATCGCCGGGCCCCTCGCCGATCCGGCCCAGACGCAACCGCCCGGCGGCGGTCCGGGCCAACCGGACGCCGCGATTGGGTCGAAAGACGGCGTCGGCAACCTCAATCGCTTTCGGTCCCCAGACGCGGACCACCGCAATCGCGCCCCGGCCTTCAGCGGTCAAGAGACGGACGAACGTCCCGGTTGCACACCGTTGCCACTGGTTGCACAAGGTGACGTCTCTCCTACCTCCTGCCCAAAGCGGCTGATCCGCAACAGGTCGTAGGGTGGGTCGAAACGATGCTCCGCATCGTGAGGCCCACCGATCGCCACGGCTCTCCCGGTGGGCCTCACCGCGACGTGTCGCGGCTCGACCCACCCTACTCATCGCTTCC
>JBIOJM010000243.1:0-15655 GCA_044450785.1 Isosphaerales bacterium
CCCCGTGGCCGGTAAGGTAGAGAGCTTGACGGCCCGGATCGCGAAGGCGCTCTGCAAGGTCGTGCCGACGACGGTCTGGAACGGAGCCGCCAGTCGATCGAGGAAGACGGTGAAGCGGACGATCGGGTCGCGATAGACGACGAGCCGATCACCCGGCATGAGCTGATAGTTGGTGGTAGGATCTCCACCGCTGGTGATGGCCGCCAGGTTGACCGGCAAGAGCTGTTCGCAGCAGGCGCCGGGAGGAGCCGGACGAACCAGGCGAATGTTCTGCGGCGCGGCGGTCGGCATCAGGCCGCCGGCGAAATTGATGGCGTCGAGCACGGTCTCGTTGCCCGTGATCGGAAATCGGCCCGTGACGGCCACGTCGCCGAGTACATAATAGTTCTTGCTGTTATAGGCCGTCACGTCGACGAACACCGTGGCCGAATCCCTCGGATCGACCATCTTCGGTGGTTTGGGCTTCTCGCCGATCTGCGGTTCGACGACTTCGGAGTCGACGTCGATCAGCCCGAGGCTTTCGTCGGAGATGTATTTGCGGAGGTGAAGGATGATCTTCTCCTTGACCTCGGGAAGGGTAAGACCGGCGACGTAGACATCGCCGTAGAAGCCCAGCGTGATCTTACCATCGGGCCGGACCAGCCGCTCGCCCGAGATCGGTCGACCCGGAAGTGCCTCGAGCACCTCGACGAGCAAGAGGTCAGGGGCCTCGACAACGTAGTCCGGCATCGAGACCTTCTGGAACTCTCGCGGGATGTTGCCATTAGCGATCTTCTCTTCGGGCGTGCGAACCGTCTGGCACCCGCAGGCGGCGCAGCATGCCAGAAGTGCCAGCCACCCGACCCGTCGGTAGACATTCCTTGCAATATTCATTCAACACATCCTCCCGGCACTTCCGACATCGGCCGAACAGGCGATCCTCGAGAAAAAGAGGATTTCGGCCCAGAGAAAATCCCCGGCGATCCAGCTTGCAATGGAACCCCAGCCTGTTCTCCGTCTGATTTGCTTCCGCACGACGGGGCCGACCCGCTTCCTGCCGGATCGGTCTTGACACGAGATACAATCGGCACAATCGCTCGTTCGCTCAAATCGAAACCAGCCGGATTCTGGTTATCGGGTAACTTGCGGGAAGTAGCGATTCTGCCGGCTGTAGAAACCTTGAGGATAGCGGGCGACTGGAGCGCTGCGATGAAAGTAACGAGCCGCCAATCCCCCGGGCTGGTTCGCACTACCGCGCGGTTTCAAGCTCGCTTGTTGAGTTCTCCCGCCCCGCGACGGTCCAGCCGAACCGGGTCGTACACCGCTTAACTGGCCAGAGCCGATGCCCAGCATCTGAGATTGGCCGGCGAGCATCATCAGACCCTGCTGTCTTTGCGTCATCGGGTACATGCTGCCGTAAAGCATGGATGCGGCCATGGGATTCGTGTAGATGTTGTTGGACTGTGCACCCATCCCCATTCCGGGAGTGATCGGCCTCGCCATTCCGAGCGCCGCAGCGTCGATCGGGCTCGGCGAGGCGGACCCAAACATGCCATACGGCATCGGCATGAAACCCATGCCCATCCCCATGTTCATCCCCATCCCCATGCCCATCCCCATGCCCGTCCCCGTGCCGGGTGAGGTTGTTGCCGGATATCCCGCTACCGCCGTGCCTTGCGCCTTGGCTTCGGGACATGCCGTGATCGCGGCCAGACTCACCACGGCCGACCAAAAGAAACCACCTCGTAAGCCATCCATGGGAATCGTCTCCTTCACGGATCAGGTGCGACGGTCCGTCTTTGTCTTCAATCCTTTCGACGCTCCACCCGCCAGGAGAATACTCAAAAGCGATCTGTTCCGCGAATGCCCTCCATTCGTCAATTACGTAAAACCCGAAGTTTCACCGTTTTCCCTAGTTTCTCTGGAGCGGTCGATGGGGGTGACCCGATCGAACGAAGCAGGATCGTTTGAGGAGATGGGTCTGCCTCCGCCCAAGGATTTCGGAGGCGAATCAAATCAACCGCGACGGGACGAGGCGAGGATGCGAACGAACTCGAGGATGCGAGGCCCAGGACTGGGTCTGGCCGTACTGGCGCTCGTCGTGAGCCTGCCGGAACTGGCACGGGCTCAACAGAGCGGACTCTTTCCACTGTCGCCGATCCGCAGGCAGCGGGTTCCCTGCGACCAGCAAGACCCAATATACAAAACCTACAAGTATCAGTATTTCGGTTATCATCCTACCTGCTGGCGCCGGTTCCCGGATGGGTGGGGTTGTCCGAGCCCCGATGCGCCCGACAAAGCAAAATCGTTCCGGGATATACCGCGGAGCGCCGGGGAGCCGGAGCCAGAGGCTCTGCCCGACGAGGGGCCCGCGCGGCCCGACGGCACGAAGCCGCCGGTTCCGCCTCTGCCGCCTGGCGGTCGCTCTCCGTTCGAGGAGCTTGATACCGGCAAACCGAGCAATGCTCCGGCAGCGCCTCGAGGAGGGCAAGCACCCCTCACGTTGCCGCCGGGAGACCCTTTTCGACTCGACGATAAGCCGGGCAACCCGCCGGCAGCCGCGCCCAATCCGCCGCGAGCGAGCCGGCTGCGGCCGGCGACGCCGCCCGCCCTCAGCAATGGCCCTGAGCTCTCCGCGCCAGCCGAGGAGCGCGGCCGGATGCCGGCGAGCCGCACGAGTCGAATCGATGCGGACGAAGCGACGGATGCCCGGGCGGAGGACGGTCCCCTGCTCGCGCTGCCGAACGTGAATCTTCCACCGGTCCACGACTCGGCGATCTTCGGAACAGAGCCTCCCCAGGCGACCGCCGCCAACGACGCGGGCACGAACTCGACGACTTCCCCAGTTACCTCCCCACCTCGCCGTGGTTTCCTGAGCGGGCTGTTCAACAACCTGGGTTTGAACTGGACGCGCCGTTAAGGCGAGCGGCAGAAAATGCCATACCCGTAGCGGAACTCGCCAGAGTTCCGGCCCGAAGTCTGGCGACTTCGGCTACGGGGGTCATTCGACCTGCCACTCGCCTTAAGAGAAGAGGCACGGCCAACGGGCCCTTGATGCAAACGAGCCTCGATCCTGTCACAATCAGAGAGTGTGTTTTCTGGTGCGTGGTTCTGTGGTGGATCGCCGACTCAGTCGGAACAAATGATTTCGAGAAAGTTCTCGGCCCATCCTCGAGTCTCCACGGGATGAGCGAGCAGCCATGCCAACGCGAACCAAGTATCTCTACTTGACGCTCACGGTCTTGATCTTGGTGATCGGCCTGGCGGCGTGGCTGTTCAGCTCGTTGACCGAGCTGCACGACCGCTTCGCGCGCCAGTCGCAGGGCCTGGGGGTCGCCTTTCTGATCGTTTTGATCGTGCTGCTGGCGGTCGCAACGCTCTGGGCGAGCCGATTGGTCAGGACCTCAAAATCCGTCGGGGGCGGTCCGGTTCAGGCGCCCGCCGACATGATCGAGGCCGCGGCCGTCCAGACGGAGCAGGCCGAAGGCATCATCCGGCAGGTTGGTGACGCGTCCGCCAAGGCGGGACTGAACCAGGAGCTTGGCGACCTCCGGGCCGGCCAACGCCGCCGCGAGTTCCACGTCGTCGTTTTCGGAACGGGATCCGCGGGCAAGACCTCTCTGATCAACGCACTGCTCGGCCGGGAAGCCGGCAAGACCGATCCGACCATGGGCACGACCCAGCGGGGCGAAAATCACACGTACACTCTGGAAGGGGTCGACGGGGCGGTCTACTTGACCGACACGCCGGGCTTGTCCGAGCTTGGAGTGGCCGGCTCCGAGCGCGAGCGCGAAGCGCGCGAGCTGGCCGCGCGCGCCGACCTCCTGGTTTTCGTGCTCGACCACGACCTGATCCGCACCGAGTACGACCCGCTCTCCGCCCTCGTTCGCCAGGGAAAACGCTCGATCGTCGTCTTCAACAAGACCGACCGGTTCACCGAGGCCGACAGCGCGGCCATCCTGGCCAAGCTGCGCGAGCGCCTCCGCGGACTTGTCCCGGCCGGCGACGTCGTGGCCGGCGCCGCGGCGCCCCGGCCGGTCCCCGTCCGCGTCCAGCGCAAGGACGGCTCGATCGGGACCGAGCTCGAGGCCCAGCCGCCCGATCTGGCGGCCCTCCGCGGCCGGATCGCCCAGATCCTTGAGCGAGAGGGAGACACGCTGCGAGCGGGTAATCTCCTGCTCCGCGCCCATCTGCTCAGTCGGAAGGCCCAGGATCAGCTTGCCATCGAACGCGATCAGACCGCGAAAGACCTGATCGAGAAATTCCAGTGGATCACGGCCGGGACCGTCTTCGCCAATCCGTTCCCCGCCCTCGAGCTGGTGGCCAACGGGGCCGTGCAGTTTCAAATGATCTCGGAGCTGGCCGGCGTCTACGGCGTCCAGATCTCGACGTCGCACGTGCGGATGATCGGCGGCCAGATGATCCAGATGCTCTTGAAGCTCGGCCTGGTGGAGACGGCCACGTCCTTGGTCGCCGGCATCTTCAAGTCGTCGATGGTCGGCTACGCGGCCGCGGGCGCCGTCCAGGGCGTGTCCATGGCGTACTTGACCCACGTCTCGGGGGAAGCGTTCGCCGAGTACTTCCGGCGCGGACAGGCCTGGGGCGACGGCGGCATGCAGGCCGCCTTGATCCGCCAGTTCGACCTTACCAGCCGTGCCGAGTTTCTCCAGGAATTCGCCAAGCAGGCTGTGCAAAAGGTCTCGAACCGATTGTTGCACGGAGCGCCTCAAACCCCACGACAGCCCTCGTCCAAGCCCTGAATCGCCCGGAAGGACCAGCACCATGTCGAAATTACCCGGCAGCTTCCCGCGATTGTTCCCGAAACCTGACCAGACGATCGGCGGAATCGGGCGCGCCTTGCGCGAGGGTCGAACCACGTGCGTCGAGATCCTGAATGGTTGCCTTGCGCAGGTTGATGAATGGGAGCCGAGGGTCCACGCTTGGGTCGTGCTCGACCGCGAGCGGGCATTGGAACAGGCGCGGGGGTTGGACGATGAGCTGAAAGACGGCAAGGACCGCGGACCGCTTCATGGGATTCCGATCGGTATCAAGGACATCATCGACGTGGCGGGACTACCCACCGCATGCGGATCGAAGCGTTGGGCCGACAGGGTTGCCGATTACGATGCCTTGGTCGTGGTGAATCTTCGTGAAGCCGGCGCGGTGATCATGGGCAAGACGGTCACGACGCCCTACGCCTGGATCGATCCGCCCGTCACCCGCAACCCCTGGAACCTCGAGCGGACGCCGGGGGGCTCATCGAGCGGGTCAGCCGCGGCGGTGGCTTGCGGCATGTGCCTGGGCGCGATCGGGACCCAGACGGGCGGGTCGATCACCCGGCCGGCGTCGTTCTGCGGCGTCGCCGGGATGAAGCCGGGCAGGCTGTTCAATATGAAGCTGATAATCCAGGGAATCCAGCCATTCGCCCACAGCCTCGATCACGTCGGTCCGATCGCTCGCACAGTCGACGATCTGCGACTCTTGTTCGACGGAATGGAGGACCCTGACAGGAAGAAGCGGGAATTGAGGGCTTCTTTCTCGAACGACAGCCGTCCTCGGCTTGGCCGACTGCGCGGCTTCTTCGATCGCCGGTCCGAGCCGGCCGTCGTATCGGCGCTCGACGAGGCGGCCCGCGCCCTCGTGTCCCAGGGGGCAGAGATTCTCGAGCTGGATGATCCAGTCGATCTCGAACGGGTCCTCAAGGACCACCGCTGCATAATGGCCTCCGAGGCCGCGGGAGTCCATTCCGACTGGCTCGACGAGTTTCCAGATGATTATCCCCCTCGCATCCGAGACCTGATCTTGGAAGGGCGATCGCTGATGGCGCTGGAATACTTGAAAGCCAAGGCTCGCAAGGATCCGACCATGGGGCCGATAAGGCATGCCCTTTGGCAAGGACAACTCCACGCCTTGATCACACCCGCAACGGTCGGCACGGCCCCCGATCCGTCGACGACCGGTGATCCGGCGTTCAACTCCCCCTGGAGCTATACCGGTCTCCCGACGGTCTCTTTCCCGATCGGTCTTGCTGCTGACAACTTGCCGGTCGCCATCCAGCTCGTCGGAGATCTCCTGCATGACGAAGAACTCTTGCGAACGGCCCAGTGGTGCGAACAGGCGATCCGAACCTGGCGGCAATGAAAGGCGATTTCCATGGCCGAAGACGAGCTGAACGAATTGCTGGGCGAACTGGAAAGCCAGATCGGCGAAAAAGACGAGACGGTCGAGCGCGCACGAGAGAGCCTGGAAGCGACTCTTTCGAGCCTCAAGCTGACCCCCGAGGAAGAGGCTGCACTTGCCCCTGAGCTGTCTCAGTTGCGCGACCTCGGCCGCAAGCTCGACGAGTCAACGATCGAGATCGCCGCGTTCGGCATGGTGAGCCGGGGCAAGTCGTCGGTATTGAATGCGCTCATGGGACGTGACGTCTTTGAGGTCGGAGTGACGCATGGGACGACGATCGCCCGAGCCGCGCAGCGGTGGCAGCACGACGAGGCCGGCCGCCCGGGGCTGGAAGGTGCCCAGCTCGTTGTGGTCGATACTCCCGGGATCGACGAGGTGGGCGGCGAGGTCCGCGAGGTGCTTGCCCGCGACGTCGCCCGGCATGCCGACCTCATCCTTTTCGTTGTCTCCGGCGACATGCAGCGCCGAGAGGTCGAAGCCCTGACCGAGCTGCGCGAGGTCCATAAACCCATCATCCTCGTCTTCAACCAGGTCGACCGCTATCCCGAGCTCGACCGTGACCAGATCCATGCCAAGATCAAGGACGAGCGGGTCAAACACCTGATCCGTCCCGACGACGTCGTCATGACGGCCGCCCGGCCCGATGCCTACAAGGTCAAGATCCAGCTTCCTGACGGCACGACTCAGGTCCAGTGGGAGCGCCCCGCGCCGTTGATCGAGCCATTGAAGGCTCGTATCCTCGACGTCCTCGAGCGCGAGGGAAAAGCGCTGGTTGCCTTGAATACTCTCCTGATCGCGGGCGATCTCCACGCCGAGATCGTGGCTCGCAAGGTCCGCATCCGCGACGATGCCGCCAACCGCCTCATCTGGAACTTCGCGCTTGCGACCGGAGCGGCTGTCGCGCTCAACCCGATCCCGATCGTCGACATCGCCGGCGGGCTCGCGGTGGACGTGGGCATGATCGTCGCTCTCAGCAACGTCTACGGCATTCCCCTGACCCGCCGCACGGCGGTCAGCCTGGTCCGTGACATGATGCTGGCCTTGGGCGCGATGGGGGCAGTCGGCGTGGTCGGCCGCCTGGTGGCCAGCGGAATCAAGTCCTCCCTGGCCGGGGTGACCGTCTTGAGCGGCGGCCTCGCCGCCCCGTTGACCGCGCTCGGCTACGGGGTCTTCGGCCTTTACCAGGCCGCGGCCGCCGCCTCCACTTCCTACATCTTGGGTCAAAGTGCCAAGACGTACCTGAGCCAGGGGTGCCAGTGGGGGCCCCGCGGCATCAAGACCGTCATCCAGCAGATCATCGCCGAGGCCAAGGCCGACTCGGTCATCGACCGGCTGCGCGACGATCTCAAGAAGCGATTGAAGAACTGATGGAGCTAATGACGAAAACCCGGATCGCGCTGATTTCCGCCGCGATCGTGGCGATTCTCTTCGCCGGCCTGGCGTTTGAAGTCGTCACGACGCAGCCCGTGCGGGGAGCAATGAGGACTTGCTCGGAGCTCTTCACCATCGCCAATCGACTGGAGATGGCCAATCCCGCGCGGCCAGAGGAAACGAAAACGCTGCTCGAGGCGGCGAGCGCGCTCTGCTCGGCTCGCTACCGTCGATCGAATCCCCTCATCGCCGCCGCCGAGGGGGGCCTTGTCGGCATTCCGCGCAACATCAACAAGAATTTCAAAGCCTGGCGCGAAGGACCCAACGTCTGGATCTGCACCACGAACCGGATCGGCCCGGTTTACCAGTTCGTCTTCGAGGACGGGCGATGGCGATTCGACGGCCTGGTCGCGATCCTCCGGCCGTGGGGCGAAATTGTTCGGAGCTCAGAGCTTGCCGATCCCGACGTCGAAGGATGTCTTCCCGCCGCCTCGCCGGACGGACCGTCCGCCGCGAGACCGGCGGCAAGTGCGGGACGGAGAGATTGAGTTGACACCCGTCTCATGGTAGCCTGTTGAAATTCGTCGCTGGAGGGCACACCATGACCGCGGCAGAAATCGTGGCCGACCTGAAACCGCTGGGCAAGGAGAGCTATAAGAAGGTCCTCCTCAATCACGGTATTCAGGAGCCGGTCTTCGGCGTCAGTGTCGAGCACATGAAGACGATCCAGAAGCGGATCAAAAAGGATTATCAGCTCGCCCTCGACCTGTACGACACCGGAATCTACGACGCGATGTACTTGGCCGGTCTGATCGCCGATGACGCCAAGATGACGACGAAGGACCTCCAGCGCTGGGTGGACAAGGCCAATGGCACGGCACTCTGCGGCAGCACCGTCGCCTGGGTTGCGGCTGGGAGCCAGCACGGCCGTGAGATTGCCCTGAAGTGGATCGAGTCGAAAAAGGAGCTGGTCGCCGTCGCTGGCTGGGCCACGCTGAGCAGCCTGGTGAGTATCAAGGCTGATGCGGAGCTCGACCTGGATGAGCTGAAGCAACTCCTCAGTCGCGTCGAAAAGACGATTCACGCGCAGCCCGATGACGTCCGTTCTGCAATGAACGGCTTCGTCATCGCTGTTGGGACCTATGTCAAGTCGCTCACCGACCTGGCGATCAAGACGGCGGAAAAAATCGGCCCCGTTTCGGTCGATATGGGGAACACCGCGTGCAAAGTTCCCTACGCCCCCGATTCCATCCGCAAGGTTCAGCAGCGCGGGACGATCGGCAAGAAGCGGAAGACGGCCAAGTGCTGAAGGTTGTCGTCGCAATTGTTCACGAGCAATCCGATGACGATCTTGCTGATCTGATCCGCAAGGATCGCGATCGATGAAGGACAATCCGGCCGCGTCGCCCGGCATGCTCGGGTCATCGGAATCCGAGTCGCCCGGCAATAGGCGTGAGTTGGACTCAGCGGCGCCCCGGCCGCCGTACATCATCGACACCTCGGTCGCGGTCAAGTGGTACATTCCGGAGTCCCACTCGGTCGAGGCGAAGGGCTACATGGGCAGGGGATTAGACCGTCACGCGCCCGCTCACGGCAGCTTGAGGATGTACGCCTTGTTATCCGAAGCGGCGACGGCGAGCTGCTGGCCGTCGGGGCTCCACGCCAGACCATAGGTCATGGTGTCGGGAGCGAGACGCTGGTGGAACAAGGGCTTGGCCGCCGCGACGTCCCAAACGTAGATGTTGCCGCCGTAGCCGACGGAGGCCAGCCGTTTGCCGTCGGGACTGAATGCGATGGAATAAACGTCATCCGGATGGCCGTCGAGCTTGTGCAGCTCCTTGCCGTCGGCGACGTTCCAGATCCGGATGGTCTTGTCGACGGATCCCGAGGCGAGCTTGGTCCCGTCCGGATGGAATGCCAGCGCGTAGATCGGCGCTCCGTGGCCCTGGCTCTTGCGCAGCTCCTTGCCGTCGGCGACGTTCCAGTACTTGATCAGCTTATCGTCGCCGCCGGTGGCGAGGATGTCGCCCTTGGGACTGAACGCCACGGCGTAAGCCACCTTCTCATGGGCGTTGATCTGGCGCGCCTGGGCCCCTTTGGCGACGTCCCAGATCCGCGCGGTCTTGTCGTCGGCGCCTGTCGCCGCGAGCTTGCCGTCCCGGCTCCAGGCGACACTGTAGACCTGGCCCGTGTGGCCGGAGAGCGTCTTGGTTCCTCCTGTCGAAGGGATCGCCCAGAGCGCGACCATCTTGTCTGCTGATCCGGCGAGCAACGTCGTTGGATCCGGCAAGAAGGCGACCGCGGTCACGGGACCTCCCGGGCTCTGATAGCTTGCGAGCTCGCTCTTCGCGGGGTCGTTGGACGTCACGTCGTACACCTTGATCATTCCGTTTGCAAGACCGGCGGCCGCCAGCGTATTGCTACCCGCCGCGACGGCCGTCACGCTCGCCGGAAGCGCCGGCGTCGTCACGAGGGGCTTGCCGTCGGCCGCGTTCCAGAACCGGACCGTCTTGTCGTCCGAGCCCGAGATGAGCTTGTTTCCATCCGGGGTCACCGCCACGGCCTTGACGGCGCCGGCGTGGCCGGTCAGCGTGCGGACGACGTTGCCGGTTTTGACGTCGAACGCCTTGATCGTCTTGTCGGCCGAGGCCGTGAAAATCTGCGTTCCCTGGGGATGAGCGGCCACACTTGAAATCGGCCCTTGATGGCCGGCGAAGATCCGCACCGCCGCCGGCACCCATACCCGAACGGCGTTGTCAGCGCCGGCCGAGACGACGGACTTGTTGTCCGGCAAGACCGCGACCCCGACAATCGCCGCACGATGGTCCGACAGCCGCTGAAGCTCCCGCCCGGTCGCCGCTTCCCAGAACCGGACCGATCCGTCGGCCGACCCCGTAGCGACTCCTCCGGCGGCATTGGACAGAAAGGCACTCGAGACCGGACCAGTGTGACCGCTCAAGGTCGCGATCGTTTTGCCGTCCCCCACGTTCCAGATCCTGGCCGTCTTGTCGGCCGATCCCGTCAGAAGCTTCGTGCCGTCGCGGCTCACGTTCAGGCTGAGAACAGCGTTCCCGTGGCCCGCAAAATCGCGGACGCTCTTGCCCTGGTTGACGTCCCAGAGCTTGGCGGTCTTGTCCGCCGACGCCGAGAGCAGGAGGTTCATGTCCTTGGTCGAGAACGCCAGCGCGTGAATTCGCCCGCTGTGCCCCTTCAGCTCCTTGACCGTCTTGGCGTCGCCGGCATTCACGACGCGGATGATGTTGTCCTCACCCGCGATCGCCAACTGGGCGCCGTCACCGCGAAAAGCGAGTGCGGTGATTGGCGCGGGTAGCCCTTCGATCTTCTTGGTTTCCTTGCCGTCCCCGATCGTGTAGATCCGCACCGATTTGCTCGCGAGTGCCGCGGCGACGCGCGACCCGTCTTGCTGAAACGCGACCCCGACGATCGGCTGGCCGGTGCCGGGGATCTCCTTGATCAGTTTGCCGTCGGCCGGGTTCCAGACACGGACGATCTGATCGGTCCCGCCCGTGGCCGCCTTTGTGCCGTCGGAGCTCAGTGCGAAGGTCGCGACGGGGCCCTTGGCGTCAAACCGGCGCGGCGCGGCGGCCGGAAGCTGCCAGAGCCGGGCGAGTCCGTCCGAGCCAGCCGAGACGAGTTGTTGGGTCTTGGCGAGGTATGCCAGCGCAAGTACGGCCTCGGCCGGTGTCTCGATTGCGCCGTCGGGCGCGAGGTCGCCCTTCCAGAGTCGGATCACGTGGGCGTTGTCGCCCGTGGCGAGCCGGCCGCCGTCACCGCGCCATGAAGCGCTCTGCACCAGGCCGGCGTGACCTTCGAGGTCCTTGACAACCGCACCGCTGGCGAGGTCCCAGACCTTGACCGATTTGCCCGCCCCCGCGACGAACTGCTTGCCGTCCGGCTTGACGGCCAGTGCCTGCACGGCGGCTGGATGCCCCGCGAACGTCTTGATCGGGCCGGATACCGGCCAATCCCAGACCTTGGCGGTATGATCCTGGCTCCCCGAGAGGATGTGCTTGCCGTCGGGCGCGATTGCGATGGACAGGACCATCTTGGAGTGCCCTTCGTACTTCTTGATCTCCTTGCGAGTGGCGGCATCCCACAGCCGGACGGAATTATCGAAACTCGCGGTGGCCAGGGATTTGCCGTCGGGGCTCCACGCGATTGCATACACCGGGTCGGTATGACCGTCCAAGGTCCCCACGATCGTGGCCTGCTGGGCGAGTGCGACACCCGCGGTCACGATCGCCGTGAGGAATGCGGCCAGTACGCGCGGATATCGTCTCACGATGCGGCCCATGGCGTTTTCCTCTCAAGTGGGAGAGCAAATGGCGGGTAACCGAAACGGAGGAGGCCGGCCCGAGGCTCCTCTCGGCCGGCAAGTGGGTTTCGTCCCTGGCAGGTTGCTTGATGACCTCGGTGAGGCATCGAGTCACGCTATTCGACAATTGCTTAACATAGACGCCGGCATCGGCTGCCGCAACCTCTTTTCGGCCTGCGCGTGCCTGAACGAGTCCGCGCTGGGGGCACGCCGGAGCCGGCCAAACGCTTGAGAAATGACGACGAGCCCAAAGGCGGCGTGTGTTTGCTGGCATTGAAAACCCCGGGCGCGATCGATATGATTTCGCATGGAACGGCGAGCGAGAACCTCGGCCCGAAGGGGTGAGTTGCATCAGCCGAGGGGTCGGCTCCCGTTTTCGTTTCCCGGGGGATTAGCTCAGTTGGGAGAGCGCTTGCATGGCATGCAAGAGGTCATGGGTTCAAGTCCCATATCCTCCACTATGAGTTCAAAGATGCCAGCCAGTTACGTCACATATTTGTAGTTACATTCGTTAGTGTGGCTTATCTGTTGCAGCAGATTCTGCAATTTGACGCCTGCCGGGGCTCAGCCGAGGCCGCCTGAGCACGCTTGCTCTCTGAAGCAAGCTCATGCCTCAAAGCGAGATACCCACCGATCGTAGAGGTCCGTGGATTCGGCGATTCTGTCGATCCTTTGGCTGTTCCGGGCGCTACCGCCTGATCCGATCGGACCTTAGAATGCGGTGGTCGGCTCGTTCGTTTCTCGTGGGGAGATCTTCTTCGATGTCGCAACGACCCAACGCGATCAGCCTGATGCTTTGCGACCAAGTGATATTCGAGCGAGGGACCCAAAAACCCTACCTCTTGGGCGTGTTTACCGGAGTCGCGGTCGACAGCATCCCGACGCCCCCACAGCGGTTCGATATCTTTGCGGCGCTCACGGACGGACTCGGGGATGTTACAATCACTCTGAGCGTAGTCCATCTGGATACGAATCGGGAAATCTATTCACAGATGTTGACCGTGAGTTTTCCCGATCCGCTGCGGGTCGTGAATCTGCGGTTTCGCGTTCGCCAATTGATATTCGACGCGCCCGGCGCCTATCTTTTTGCCTTGACAGCGGACGATCACGAGCTTGCCGCGCGGCGGGTGCGTGTTTACGAGTGAGGCGGTTCAAAATGAGTACTCGCATCCCCGAATCAACTCGTTCCGACAAACCCACGCCAGAAGATCTGGCCGGGGTTCCGGCGTGCATGGAAGAGGATCAGCCCACGGTTCAGATGCGCGGATCTCGAGCGCCACGGGCCGTCCGCAGTCGTGGTAGCACAGGCGCGGCACCCGGGTCCCGGATCATGAAGCGCACGCCCACTGCCGACGATTTGGGGGGGATCCCGGTCTGTGCCGAGGGAGACGAAGACCTGACGGTGCGTCCCAGAAAATCCACGGAGTAACAGCGTGTCTCGTGGCGTGGCGAGCGCTGACCGGCGTAGGTGTATGGGGAAGATCAGGGATGGAGAGCGTCGGCGCGGGCATTGATCCATTCCTGCCGACGCTCCCAGCCCGCGCGGGTGAAACGGAACACCGACTCCGGGCCGCCCACCCACGTCGAGACCGGATCCATGATCCGCGCCGCCACCAGCTCGCGATCGAGTGGCCGATTGGCGTCCGTCACCTCCCGATCACCAGCCAGCCGATGGCGCAGCAGCTCCCTGGCCGCCTCCGGCAGATTGCGCGCGTCGGGCGGCTCGAACCGCTCCCGCTCGATCCGTTCCTCCGCCTCGCTGAGCAGTTCCTGCCGCCGCGCCCAGCCATCCTCGGTGAAGCGGTAATCGGCCTCGGGGTTGCCATCCGGGCCAGGCGCCGGCTCCATGATCCCGGCGGCGGCCAGCTCGCGGAACGCCTCCAGCGAGCGGTCGGTGACCTTCATCCGGTAGCCTTTGACGCGGAACCGTAGCACGGCGACGGCCAATTCGGATAGTGCGAACGTCTCGGGCATGGCGACCCTCCTTGATGGAGGGCATTTTACCCGAAAGCCGGTTTCCGTGGAAATCCTGCCGCCACGCGAGGCCCAACTCGCCCACGCGCTCTAAGCCAGCAGATCAAATGGGGGTCCTGAGCTCCAGGGAACTTTTCTGATGTCGGAGGAGCCACACGAGACGAGCAAAGAATTGAGAATGGTGTCCGCGGAACCGCGCCCCCCGAAACCGCCCCCAAAAAACTGACTGTGGTGTCCCCGAAACCCCGTCGCGCCGGCCGCTTGCACCGCAGGAACGCCAGCGATAAAGTGGAACCCCCTGGAACCGTGCGGGATCCGGTTTAACTCACTTCGCCGGAGGCATGAGGTGAACCGCTCATCGGTAAGAGCAGCCATTCTTGTTCGTTCGTTTGGCACGCTCGTCGCAATTCTCGGCCTTACGCTCGCCGCGTCCGGCTCGGAAGAGCAGAAGGCTGCCGATCGCGTGATTTTGTTGCGGGGTAGTCTGCGGCAAGATCAGCGGGAATATGTCAACGCTCTCGGCGGAGGTCGGTCCAGTGGGGCGAAGGCATTTGATTACATCTCGGTCCTTCGCGATGAGCTGAAGACCTGGGTCGCCGAACTCGTCGACGCTGGAGGCGGCGGAGAAGCCGAGCTTGCCGTGCGGAGAGCTGCGGTCAGTCGCCGCCTCGACGTCATTCATGCCTACGAAGATGCGCTCGGCGATCGGACCGCGCCGCGCACGACCGAGTGGAATGTTTTCTCGTCCGACGAGTTAACGGCCATCCGGCAAAAGGCGGGGGCGAACCTTGGTGAACTGTTACAGTCGGCCGTAACCGTTCCCGATTCGGAGGTTCCGCTTCGATTGCGGAACCGCATTCTCGAGTTACGATGGCAGCTTGACTTGCTTGATCAGGAGCGATTATCGCGCGGCCCGGCCAGCGAACCGAGATTGCGAACGATCGATGCACGTGTTTCCGTTACAGAGGCGCGCGCGCGGTTTCCTGCCATCGAGTCCGTTGATGGATCCGGTGCGAAAGTGCACGCCGAACGCCTCTTTCGTTTCGAGGTCGAGATGCGGAGGGTCGGATCGCCCGACGATGCCTCGCTCGCGACCCTGATGGATCAAGTGCCCTGGGCCCCCGGCACGGATGTCGAGATTCGGCCTGGCAAGAGGGGTCCTCCCTGGCTGGACGATACCGCGCCGCCCCCAAGAGGAGCTGGTCCGGAAGTGGGGCCGCCGCCTGATCGCCCGAGGCCCCCGAATGGGGATCCTCCAGCAGGCACGCCGCCGCGTGATCCCCCCCCGCGCCCAGGAGGGCGTCCTCTCGAAGGCGGGCCCACTGTTCGAGGCCCTCCGTCGCTTCCAGAGGAGCTCTACAACGCCATGGCCCAAGAGATCAACGCAACTCGCAGCCGCGATCCGGTCCTGCGCGCACAGTCGCGTGCACGCGTCGCGACGTGCGATAGGCTTCTGAGTGCCGCGCTTCGGTCCGACGGTACGTCGCCCCTCGCAGCACTCGACACGTCACAGCTCGATCATCTGCGAGACGGATACACGGACTGGAAGACACACCTTGCCCGGGAGCTGATCAACCGCCAAGACGCGGAACTCCTCATCGAGACCAAACAGACAGATCAGTTCCTACGCACGATCGGCGCCGAATACACGCGTCGCAGCAAATCGTCGTCGCCCACTGGAAAAGCGCAAATCGCTCGTGCCCTGAAACTCCTTGGCGAATCGCCCGAGTTCGCGGCACTGCGTTCTTCGGAAAAAGCCATCTACCAGACCGAATTGCTGCAATCCCTGCGCCTCGAGCTGGACCTTCCCCGTAC
>JBIOJM010000244.1:0-15621 GCA_044450785.1 Isosphaerales bacterium
CAACAACAAGATCCGCGTGATCCAACGACGAGCCTACGGATTTCGAGACGAAGAGTACCTCCGCCTCAAAATCCTCACGTGCATGCTGCCAGAAATCTGAAAATCAGTCCAAAGTTACCCACTCGGTTGGGAGAAGAGCCCAGATTGGTAGCCTCCGCTCCCAGCCCGTCGTCAATCCCGCCGCGGCCGATCTCGCGGAGTTGTTCGCCATCCAAGGCGGGATCGACGACCGCCTCAACAACCCGGGGGCGGGCCCGGTCGAGATCGTCAAGAACCAATTCTTCGTGACGCCGGCCGCCGAGGCGAGCGCACCGGGCGCGATCGAGCGGGCCATGAACATCGCCGCCGGCGACACCGTCAACATCGCCCCTGGAACCTATCCAGGACCGCTTGATGTCACCCAGGACTCGTCCCTCGTCGGCGCGGGGGCCTCGGCGGTGACCATCAGCGGCGCCGGCCCGGTCGTTTCCGTCGCCAGCGGAGTGACTGCGAGCCTCGACGGCTTGACCATCTCGGGCGGCTCGGCCGCCAATGGCGGCGGAGTGGACAACGCCGGCAGGCTGACCATCCTCGACAGCGCCATCGACAATAACTCGGCCACCGGCAACGGCGGCGGCATCGAGAACGAAGCGGGTGGTACATTGTGCATTTCCGACTCCACCGTGGCCAACAACATGGCTGGCGGCCTTGGCGGCGGCATCGACAATCAGGGCAGGCTCACGATCGTGAACAGCACCGTCGCGGACAACTCGGCCGCGGCCGGCGGAGGGATCAGCGACGAAGGACCGCTCACGGCCGTCAACGCCACGGTCGCCTACAACAGCACCAGCGGCGGCCTTGACTCCGGCGGTGGCTTGGACGTCACCGGTGCCGGGACGGCGACGCTCGACAACGCGATCGTTGCCCTCGACACGGACGCAAGCGGCGGCGACGACGTGGGAGGCACGGGGATCGCCTCGACCAGCTCGAACAACCTGGTCGGCGTTGACGACACGGGCACCGTCGGCGCCTCGGTGAGCCCGTTTGTGGTCGGCAGGGCAAATCCCGGGCTCGCCTCGGGGCTGGCCTACAACGGCGGGCCGACGCAAACCATCGCCGTCGCGTCGTCCACGAGTCCGGCGCTGAATAACGGCAGTAACTCTTGGGCCGCGGCCTACGTTGTGACCACCGACCAGCGCGGCGCCACGCGCGGCCCGGACGGAGGCTTGAACGCCGGAACGGTCGTCGACATCGGCTCCTACGAGGCCAGCTCGTCGTACCTGGTCACCTCCGCGTCCGACGCGACGGATACCGGCACATTCCAGGCCGCGGTCGCCTGGGCGAATCTCAACACCAATGTCAATGCGGCCAATCTCGCCGAGCCGGCTCCTAATACCGTCGGTTTCGTTACCAACGGCACGTTCTCTTCGCCCCAGACGATCGGGTTCTTCCGCGGTTCGAGCGCCTTGGACGTGTCCAACAGCGCCGGAGAGGTAATCCAGGGGCCCGGGGCGAACCTCGTTACGATCGAAGCCTACGGTGCACGCGGGGTCTTCCAGATCTCCAGCGGCGTGACAGCCACAATCATAGGCCTGGCTATCTCCGGGGGCTCGAACGATGGCATCGAAAACATGGGTTCGCTCACGGTCGCCGGCTGCGAGATTACCAACGACGGTACGGGCATCGACAACGCCGGGACGCTCACGGTCGCCGGCTGCGAGATTACCAACGACGGTACGGGCATCGACAACGCCGGGACGCTCGCTGTCACGGACAGTACGATTGCGTACGACTCGCCCGGCATCGACAACGAGCTTGGTTCGACACTCAACCTCACCAACTCCACGATCACCCTGAACGGCGGAGCCAACCAAAGCCCGGCTGGGTCGGGGGGCATTGACAACTTCGGCACGCTGACCGCAGTCAACACCACAATCGCCGACAACCAAGGGGGTGGGTTAGACGACGAGCCAGAGTGCACCCCCGCAACTCTCTACAACACGATTGTCGCCCTCAACCAAATGGCTGCTCCATTGACGTACGCCGCCACTTACGGTGACATTTCGGGTGAAGTCTCCTCGGCCAGTTCCTACAACTTGATAGGCCCAGGGGGATCCGGTGGCCTCACCGGTGCCGACGGCCACCACAACCAGGTCGACGTACTCGACCCCGGACTGGCATCGGTGCCGTTTCAAATCGTCACCTGGTCAGGCAACAAGGGCGGTCCCACCCGAACCATCGCCCTGCTCCCCGGCAGCCCGGCGATCAAAGCCGGGAGCGTCGCGCTCGCCAGCCAGTACGGCCTCGCTACCGACCAGCGCGGCGCGGGCTTTCCCCGGGTCATCAACGGAGCGGTGGACATCGGTGCCTTCGAGAGCCCGGTCTTCGGGAGCCCGACCGTCTATACGGTGACCAGCACCAGCAACGATGCCAGCGTGGCTGGTTCGCTACCGTGGGCGATCAACCAGGCCAACAATCAGGGCAATCCGGGCTATTCGCCCGCCAACCCCGCCGGTAGCCAGGTGACGTTCGCGATTCCCACGAGCGACCCGCATTACGACGCCTCGACCCATTCCTGGACGATCACGCTCTCCAGCACACTCGAGCTGTTCGAGGAGGACGGACTGGAAGTGATTCAAGGCCCCGGCGCCAATGCCTTGACGGTCAGCGGCAACCACACGGTCAATGTGTTCAGCGTCGACGGCAACACGGCCGCTACCATCTCGGGCTTGACGATCTCCGGAGGAACGGACAGCAACGCCTTCCTCGGCGGGGCCGCCGGCGGAGGCGGCATCTTCAATAACGGTACGCTCACAGTTCGCGCCTGCGTCGTCTCCGGCAACTCCGCCCCAAACTCAGCGAACGGCGGGGGTATCATGAACCAGAATATCTTGACGGTTGCGGACAGCAAGATCGAGGGCAACAACGGCGCCATAAACGGGGGCGGCATCCTGAACGACTGGGTGATGACGGTCTCCGACAGCGAGATCGACTCCAACTCCGCCGATTATCCCGGCGGCGGCGGCGAAGGTGGCGGCATCTTCAATGTTGTCGGCGTGGCGACGATCATAGACAGTACCATCGCCGGCAACACGGGGGGAGCTTTTGGCGGTGGAGTGGGGAATGCCGGAGCGAGCCTCAGGGTCATCGGCAGCGTGATTGCGGACAACTCTGCCGGCACTGCGGGCACCCCCGCCGGTAGCGGTGGCGGGCTCTATGCCTCCGGCTCCATGCAAATCACCGATAGCACCATCGCCAACAATACGGCCAACGTCGGTGGCGGCATATTTGTAAATTCAGGCGCGCTGATGATTACCGACTCGACAATCGCGGGCAACACGGCCACTTCGCCACTCCCGTCGTGGTTGCCCCCTTCCGCCGGCTCGGGTGGCGGCTTGTGGGACCCGGGCGTCGAAGCACGTTTCGCAGGAGTCCCAGCCATTTTGGATAACAGCATCGTCGCCGATAACGTGGGCCCGAGCGGGCTGGACGATATCGCTGGAGGTGCGCTCTCGCCCTCCAGCGCGTACAACCTCGTCGGGGTCGACAACACCGGAAGCCTGACCAATGGCGTCAACGGAAACGTCGTGGGCCCTCAGTACAACCCCATGCTGGGCCCGCTCCAGAACAACGGCGGCCCAACCGAGACCATGGCCCTTTTGCCCGGCAGCCCAGCGCTCGGAAAGGGTGACCCCGCGGACACCAACGCGGACCAGCGAGGCGCGCCCGTGGACAGCCCGCCCGACATCGGCGCTTTCCAGAGTCAGGGCTTCAATGTCACGGCCGACATCACCAACCCGACCTACAGCTCCGGCCAGGTCGGCCTCACGGCGAGCGCGGTGGACGGGCCGGGCGGCAACCAGGGCGCCAGCTTCATCTACAACATCGACTGGGGCGACGGCACCGCTTTGAACCCCGACATTACATCCGTCCCGCGCTCCGCCGGCAATGGCAGCGGCGTGCCGCTCAGCCATACCTATGCCAGCCCGGGTGTTTACATGGTGTCGCTGACCGCAGTCGACGAAGGCTTGGAAGTCAGCCCGCCGGCCACGGCCGTGATCGTCGTCAGCAGCACGCCGGAGGATAGCATCTCCCTCAGCGGTGGCACCACGGCGGGGCAGGTGGTCATCAGCACGGACACCCCGCCTGCTGCGGTTTACACTCCCACTGACCTGGTCTTCGTCGCCGGCGAGGGCGGCTCGGACACCTACACGGTCAACTTCGGGAGCACGCTCACGACCCCCATCACCATTGCCGGGTCCGGCGGCACCGACACCCTCGTCGTCAACGGCGACAGCAGCTCCACCAACGTCATCAACAAAACGCCAGGGAGTGTCACCTGGGGCAGTCCCGTCACGGAAACTATCACCCGCTCCGGGATACCGAACACGACGATCAACGCCAACGGCACATCGCAGAACTATGTCAATGATCCAGGCGGGAACACGACCATCAACGGGGGGCCGGGCGCGAACACCGTCGTGATCACGGCCAGCAGCGGCAACGGCGTCGTCATCAACGGCGGGCCGAGCACGAACAGCTATGTCGTCGACCTCGGCAGTTTGGCCGGCCCGGTGACGATCAACAATAGCAACGCCACCGCGAGCAACAGCCTCGTCGTCAACGGCGCCGCCGGCAACAACGCGATCACCGCATCCGGCGATCAGGTGGTGTCTGGAACCCAGACGATCACCGACACCACGGCACTGACGAACCTGACGGTCAACGGCGGGAGCGGCAGCAATCAGGTGACCGTGTCCACCCTCACGGTGCCCGTACAGAGCCTGGCGCTCAACGGCGGCGGAACCAGCAACACGATTACCCTGAACAATGTCGGTTCGTCCGTGGGCTCGGTCGCGGTCACGCCGGGTTCCAGCTCCGGAACGACGCAGGTGCAGGTTAACGGCACTCCGCCGGCCATCGTGACAACGCAAGACGTGCTGCCGGTGGTGAGCGCCGGGAGCAATACCAGCGTCAACGAGGGAGCGACACTCCGCGGCTCGGGCTCGTTCGCCGATTCCAGCACGAGCGCGACTTACTTGGCCACCGTGAACTATGGCGACGGCACCGCGACCCAGGCGCTCTACCTGACGAACGAGACATTTGCCCTCAGTCACGTCTACGGCAAAGGCGGCACCTATACCGTGACGGTCACCGTCAGTGACGGCCGCAACGGTGTCGGCACCGGCTCCTTCGTCGTGACGGTCCTGAACGTACCGCCATCCGTCGGCGCAATCAGCGGTGCGGCGCAGGTCGTACCGGGCCAAACGGTTGCTCTCACGGCCAGCTTCACCGATCCCGGCTTCCTGGAGACGCATACTGCGACGTTTAGCTGGGGCGACAACACCACCTCGGCGGGGACCGTCACCGAAAGCAACGGCTCCGGCAGTGTCGCTGGCAGCCATGTCTACGCAACGACCGGCAGCTACACGGTCACGCTCAGTGTCACCGATTCGGAGGGTGCCTCGTCCACACCCGTCAACTTCCAGGAAACGGTCACGCAGTCGGACATCTTGCTGGACGCAACGGCCGGTGGCGCGCTCACGATTTCGGGCAATGGCAGCATCAACATTCCCGGCACGCTGGTCGTCGACTCCAGCTCGACGAGCGCCCTGTCGGCGAGCGGCAACGCCACGGTCAAGGCCTCCAGCATTCAACTGGTGGGCAAAGTTCAGAAATCCGGCAACGCGACCTTAAGCCCCTCGCCCGTCACGGGCGCCGCGGTCGTGCTCGATCCCCTGGCCAATATCACCGGGCCGAGCACGACCGGCCTGACGAATTACGGCGCCGTCACTGTCACCGGCAACAGTGCGCAGACGCTCAGTCCGGGAACCTTCACGCAGATCACCATTTCCAGCAACGCCTCCGTGACGCTCAACGCGGGCGTCTACGTCATCAAAGGGGGTGGGTTCACCGTGTCGGGGAATGCCACGGTCAAAGGCACGGGCGTCGTGATTTACAATGCCGGCAGCAGCTACCCCAACGCGGGCGGCACCTACGGGGCCATTTCCCTGAGCGGCAACGGTGCGATCAATCTCGCTGCGCCCGCGACGGGGACGTATGCGGGCCTCGTGTTCGTGCAGCCGAGCGCCAACGCGAAGGCCCTCAGCACGAGCGGCAATGCCATCGCGCTGAGCGGCACCGTTTTCGCGCCGTCCGCGCAGCTCAATCTCAGCGGCAACGCTCAGCTCAATGCGGCCGTCGTCGTCGATACCATGACCATCAGCGGCAACGGGGTTTCCAATACCGTCACGCTGAGCTCACCCACCGGCACGGTCGCGTACACCCCGGCCCAGATCCGGGCCGCCTATGGCATTAGCGCGCTGGCGCTCGACGGCACCGGCCAGACCATCGCCATCGTCGATGCCTACGACGACCCGGATATCTACCAGGCTGTGGACGCGTTCGACTCCCAGTTCGGGCTGACCGCGACCGGGTCGACGCTCTACGCCCAGTATGGGCCGGCCTCATCGTTCTTGAGCGTGCTCAACCAGTACGGCCAAGCCACGAACTTGCCATCGACCGACCCGAATGGCGCCGGCACCGATAACTGGGAAGTCGAGGAAGCGCTCGATGTCGAATGGGTCCATGCGATCGCCCCAGGAGCGCAAATCATCCTCGTCGAGGCCAACAGCCAGTCCCTCCCGGACCTGATGGCAAGCGTAGCGACGGCCGCCGCCCAGCCGGGCGTCTCGGTGGTGTCGATGAGCTGGGGCTTCGCCGAAGGCCAGGCCGTCTTCGCCAGCGATGAGGGCAAATACGACAGCGTATTCAACGTGCCCGGCGTGACCTTTGTTGCCAGCACGGGCGACTACGGGGCCGCCGATCCCGAGTATCCCGCCTATTCGCCCAACGTGGTGGCGGTCGGCGGTACAAGCCTCGCGCTCAACGCGGACAATTCGTACAACAGCGAAACGGGATGGGGCTATTACTCCAGCGCAGCGGGCGCCATGATCGCCTCGGGCGGCGGGATCAGCCTGTACGAGCCCGAGCCGGCGTATCAGGATGGGGTCCAGTCCACGGGCTGCCGTAGCACCCCCGATGTCTCGCTGGTCGCCGATCCGGCCACCGGTGCGTGGATCGCCGACCCGTACAACCTGGATCCCAGCGATCCGTTCGAGATCGTGGGCGGCACGAGCTTGTCGGCCCCGGCCTGGGCGGGATTGCTGGCCGTGGTCAATCAAGGACGGGCGGCTGCGGGCGAGTCGACCTTGAACAGCACAAGCCCGACCGATACGCAGCAAGCGCTCTACATGCTGCCCCAGAGCGATTACAACACAATCGCGAGCGGCACCAATGGCTACAGCGCGGGCGCGGGCTACAACCTGGTGACCGGCTTGGGGACTCCGGTGGCCAATCTGCTGGTGCCCGACCTGATCAAGTACCAGGGGCCTGGCACGAGCTACGCGGGCTCGACCGTTGCAGGATTGCAGAATGCCGGGTTGGTCAACACCGGGACGAGCGACGGCGGTCCGATGGACGTATTCAGCGTGTTCAATTCCTTGACGGTCGCGATCAACGGGCTCGGTGGCGCCCAGGATCAGGTTTCCATCACCGGCCTCAGCTCGCCCCTGAACCAGACGCCGCCGCCGGCTGGTGCCGGTCGGACCGCGGCCAGTCCCCTGATCACAGCCGGAATCTCCTTCGGGCCGGCATCGAATCTCAGCCCCGCCGGCCTGACGCCTTTGCCGCCGGCCGGGTTCACGATCACGCCGTCCTCAACTGGCCTCATGTCGCCGCAACCCGCCTGGGTCACGGCGCAGCCTATGGCCAACACACCGACACGTTCCGAGCACGATGTCTTTCTGCAGCGAACCGATCACGACAACGAGCCCGGTCCCTTCGTGACGAGACACCGGAGCGGCCTGGTGCTCGATTCGGTCTTGAACGAACTGGCCTCTGATCGCGTCGGAAGGATGGGGGCCGGAGGCCGGAGGACGGAGGAAAGACCGATCCCCGATTTCTTCCGCGCTGTCTCCTCCGCCCACCGTCCTTCTGGGGAGCGGGGTGTGCCAGGAACGATCGGGGCTTTGGCTGTCGACTGGGGCGGGGTTGCTGATCCTGAGATCCGGACCGGTCCGATGTCGCGGCAAGACCCGCCCCGGCAGTCCGGCGCACGCGAGGCGTCGCTGACGGACATCCTGCTCGCGGCCGGGTTTTGCAGTTTTGGCGCAGGTATCCGGGGTCAGAGGAATTCACGGGCTGGACGGTTGCACTTCAGGAGGAAATCGAGGTTTCTTGCTGATCAGCACGGCACGAGGGGGCGCCGTGACCATTGACTCAGCAAAAGGAGCGAGGGAGACCCGCGGTCGAGCGGAGGTCGGGGTCAGGAGACCCGCGCCCAGCGCGGAGGTCGGGGTCAGGAGACCCGCGCCCAGCGCGGAGCCCAGCGCGGAGTGCGGGGTCAGGAGACCCGCGCCCAGCGCGGAGCCCAGCGCGGAGTGTGGGGTCAGGAGACCCGCACCCAGCGGTGAGGTCGGGGTCAGGAGACCCGCGCCCAGCGCCGAGGGCGGGGTCGGGAGACCCGCGCCCAGCGCGGAGGTCGGGGTCAGGAGACCCGCGCGCAGCGCGGAGTGTGGGGTCAAGAGATGCGCGCCCGAGGATCGATGCCCTCAGTTCCTGGCGGTCAAGAGTAGGGGAGATACTCGACCCGGTTTTGCATATCGTCCGGGTCGAGGATTTTGGCAATCAACTCCAAATCGTGAACGGCTTGGCCAATGGAAATACCGAGCTGGTGAGCGTACACGACGCCAGCGAAAGCCGGGCCTGTTTGCAAACGCCGATGCGCGACTGCCAACAGATCTTGGTCCTGGCTGAAAAGCACGCGGCCAAGTGACGTGGCTCGGTCCAAGAGAGGGTCGTCGTCAAGCCTTGCCGACCCATCCTCTTCCGCCGTGAGTACGTCCACTCCGCGTTTCCGCAATCCCGCGGTGATCGCCGAAGGCACGTGATGATCCCTATACAGAGATACCATCAGGAGGCGAGCCCTCGAGCTTTGATCTTGGCTCGCACAACGGATTCGCCGTGTTGTCCCCGGAGATGCTCGACGGCACGCAACTGTTCATCGATGGCTCGATCCATTTCCTCCTGATGGTCGTGATAATAGGCCAGGCAACTGTGAATTTGGCCCAGCGTGAGGTGCGGGTGCTGGCGCTGGATCTCATCGGCATCCCAGTGGTGTGCCAAACGATCGAGGGCGACCTCGAGAACTTTCGTTTGCGTCCCAATCAGCCAAACTTTGCCATCGGCGCGTTTCTCGATGTGAGGATAGTTGGCCGGAGTCGACATCGTTTTCAGCTCCCTTGGACGACTCGCACGAGTCAGATAGATATTGTACCCAGGACGCAGCCGCCGGGACATGGCTCGAATCGTCAAGGCACCAGTCTCTCGGCGCCGGCGTGGGCGGGCTTGCTGGCCTTGGCCAATCGTCGCTTGAGCCCCACTTATCCCCTTTTCCCCGGCACCTACCCATGTGGTTTGTGTACTTTCGAACAGAAGGCGTATGGGATGTCGTTTCCTGACGCCTAGGTACCATTCCGAGGCGGGAGGACTACGTCGCCTATTCTGGCGCCCCTTGGCCTTCGTATAATCGGCTCTGTGCGCTTTCCTCCATGCGGATGTGAACCACTCAGCAGACGCGGCGATGGTGCGCCGTGCACGCCCTTCGAACCCCGTGTGTTATCGACGTTCAGAGGCGCTAGCCGAAGGAGTCCCGATGTCCGCGCCAGAGCTTGAAATCGGACTTTACCGCTGGGACGAGAGCCGCTACACCGTGGTGCTTCGCTTCCGGTCAGTCGACGATCTCGACTTCGCCCCAGTCGAGGGCTCCGTCAAGCTCGACCTCAGGGAACTCGCAGACGGAGCGGTCGCGCCCGAGTCCTACGGCCTGAAACTGGGGCAATCCCTCTTCGCGGACGACCGCGCGCAGAAGCTGCTCGAATCGTCCCTCACCGACGCGGACGTGGCCAAGGTGCCACTACGGATCCGGCTCTTGATCGACCCGCGCGCCTCGGAGTTGCAGGGTTTGAGGTAGGAACTGCTTCGCGACCCCGTCTCAAACCGGCTCCTGGCTCTCGACAACCAAGTCATCTTCTCACGGTACTTGAGCAGCGCCGATTGGAGGCCCGCGCGACTCCGTGCGCGGGGTGCCACTCGCGCTCTGCTCGCGATCGCCAACCCCAGCGACATCTCGCACTATGCGCCGGGCGGCAGGAGACTGCTTCCCCCCGTCTTCGATGTCGACAGCGAGATCCAGCGGCTCAGGAGTGAGCTTTCCTCGATCCATGAGTTGATTCAAGATGGCCAGGTCGACTGAGCGGTCGCAAGGGCCCGCATGGCAATTCGCGACCGCCCTGACCAATGGGTGCCCGTCCTGTTCACTCGCGTCATTAGCGGACGCATCTGGTACGTGCCGGGCGTCTCCTCGGGAGAGACGTCTTTCGGAGTTTGGCCCGCTCTCATCAACGCGAGCGAGCATGGGGCGTGTACCCCGATCCTCGGTCCGGGCCTGGTCGAACCGTATGTCGGCTCGAGCCGGGATATCGCCCGTCGCTGGACCGCGTCCAGCCGGGTCCCCCTCGCGGCACTCGACAGTGGCGAACTCCGCCAGGTGGCCCAGTATCTCTCGGTGGCACAGACCAGGGAGTACGCCTTGCAGCTCATCAGAGAGGATTACCGCAATGAGGTCCTGCACCGGTTCGGGGGCGCCGCTCCCGACGGCCGCCCGGAAGCGGGTTTGGAGGAAGTCCTGGCGGATGCCATGTTCTCCGAGCGGCGGCGCGACCCGTCCGAGCCGCACGGCATCCTGGCGCGTTGTCCCTTCCCGGTGTACATCACGACCAACTGGGATGGGCTGCTCGAGCGGGCATTGGTAGACGCGTCCAAAGCCCCGCGAGTCGATGACTACCCTTGGGATGAATCCTCCAGCGAGCCGGAACGAAGCTCAGGGCTGTTACCCGACGCCTCGCCGTCCCCGGATCGGCCGCAGGTCTATCACCTGTTCGGCCGCATGGAGAGGCCCGAGTCGCTCGTGCTCACAGAGGATGACTGCTTCGACTGCCTGATGGGACTCAGTAAGGACGCGCGTCTCGACTCGGAGGTCAAACGAGCACTGTCAAATCGGGCGATGCTCTTCCTGGGATTTCAGATGAATGACTGGAGCTTCCGGGCCGTGTTCCACCTCATGAGCTCAAGTTCAGCGAGCTCAACGGGTTCTGGAAGCGAGTGCGAACGAAGGGTCTGAGCACGTTGCGGGAAATCATCAGAACTGACCAGGCCGGCGAGTTCGACGGTTGGTACCGTGAACTGGACGGGCAACGAGAAGGGATCGAGATCGGGATTAAGGGGGTCAAGTTGAGGGAGCTGATCGAACACACCATCGCCTTCGGTGATCAGGTTATTCAGGCGGAGAGCAGCGTGCGGGACCAATTGCATAATGCGGTGCAACGGCTCGTGGCCGTCTCGGAGGAAAAAAGTGCTCGGCCGTCCTCGACTCCGGGGGCCTGAGGAGCCAGCGGCCTCATGACGCGGGGCCTGGCGTATCATGTGAACCGGCGGAGTGCCTGGCGTCTGTTCAGGGGGCTTCGGGACTGCCGGCTTCCGCTGACGGACCAGCGCCGGGCCGACGCCGTCGAAGGTACTTCCCGTGCCCGCCTGCGCGCTGTAGCACGCATTGAGCACGATCAAGCGCAGGCTGCGCCGGCCGACGACGAGCTGCGCGAACGAACTGGCATCGAGATGTCTCCCCGCCATTTTTGATCAGGGCGTTATTCTTGTCAACCGCCTGTTTTGAGCATGTTATGGGCCATCGAGGTTGACCATCGCCCGCTGTCTCGATATGTTCGTGGAGAAATCCAGGTCGGTTGAATTGCCTGTCGGCACCTGTCCGTTCTGGGTGGTGAGCATCAAAGACCGGTTCGGCGCGAGTTCGGCGAACGGCATGACGACGCACGCGTTGAGAGAATGAGGCCGCGGCGCGAAACGAGAAGCCAATGGAAGCGACGGTTCCCAAGGTCCGAGTCGCGATCCCGCCGGAGTTGCGGGCGCTCTGCGGCGGCCGTGCGGAGCTTTGCATGATTGCACACGACGTCCGCGACCTGCTCGCGCAGCTCGCGCGGCAGCACCCGCAAGTGCACGTGCGCATTTGCGACGAGCGCGGTGAGCCGCGGCCGCACATCAACGTCTTCGTCAACGCCGACTTACGCCCGCGGGCGGAGCTGGATATCCCGTTGGCGGTCGGCGATCTGGTCACAATCCTGCCTGCGGTTTCTGGAGGTTGAAGGATGGCTAGTCGAGTGGTGGTTGTCGTCGGAACGAAGAAGGGGTTGTTCGTACTCGAGGGCAGCCCCGGTGCGAAGCGACTCGAGTTGCGAGGTCCGTTCTTCGGCGGGATGCCGCTCAACACGGCGCTGATCGATCGCCGTTCGAAGACGCCGAAGGTCGTCGCGGTGCCGAGCTCGCCGTGGTTCGGCACGACGGTCCAGGTGAGCAAGGACCTCGGGAAGAAGTTCAAGCCGACAAAGTCGGCGCCCGCGTTCGCGGCGGATGACGGACGCACGCTGAAGAACGTCTGGTCGCTCGCCGCGGGTGGCGATTCGACCGACTACCTCTGCGGGGTCGAGCCGGCGGCGCTCTTCCGCAGCCGCGACGGCGGAGACAACTGGGAGAAGGTCGCGGGGATCACCGACCACGCGCATGCGCGGCAGTGGCAGCCCGGCAACGGCGGGCTCTGCCTGCACACCATCCTTTCGCACGGCGATGCGCTTCACCTCGGCATCTCGACCGGCGGACATTACGCGAGCCGCGACGGCGAGACGAGCTTCGCGGCGGAGAACGCAGGCGTCGGTGCCGGCTTCCGGCCCGACCGCTTCCCCGAGTTCGGCCAGTGCGTGCACAAGATCGCGGCGCATCCCGATCTCCCGCAGCGCCTCTACATGCAAAACCACGGCGGCTTTCCAGACGACCCGACGCTTGGCGTGCTCCGAAGCGACGACGGCGGCCGGAGCTGGAAAAGCATCGCCAAGGGGTTGCCGAGCGACTTCGGCTTCCCGATCGTGGTCCACCCGCATGATGCGAACACGGTGTACGTCGTCCCGCTCGAAGGCGCGACTCGCACTTGCCCCGGAGCGCGGCCGGCAGTGTGGCGGAGCGAGAGCGCGGGCGAGAAGTGGCAGCGGTTGACCGACGGCCTGCCGAAGAAAGACGCCTGGTTCACGGTGCTGCGCGACGCGATGGACGTCGACGACGGCGGCCGGCCCTCGGTCTGGTTCGGCACGACCACCGGCCAGCTTTGGCGTGGGCGCGATGGAGGCGACTCCTTCGAATGCGTCTCCGCCTCGCTCCCGCCGATCCATTGCGTGAAAGCCGCCGTCGTCTGATCGTTGGACAGGGCCATGATCGACGAATGATGTTACTCCCAGGCGGTCAGGTGCGCAGTTTCTAGCACCCTCTCCCGCGGGAGAGGGTTGGGGTGAGGGGCGAGCGGCACCGAGAAACTCCCCTGGTTGGATCGCAGCATGCGCATCGTTTCTGCAAACGGCATTGTTTTGAGCGTGGTCGCCGGCGTCCTCATCGGCGACGCGACAGTGCGGACACTCCTCGAGGGGCTGTCCTGGGCCGTTGAGAAGGGGGCCGACGTCATCAACATGTCCTTGGGGTTCAGCTACTACGAGCCCCTCTTCGCCGAGATCTTCGCGATCCTCATCGACCAGTACGGTATCCTGCCGGTGGTCGCCATCGGCAACGAGAACCACGGTAACAGCAGCTCGCCGGGCAACGCATACAACGCCTTCTCCTACATGGACGGCACGTCGATGGCGACCCCCCACGTCGCCGGCTGCGCCGCCCTGCTCATGGCTGCGCGGCCCGACGCGCCGGTGGCGGAAGTCGTCCGTGCATTGAAGGAGACGGCCACTCATCCCGGAGGCGCCGCGCTCCGGCCCGATAATCGCTGGGGTTTCGGCCTGGTCCGACCAGCCGAGGCCCTCGCCGCCCTCTGAACGACCCGTCGCGAGCCCGTCGTATGCCCCGTCAATCGAGCAAGTCGCCGAAGCCCAAGATCAGCCCCGAATTCGCCCGGCGCCTGGCCCGGCTCGCGCCCGATGCGATGGCCCGTGCCATCGTCCTGCTCGACACGGGGCCAGCGCCGGCGGCGGCGCCTGGTCGACCCTCGAAGGCGGCGCGGAAGACGATCGCCCAGTCAATCCAGGCGGCCGCGACGGCGGCCGTGGCGGAGGTCGATCGCCTGCTCGAACACTCCGGCGGCCGCCGCCTGGCGCCAGGCCCCGACCTGTTCGGGTCCATCCGCGTCGAGGCGCCGGCTTCTGCCGTTTTGGTTCTGGCCGGTTCGGAACACGTTCGCGCGCTCTTGGAAGATCAACCCCTCTCCCTGATGCGTGACCCGGATCGATGACCGCCGGGTGGGCCGATGGGTCGCACCCCCTTGAGCCAGAACGCACCCACAGGGTGTGACCGACGTTTGATCTGAGCCAAATTCCCGACAATGACGGATCGTCTTCGGGAGGGCGAGGCTGGAGTGATGAGAAGGGAGTGTAGACTCGACTGGAGCGGCAGTTGGGCGACGGGTGATTTTTCTTGCGCGCGATCGAAAGACAGCGCGGCCGATCGATCCCTTTCCCCCCCCTTCGCAACAGCGATTTTGACGGGTGGGTTTATTTGACATCATCGGAAGCGAAAATCGAGTTCAAAGCCATACAGCCATGGAACCCGTGGGTCGATGCTCTCGGCTCTGAGTTTGGCCGGCAAATACTCATAGTGCTCTCGTAGTTTATCAGCATCGGTTGCATTATAGTACGTAACTATTATTTTATCGCCGTCGACCCGCACGTCCCCTTCCAGCCCAGCGAAGTAAGCCTTGGCCATGTGCTCCGCGTCCCAACTCGCAGTGGGTGGGGCAAGCCGCTTTCGAAACCGATCGATCGCCGCCTGAGCGATCAGGGCCATCGTCATTTGCCCGTAACGAATGTTGAGATTGCAGGTCCCCGCCCGGTTCCAGCCCAATGCCTGATGGGCATTGAAGAACTCCTCCACATGCCACCGCTTGGGAAAATCCTCAGTCAACGCGGTAGCCTCTTCGCCGTCCTTGGTCGAGAGGAACGCCTTGAAGTGGTGCTCCTCGGGCCGCTCTCCCTCCCGCTGAATGTACTGGTAGAACGGTCCTGCCTGGCTGTTCTTGGGGGTGTAGGCCAGCTCCGCCGTTGCGTAACCCGCCCAACGCGGCTGGAACATCTCGGAGGGCAATTCACGTAGTTTCGCGCGCAGGCTGGGCTGATCGGGCATCGGTACCAGGAGGTCGAAGTTCGTCTGAGACTTGACCTTTTCCAGCAGTTCGACCGTGAAGTGCTCGGCATCGGCCGGCACCAGCGTCTGTCCGGGTTGCGTGTCAAGGATGTCGGCGGCTAACCGGAGTAATTCCTCTGCGGCGGCCGAGGCCGTGCGCGCGGAAGTACCCGTTGTGAAACAGACTGGCTGGTGGGTGTCAGGGTCCAGCACGAAGAAGGTTTGCGCGGTCTTGGTCGGGCGTACGGCTTCGTCGAGGCGGTGGCGGCGCATGTGGCGTTTACTGAAGCTGCGGACGCGATGGGGATCGATGGCCAACACCCGGCCCTGAAAATGGCCCGAGGC
>JBIOJM010000245.1:0-15592 GCA_044450785.1 Isosphaerales bacterium
GACGGACACCGGGGGCGGGTCATTGGGCCCGGGGCTGGTTGTCGATCTGAGCCGGCATCTCCGCAAGGTGATCGCGATCGGGCCGGACCACGTGGTGGTCGAGCCGGGGGTCGTGCTCGACGTACTCAATGCGCAGCTAGCCCCTCGCGGGCGCCGGCTCGAGCCGATTCCCAGCGATGGCGACGTCACCACCGTGGGAGGGATGATCGCCGTCGATGCCGCGGGCGCCCGGTCGTTGCGCTATGGATCGACCGGCGATCACGTCGATCGGCTGCGAGTCGTCTTCGCGCAGGGAGAGGTGGCCGATCTGGGGTTTGAGCCGTGGCCGGATTTCGAGGCCGAGCCGGCCAACCTCAAGGAGTTGATCGTCCGAAAGCTCCAGACGTTGTTTCGATCGAGCGAGGGCCGGCTCGAGCGGCTGATGCCGGCCGTGCGGCGCAATCGCGCCGGTTACGCGCTGGCTCGCGCCGCCGGCGAGTCGGGAATCCATCTCGGCCGGCTGATCGCGGGTTCCGAAGGGACCTTGGCGGTCGTGCTCCAGGCGGTGTTGCGCACCGTCCCCTTGCCCGCCGCCCAGGGCGTGGTGCTGCTTCCGTTCATCGGTCTGTCCGACGCCGCGGCTTTCGTGACCGAGCTGCTGGACCCCTCCTTCGGCCCGTCCTCATGCGATCTCTTCGACCGGCGCTCGCTCAGCCTGGCGCGCGATGCCGACGCGTCGTTCCGCGGCTGGATCGATGAGAGGGCCGAGGCCGTCTTGACGGTCGAGTTCGAAGGCAACGAGCCCGACGAGGTGGCTGGTAAGGTCCGCCGGTTGAGCGACTGGGCTGCCCAGCGGAGGGTCCTGGCCAGCGAGCCGTTTGGAACGCTCAAGCGGACCGAGTGCGAACGTCTTCTGAGCTTGCGCCGCCTGGTCGAACCCCTCTTGATGCGGTTTCGCGGCCGAGCGCGGCCGGTCTCCATCGTCGACGACGTGGCTGTCCCCCCTCTTCATCTCGCACCCGTCCTCCAGCGGTTGCAGAGCCTGCTCCAGCAACATAATCTCACCTGGACCCTCGACGCCTATGCCGGCGACGGCCGGATCCGTCTCCGGCCGTTTCTCGACCTGTCCGATCCCGGCGATCGGGCCAAGCTCGAACCGCTGGCCTGCCGCTTCTACGACATCGTTCTCGAGGCGGGCGGGACCATCTCCAGCGCCCAGGGCTGCGGCCTGGCCCGCACCCAGTTCCTCAGGAAACAGTACGGTGAGCTCACTCAGGTCTTTCGCGAGATCAAGGATGCCTTCGACCCGCTGGACCAGCTCAATCCGGGAAAGATCATCGGCGACGACCCGCACCTGATGATCCGCGGCTTGAACTCATGGCCCGCTGAACCGGAGGGACCCGATCCGGAGGTCCTCGGGGCGGACGCGGTCGGCTCCTGGGGCGGCGGTGAGGTTCCGGCCGAGGCGAAGTCGCCACTGGCCTCCTCGAGCGGGGCGGAAACAGCCGGTTCCGCGCCGGAGCCCGCCCTGCCGGCTCTCACTCCGGTCATCGGGCCCGCCCTGCGCTGGCCCGGATTGAGTCTGATCGAGACGGCGTCCGCCTGCCAGGGTTGTGGGACTTGCCGGTCGCTTGATCCCACCTCGCGGATGTGCCCGAGCTTTCGCGCGCAGCGACGGGAGGCGGCCTCGCCCCGATCGCAGGCCAACCTGATTCGCGAGATTTCCACCGGCCAGGTCGATCCGCGCCTCTGGGGCGGGGATGAGTTCAAGGCGCACGCCGATCTCTGCATTCATTGCATGCGTTGCCGGACCGAGTGCCCGTCGGCCGTCGATGTGTCCAGCTTGATGCTCGAAGCCAAGGCGGCCTACGTGGAGAAGCACGGGCTGCCCCCGAGCGACTGGGTCTTCTCTCGGATCGAGTTTTGGGCGCGGCTGGGGAGCCAGTTTCCGATCCTCACGAACTTCCTGCTGTCGCGGCGCTCCGCGCGATGGCTGCTCGATCGGCTGCTCGGCGTCTCCCGCCACCGGCTCCTGCCGCGGGTGCGGCGCACCTCGTTCACGCGCCGCGCGGCTCGTCTCGGCTTGACCAAGCCCCGTCCCCAGCAATCGGGCCCCCGTGTCGTCTATTTCGTCGACGTCTACGCCAACTATTATGATCAGGAGCTCGCCGAAGCCGTCGTCTCGGTGCTCCGTCAGGCGGATGTCAATGTCTTCGTGCCGTCCCGCCAGCGCAGCTCGGGCATGGCGGCCTTGATCGTCGGCGACATCGATCACGCGCGCGACCAGGCCGTGGCGAACCTGCGCGTCCTGGCCAATGCGGTTCGCGACGGCTACACCGTCGTCTGTTCCGAGCCGACCGCCGCTCTGATGCTCCGCCACGAGTACGTCAAGCTCACCGAAGATCTCGACGCCGAGCTCGTCGCCGCCAATACCATGGACGTCGGCCAGTATCTCCTGGGCCTCGATGCTCGAGGCCAGTTGCCCCGTCCCCACGAGCCCCTCCACGCGCGCGTCGGCTATCACCAGCCGTGCCATCTTCGAGCCCTCGACGTGGGCACGCCCGGTCTGGAGATCCTCCGCACCGTACTCGGGCTCGACGTGGAGTTCATCAACCGAGGCTGCTCAGGCATGGGAGGCACCTATGGGCTGGCGCGCGATCGCTTCTGGACTTCGCTCCGGGCCGGCCGCGGTTTGCTCAGACGACTCCGAGACGGCGACATCGACATCGGATCCACCGAATGCGGCGCCTGCCGCATCCAGATGGAGCAAGGAGCGGCCAAGCGGACCTTGCACCCGATCAAGCTCCTCAGCCTGGGCTACGGCTTGAACCCCTCACTGCGACAGCACTTCAAAGACCCCAAACCCCGCCACGTCATGTCCTGAGAGGACCGCGGGCGACTGCGGAATACCGGGCTGACGGTAGCCGTCAGCCCGGGGAGCCACGGTGCGGCCTGGCCGTTGTTCGGATCACTTCCTGCCATGCCCGGGCCGAGTCGGAGAGGTCAGGTTCCTCTCCGCGGCCGGCCAGCCTACGGCAAATCAGCTTCAGCGCGACGGGCGGAAACACGGTCCGGTCCAGCGGTCGGACGGTGAGTCCCTTCGCATCCTCCAACGCTCCTTCACTGACCAGCCCCACCCCGAACCCATCCCGCACATACGACAGGATCGCCGCCCAGCCGCCGATTTCGAGGACGATGTCGAGCTTGTTCAGCAATCCTCGGGACCGCAAGACTTCGTCCAGGCCCTTGCGGATACCGGCGTCGGGCTCGGGGAGGATCAGGGGGAAAGAGGCGAAGGCCTCGGGGGGAACGCCGGCTTTCGGAAGCGGCCTGAGTTTCGATTCCCACTTCGTGCCGGAGGCGCAGACGAGCGCCAGCCGGTACGTCACCAGCGGCTCGATGTGCAGCGAGCGCCGGGCGATCTCGAGGATGGAAGGCTCGTCGTGCGTAACAATGGCCAGGTCGAGCGAGCCGTTGGAGACGCCTTCGATTCGGGCACGCCCTCGCAAGGTCGAGATGCGGAGGCGGGCGTCAGGATGCTTCTCGCGGAACTCGCGTAATGCGCGGCGCACGAGGCCGGCGGCCATCTGCTGGCCGCAGGCGAAGTGAACTGGGACGGCGCCGGCGGCTTTGCCTCTCTCCTCGACGAACGTGCGCAGGTTCTGGTAGCGGTCGACCAGCTCCTCGACCGCCGGCCAGACCTTGCGCCCCTCGGCGGTCAGCTTCCAGGTCTTCCCCTCGCGGACGAGCCAGGGCCGGTCGAGCAGCGGGCCGGCGTGCTGGAGGTACTTCAGCCGCTTCGAGATCGTCGGCTGGTTCAGGTCCAGCTCCCTCATGACGGCCGCCGCCTCACCCTCGTGGCGGATCAGGCTCACGAACGTCTGAAGCAGCTCGAACGACAGGGTCACCGATCGCGGCATGGGTTGATTCCTGGGGCCGAGGCGCGCAGGCGAACGGTCGTCGGCCAGTTGGTTGATTAGTGGTTCTTGGGCATTGATTTTACCAACCATGCCTTTATAGTGGAAGAAGAACGTTTCCGTTTGACGTCTCGAAGCCACAAGAGCGGTTTACGCACGACTTGCGCACAGGGCGGAAGGCATGTCCATCATACGAACCCGAAGCGCAAGCGAGGATTCCGGAGGCGATTCCCTCGCTTGCGCTTCGGGTTGGTATGGGCGCGTGGGCCACCGGAGCGGGAACCGCTCTGGGAAACAATTGGCCCACGACGGCCGGCCGGTTGGCCCGACGATGAAGCGGCTACTCGAGGCGATGGAGTCTGCACACAAGGGGTGATGCATTCGCGAGCGGAGGAGGCAGCCGATGGAGGCGAATCAGCCCTGGTACACGCGGCCGGTCTTCCTGAGCAGCACGTTCAAGGACATGCATGCTGAGCGGGACCACCTGCGCCAGCATGTTTTCCCCAAGCTGGCGGAAGACCTTCGCGAGCGGCGCTGCCACCTCGAGACGATCGACCTGCGAATGGGGGTCGAGACGGTCGAGCTTGGGAGCGAGGAAGAGAAAGAACTGAGGGTGCTCAAGGTATGCCTGAACGAGATCGTGCGGAGCCGGCCGTTCTTAATCGTGTTGCTGGGCGACCGCTACGGCTGGGTTCCGCCCGAGTCGCGGATGAAGGCCGCGGCGCAGGAGGCCGGCTTCCAGACCGAGGTGACCGGCAAGAGCGTGACGGCACTCGAGATCGAGTTCGGCATCCTGCTGAAGGACCCGGAACAGCGGCGGCGGTGCCTGTTCTTCTTCCGCGATCCGCTACCCTACGACCAAATTCCGCCGGAGATCGCCGCCCAGTACAGCGACAAGCACGCTACGGACGAAGCCGTCCGCGCCGGTCACGCGAAGCTCGTGGCGCTGAAGACCTCCATCGAGAAAAACCCCGACTTCCGCGGTCGGGTGCACCACTACCGCACCGGCTGGGACAAGAAGAATCAGCGCGTCACCGGGCTGGACGACTTCGGGAAGCTGGTCGCGCGCACCCTCTGGATCGAACTCGACGGCGAGACGAAAGCCCACGCCCAGCCTGGCGAGCGGACCTGGGAAGATCTCGAGCGCGACGCCCTGGCCGAGTTCGTCGAGCAGCGCAGCCGAGACTTCCTCGGCCGAGAGGGAATCACCAACGAACTTCTCGCCCTGGCGCGGTCGCCGGTCGCTGAAGGGCAAGACGGGGGCGCATGCGTCACGGGCGTGCCCGGCTCGGGTAAGAGCGCCCTGTTCGCTCACCTGTTCCGGGCGCTGCAGGAGGCTAAGGCCCCGGCATCGAACGGCCCGAAACGGCGTGGGCTCTGGGACCGCCTCTTCGGTCAGAAGCCGGACGAAGCCGATCGCACGCACCTCGTGCTGGCCCATGCCGCGGGAATCAGCGCCCGCGCGACCTCGGTCGATGCCTTGCTCCGGCGCTGGATCGGCGAGCTGGCCGCTTTCCTCGTTGTACGTGACCCTCTGTCTCTGAACGCCTCACCCGAGGACGTCGAGAACACGTTCGCCTCCCTGTTGGGGCGGACCTCAGCACGGACGCGTGTGGTCGTGCTGATCGACGCCCTCAACCAGTTCGAGCCGACGACCCGGGCCCGGTTCCTGACCTGGCTGCCGAAGCTCTGGCCGGCGAACGCCCGCCTGATCGTCACCACCTTGCCGGGTGATCAGGCCGAAGCCCTGCGCTCCCGGTCCGGCGTCCGCCTGCGCGAACTTCCCAACCTCTCCGTGAGCGAGGCCGAGGCGATCGCCCAGGCCGTGTGCAAGCGTTACCACCGCACGCTCAACTCCCAGGTGCTGCGTTTGGTCACCGCCAAGCGCCTGCCGGATGGCACTCCCGCCGCGGGCAACCCACTCTGGCTGACCCTGGCCGTCGAGCAACTGAACCTGCTCGACGAGGACGACTTCGCCCGCGCCGATCGGGAGTTCAGTGGCACGCCTGAGCAGCGGCTGCACCAGATGGTGCTCGACGTGGCCAGGCGGATGCCGCCCGATGTCGTGGGCCTCTATGGGTGGCTGCTCGACCAGACCGAGAAGATCCATGGCTCTCCCTTCGCCCGCGCCTTCGCCGACCTGATCGCGCTGAGCCGCTTCGGCTGGCGCGAGTCGGACCTGCGGGTCCTGGTGCCGGCCGTGGCCGAGTTGCTGTTTCGCGATTGCCCGCTGAAGGACTGGGACGACCTGAAGCTCGCCGCCTTGCGTCGCGGCTTCCGCGCCCACATCGCCCGCCGTGGGTTGGCCGAGCAGTGGGACTTCTTTCACCTCCAGATGCGCCAGGCGATCCGGCATCGCAACCTAGGTGACCACGACCTGGCCCGGCGGATTCACTCGGCCGTTGCCGATCACCTGGCAAGGCTGCCGTCATCCGACCCGCTGCGTCAGTCCGAGCTCATGGTCCACCTGATCGGGGCTGATGATCGCGCTCGAGCGGCCCGAACTTACGGCGGCGCACTGTCGGCCGGCGAAGAGACCGGCGCGACGCGGGCCCTTGCCACGCACATCCTGGCCGGGATCGATTCCGACCCGAATCCTGGCCTTGACTGGGTGATCTCGCTGCCTGACCAGCTCAGCGACGAGCCAGATTGGACCGGAGTCCTTTGTAACCGGTTCAACTTCGATCTCAGCGACGCGATCGCCAACGAGGCGAACCTGGCGAGCCGCCGTGGGCTGCTGGCTGCGGCTGAACACATTCTCATGTGCCTGATCAATCAGGACTCCAGCAACGCGGAGTGGCAACACGACCTGTCGGTGAGCCATGGGAAGTTGGGCGATGTGCTGGTGGTGCAGGGTGACGCCGCCGGTGCGCTCAAGGCCTACCAGGCGGCTCTGGCGATTTGCGAGCGGCTGGCGACGCAGGACCCCAGCAACGCGGAGTGGCATCACGACCTGTCGGTGAGCCACGAGAAGGTCGGCGGCGTATTGGTGGCGCAGGGGGACATGGCCGGGGCCCTCAAGGCCTACCGGACGTCCCTGGCGATTTGCGAGCGTCTGGCGACGCAGGACCCCAGTAACGCGAGGTGGCAACGCGGCCTGTCGGCGAGCCAGATGAAGTTGGCCGACGTGCTGGTGGCGCAGGGTGACGCCACCGGTGGGCTGAAGGCCTATTGGTCGTCCCTGGCGATGTGCGAGCGACTGGCGACGCAGGACCCAAGCAACTCGGAGTGGCAACGCGACCTGTCGGTCAGCCACGAGAAGGTCGGCGGCGTGCTGGTGGCGCAGGGGGACACGGCCGGGGCCCTCAAGGCCTACCGTGACAGCCTGGAGATCCGTCACCGGCTGGCGGCGGCCGACCCCACCAACATCGGACGGCAACAGGACCTCGCGGCCAGCCACTCCCGCGTGGGCGATGTGGTACTGGCGCAGGGGGACGCGGCGGGGGCCTTCGATGCCTACCGCGAAAGCCTGGCGGTTTTACTGCGGCTGGCGGCGGCCGACCCCACCAATGCCGAGTGCCAACGCGACCTGTCGAACAGCCACGACAAGGTGGGCGACGTGCTGTTGGCGCAGGGTGACGCGGCCGGGGCCTTGAAGGCCTACCGCGACAGCCTGGCGATCGCGCAGCGTCTGGCGGCGGCCGATCCCACCAACGCCAAGTGGCAACGCGACCTGTCGGTCAGCCACATCAAGGTGGGCGACGTGCTGTTGGCGCAGGGTGACGCGGCCGGGGCCTTGAAGGCCTATCGCGACAGCCTGGCGTTTTTCCAGCGACTGTTGGCGGCGGACCCCACCAACGCCGGATGGCAGCGCGACGTGTCGGCCAGCCAAAACCGGGTGGGCAACGTGCTGTTGGCGCAAGGCGACACGGCCGGGGCCCTGAAGGCCTACCGCGACAGCGTGGCGATCGCGCAGCGACTGTCGGCGGCCGACCCCACCAACGCCGGATGGCAACGCGACCTGTCGGCAAGCCACAGCAAGATGGGCGACGTGCTAGTGGCGCACGGTGACTCGGCCGGGGCCCTGAAAGCCTACCGCGACAGCCTGGCGATCAGTCAGCGTCTGTCGGCGGCCGACCCCACGAACGCAGGGTGGCAACACGACCTGTCGGTCAGCCATCGTCAGGTGGGGGGAATTCTGCTCGCGCGGGGTGACTCGGCCGGGGCCCTGAAGGCCTGCCGTGACAGCCTGGCGATCGCGCAGCGGCTGGCGGCGGCCGACCCCACCAACGCCGAATGGCAACGCAACCTGTCGGCCTGCCACACCGAGTTGGGCGACCTGCTGGTGGCGCAGCGGGACGCGGCGGGGGCCCTCGAGGCCTTCCGCCACAGCTTGGCGATCGCGCAGCGACTGGCGGCGGCCGACCCCACGAACGCTGAATGGCAGCGCGACCTATCGCTCAGCCGCGAGCGGGTGGGCAACGTTCTCATGGCGCAGGGTGACGCGGCAGGTGCCCTGAAGGCCTACCGCGACAGCCTGGCGATCGCGCAGCGACTGGCGGCGGCTGACCCCACCAACGCCGAGTGGCAACGCGACCTGTCGGTCTGCCACACCAAGGTGTGCGACGTGCTGGTGGCGCAGGGTGACGTCACCGAGGGCATGAAGGCCTACCGCGCCAGCCTGGCGATTTTCCAGCGTCTGGCAGCGGCCAACCCAACCAACGCCGCCTGGCAGCGCGACCTGTGGGTGTCGTGCTTGAAGATCGCCGGCCTCCTCGAAAGACAGCGAGAACGCGAGGCGATCCACTGGTGGGGCCGAGCTTATGACATCCTTTCGGGTATGTCAGCTAAAGGTCTCTTCGTCTCGTCGGCCGATCAGCGAATCCTCGAACAACTCAAGGCCAAGCTCGGCCGCTGACGCGACTCGGAGCGAAGTTCCGGCCGGGAGGGTTTGGTCAACCTCCTTTTAACCTTCAAGCGACTGCCGTACCGGAGACTGCACCCATGCCCGACATCTACTGGCTGATCGCCAGCCAGCGGCGGTTCCTGCAAGCGATGGACACGACGCTGTCGCCCCCCCGCTGGGGCAGATCTACGGGACAGGCTGCTGCAGGCTTGCGGCCACTTTGCCGACTGCCATGGCTGCCCTCGCTGGCAACCGAATCCCCCGGGGCGCAGCGCGGGTGGTACCGCCGCGAAACTCGGGGGCTGTCGCTGAACTGAACGAACTTCGGAACCGGTCAATCCTTGATGTGGTCAGTTGAGTAATCATGGTATCTCTGGAAAATGAATCCGGCGCACGATTCGGGAAAGGAGCGAATAATGACCAAGTCACCGCGGCGCCAGAGCGGGCCTTTGCGAGTCCGCTGGCTGGGGCGGGCCGAGGAGCGGGTGCGACAGGATCTCAAGCCACGGTTTACGGCCGAGCTCGAAATTGTGTTCCCGGCCCCCGATGTGCGGGAGATCACGATTCATGACTGCCTGGCCGGATATTCGGCCGAACAAGAGAAAAAAGTCATCCTCGGTGTCGAGGTGCGCACAAGCCGGCAGATCCAGACGCATATGGTGAAACTGGGCACCGCCGAGGAAGTTGAGAGGGACTACCAGGGCTGGTCACGCTGCACCGGTAGCCGCTTCATCGGCGGTCGCATCTTCGTCCGCCTGGAACTCACCAAGTTGCCCGACCATCGCGTGGCCGTTGTTTATGAGAACGCATACACCCTTTTCGGCCTCGACCAGAAGACCCAGTACCCCGAATTCCTCGATGACGTCGCATGGTGGTCGATCGCTGATGACAAGCCGGACCCAGTGTCGGTCGAGCGGGTCATCAGCCAGATCTACGGCGACCTGTACCGCTGGTTTTACACTGCCGGGCGTCCCGATCCCGAGAAAACGCGAGCATTTTACCGTCGGCATCTCGCCCGCGCCCTGACGAAGTGGTCCAGCCAGAAACGGCCCCTGTGGGACGATTGGAAACTGAAAGCCCACACGCCCGCGGAAGTCGCGCCCCAGGAGGCGCTTCGCAGCGACGCAATCTGGCTGCTGGGGGGGCTAGACAAGCCCGATTTCACCGGTCCACCCGTTTACCTCGATCCCTACGACTATCTTTGCTGGGCATTCGAGGCGGACGAGACATCTTCGACTTCCAAGAAACCAGCCTCGCCGATTGTGAAGGAGAAGGTGCCCTCCACCCTGATCGGCCGATCGCACGGCGACCTGCACGGCAAGAACATCCTCGTCGGCCACCAGCGCGGGGAGGTGGAATTCCCGGTCGTGATCGACTACGGGGAAATGAGCGACGCGAACGTCTTGGTATGGGACTTCGTCAAGCTCGAGATGGAGCTCAAGACCCGGATCCTGCACCGGCTCTATAGCGACCCGGTCGCCAGGGACGCCGTGCTGGCCGGGCGCCGGCGGTCGAACCAGCCCCCCCGCGCCGTGGTTCCTCCGTCACCCTTTGAACGCGACGAGCGCGAGCGGGCCGAGCGAGCGCAGCGTCTGGCTTTCCTCTTCGAGTTCGAGTGCCTGCTCGCCAACGAGACTGCTCAGATCCGCTCGGAGCAAGACGCGGAATCCCGCCAGCCGCCTGCAAACCGGCGTGACTTCGTCGGCAACTCCAAGGTGGACCGCGCCCTGGCGATCTTGCTGCGCATGCGGCAAGAGGCAGCCCTCTGGCTGGGTTACAAGCAGAACGGACGCCATAGTCTCTGGCTCGAAGAATATCTGTTCGCTCTGGCAGTCTACGGGCTAGTGACCGTCAAGTGGTCCAATTACGTCCCGGTTCAAATCGAGAGCGCCCTGGTCTCTTCCGGTGTGGCCGCTGCTCGTCTTCAGACCGCCGATCGGGTCCTTCGAGAGCTTCGTCAAGGGACTTCCGATCCTCCCCGGCGCGGGCCCAGCTACCGGATTATACTGGCCCGGGTGCACAAGAAACTGAATTCGGGCAAGCTCGACGACGCTCTGTCATTGATCGAGCAGGCTCGGGCTGACTTTCCGCTCGCGATTCCCCTCTCGACCGAACTCGCGCTCATCCTGGCTGAGCAAAGGAAGCTGAATGCCGCCATTGCCGTGGTCCAGCCACTCCGCCGGTTCTGCTGGGTTTTCGGCGATTTCGAGACCCTCGCCCGCATCGGCCGCGCGTTCAAGAATCTGGCCGACAACGCCTGGGAAGACCTGGGCTTCCCCGGGCCAGCGCCGCCGGGCGGCTCGGTGCCCTGGCAGTACTACCACGAGGCGTTCCAGCTCTACAACGACGCCTTTCAGATCAGCGGCGGTGACTATTTCCCCGGCGTGAATGCCGCGACCCTCGCCCTGTTGATCGGTGAAGACCAGTTATCCCGCGAGCTTGCCGCCAAGGTCAAAGCGTCGTGCCTGACCGCGCGGCTCAACGCCATGGGCGAAGATCTGTACTGGATCTTCGTCACCGAGGGCGAAGCCACTCTGGTTTCGGGTCTGCCGGATGCTTCAAAGCTCGCATGCAGCTACTACGATCACGCCTTGAGCCTCCTCACCGCGGAGCAGATCCGCATGGCCCAGAGTAGCTGGGACCAGATTTGCCGGCTCTGGTGCCTTCGCGGCGCCGGGGAGGTTGACCAGGTTGTCGCGACCTTCAGGAAATACGCCAGGCTCTGGCTGCACATCAAGCCCGGGCCCATGGGCGATTGTGGTCTCGCAGGGAAGCGGTAGTTGGGCAAAACGATCGTATGCCTTTTAGTCCAGGAGATGAACCATGCAACCCCGTTCCTTGCACGTCGTCCACCTGCTGATCCGTGAGAACCTACCCGGAGGCCACGTCGGGTTCCTGATTTATCTCCACGAGCACTGGAAGGACCCCAGCGGCCAGCCGTACCTGGCTCTGCCGGCGAAGAAGACCGTCGCCGAACCGCTCGCGGAGTTCATCCAGGGGACGCCGCTAGACGCCTACATCGATCACATCGTGAAGGACGAACTGAAGATTCCGGCCGGTGCATACACCCTGGATCAGGAGATCGAAGCGGTCGAGCACCCGATGCCCTCGCCGACCCAGAAGGACGAAAACGGCCAGCCCCTGATGACCCACTACACGGTCTATCCCGTGGAGCTCTGGGTGGCCCCGAAGCAGCGCGAGCCGCTGCGCAAGCATCTCAACGGCCGCTGGCTGACCTGTGACGAGGCGCTGGGGGAGTCGCAGCTCTCGCCGACGGCCCGGAAGGTCTTCGAGGAGCTCAAACAACGGCATGCGGAGTTCCAGAAGAATCCTCCCGAACCCGAAAAGGAAAAGGACCCTCGGAAGGCCGCGGAATTGAGGCGGATGAAGCTGCAAGCCGAAGCCCTCCGCCGTCTCTTCAGCCCGGTCTCCGACCGCGCCAGCATGGACGCCCTGGCCAACGAGTGGCTCAGCCACAACCTGAGCGGAGTGCGGCACCTACCGAAGAAGACCCTTGACGAGATCCTCGACGTCGGCGATAGGGCCTTCAACCTCCGCGTGGCCGATCCCTACCTGCGTTACCAGATGCAGGGCCAGGGCTTCACCTGGAGCTTCTTCACCGACAAGGACAAGCAGGACTGCCACGTCCACGGCGCGCCGATCGTCGAGATCTACGGCATCCTCGAGGGCGAGATGGAAATCTGGTCGAAGCCCTACTACGAGCGGGGCACCTCCGCCTGGAGCCACCGCGTCCTGAAAGGCGGCGACTGGCTCGAGGTTGACGCCCTCCAGTGCCACATTGTCCACTGGAAAGGCACGGGCAAGGGCGTCGTCTTCAAGGCCGGCCCCGGCCCGCTGGCCGAGGTCGGCAAGCTCGGTGTCAAGGGGAAGACCCCATGCGATGGCTGCCCGTGCATGAAACCGGAGCAGGTCAAGGAGCTGGAAGCGTTGAAGACGTAGTGGGATGATCGATGGGGACGGCTTGGCCCTAAGAAGTGGGCCGGGAATACCTTCCCGACTTCAGCTTGGTGACGGTTCGGCCCGGGTCCCCGGGCACCCGAAGGGTCGCCGCCGTCTGCTGGACCGCAGGTCTCCCGCCGGGGCTCGGACCGGGAGACCTGGGGTCCAGCCGTGTGGCATGGACCGGAGACCTTGCCACAACTTGGTGCGGAAGCCCTGACAACCGAGATCGGCGCTCATGAGCAATCCTCCTTTGGGTACAACTTCCACGGAAAAGGTCCGCCTCTTCCTCAGCTACGGCCGCGCCGATGCCGGGGAGCTGGCCGAGCGCCTTGAGTCCGACCTCTCGCTCCTGGGCTTCGAGGTCTGGCGTGACAAACGCAAGATCCGGACGGGGAAGGAGTGGGACGACGAGATCGAGGCCGGCCTGCGCACCAGCCAGCTCGTGGTGGCGGTGCTCACGCCGCATGCCGTGCGCGAAGAGAGCGTCTGCCGGGATGAGCTGGCGTTTGCCCGCTTCGCCTGCAAGCTGCCAATCGTGCCAGCGCTGGCGGAGCCCTGCGAGCCCCCTTTCGTGATCTTCCGGCTCGACTACATCGACCTGACCGCCTGGCGCGACTCGCCCGACCAGTACAAGCGGGGCTTCCAGCGGCTCGTCGACGCCATCCAGGCCTACTTGCATGGCGAGCCGCCCCGCTATCGCCGGTGGGACGACCGTTTCCCCCATTTCGACTTTGGTCCCTTTCTCTACGACAAGCGCCGGGATTTCTGCGGCCGGGAGTGGCTGTTCGAGCGGATCGACGCCTGGCGCGCCGATCGCGACCGGCATCGCGCATTGCTGATCACCGGCGACCCAGGAATCGGCAAGTCGGCCATCGTGGCCCAGCTCGTGCACATGAACCCCGGCGGCCAGGTGCTCGCCTACCACTGCTGCCGTGCCGACACTCCCGAGACGCTCCGCCCCGGTCGGTTCATCCGGGGCCTCGCCGGCATGATCGCCAGCCAGCTCGACACCTACGCCAGCCAGCTCGACGACCCGCAGGTCGAAGCGGCGCTCGGCGAGGCCCGGTGCGAGACGGACCCGGCCAGCGCGTTCGAGGAAGGGATCTTGAACCCGCTGCACAAGGTGCCGACTCCGGCCGGAGGGTCGCGCTACATCCTGATCGACGCCCTCGACGAGACGCTCGCCGTCCGCGAGGGGTTGTCGATCGTCACGCTGCTGTCTCCTTCCCGGCTCGACCGCCTGCCCGGCTGGCTGCGGGTCGTGGCGACAACCCGGAAGGAGCCCGACGTCCTGCGCCGCTTGAGCGGCCTGCGGGCCGAGGAGATCCGGGCCGACGAGCCCCTCAACCTCGACGACATCGAACGGTTCCTCGCCCAACGGATGGGCCAGCCAGATCTGTACGAGCGTTTACAGGGAAGCGGGGTCTCCGCGGAGGAAGCCATCCGCCGTGTGCGCGAGAAGAGTGGGGGCAACTTCCTCTGGACCGAGCAAGCGCTCTTGGGCCTGGAATCGGGCAGCTACGACTTCGCCCACCTCGACGCCCTGCCACCCGGTCTAACCGGGCTGTACACCACGTTCTTCGAGCGGCACTTTCCCGACGACGCCTCGTATGCCCCCGCGCGCCAGGTGTTGGAGGTCGTGATTGCCGCGCGCGAGCCATTGACCCCGGCCGAGATCGCCTCGGCCACGGGCCTCGACCCCGACTACGTCTTGCCCCCCTTGCTCGACCGACTAGCGGCGTATCTGCCTGACCGCGACGGCCGCCGGGCGGTCTTCCACAAGTCGTTCTCAGACTGGCTCACGGAGGCAAAGGACCCGCGCCCGGCCGGCCGGTTCTTTGTCAGCCCGCGCCGGGGCCACGAGCGGCTGGCCGGCTGGTGCTGGGCGGAATACCGACGTCGGGCGGAGAAAATGTCGCCCTACGCTTTGCGCCACTTGCCTGCTCAATTGGTTGAGGCCGCCCGCTGGGACGACCTGGCGGTCCTGCTCCGCGACCTGCCGTTCCTGGAGGCCAAGGCCGAGGTGGGATCTGTGTTCGACCTGGCGATGGACTTGAACCAAACCATCGAGGCCATGCCCCTCGATCATCCCGCTCGCCATCATCTGCGGCTCATCTTCCAGGCGCTCCGCGTCGACATTCAGTTCCTGGCTCGCCATCCGACCACACTGTTCCAGTGCTTGTGGAACCGGTGCTGGTGGTACGATTGCCCCGAGGCGGCCGCCCACCTCGACCCACCCCATGGCGGATGGTCTGAGGAAGGCCCTCCCTGGAGCCGCCTGGAGGCAGAACGGCTCTCCAGCTTGGTCGAATCCTGGTGCCGATCGAAGCAGCATCGATCTCCCGGCTTCCGCTGGCTGCGTTCACTCCGCCCGCCCCCGTTCCCACTCGGCGGTGCCGAGCTCGCCTGCCTCCGCGGGCACACCGGCCCGGTCTGGAGCGTGGCGATATCCCCCGACGGCCGACGGATCGTGAGCGGGTCGGACGACCAGACGGTGCGGGTGTGGGACGCCGCGAGCGGTGCCGAGCTCGCCTGCCTCCGCGGGCACACCCGCGTGGTGTTGGCGAGTGGCGATATTCCCCGACGGCCGGCGGATCGTGAGCGGGTCGGACGACCAGACGGTGCGGGTGTGGGACGCCGCGAGCGGTGCCGAGCTCGCCTGCCTCCGCGGGCACACCGGCAGTGTCAGGAGCGTGGCGATATCCCCCGACGGCCGGCGGATCGTGAGCGGGTCGGACGACTGGACGGTGCGGGTGTGGGACGCCGCGAGCGGTGCCGAGCTCGCCTGCCGCCGCGGGCACACCGGCCTGTTCTATTGCGTGGCGTATTCCCCCGACGGCCGACGGATCGTGAGCGGGTCGCGCGACCATACGGTGCGGGTGTGGGA